>ONHA01000055.1 GCA_900317515.1 uncultured Eubacteriales bacterium
TTTTGCAGACCTACATATATCATATCACGGGAGATTTCTTATATCTAAAGATCTTCCCTCCCCCTGCATAGCAGGGGGTTTATTTTGTCTGTTACACAATAAAAACAGCGCCGCCCCCTAAAAGGAGCGGCGCCGCCTCATGTCTTATCGTAAATTTTTAAGCCTGTATCAGCCTTCCACCTTCAGCAGATCGTCGCCGACCTTGACCTTGCCGGTCTTCAGCGGCTTCACCACGCTGTAATCATCCGTGTTGCAGATGATGCACGGTGTTGTGACCTTGTAGCCGGCCTTCTTGATCGCATCGATATCGAAGGAGACAAGCAGGTCGCCCTTCTTGACTTCCTGTCCGTCCTTCACATGGGTCTCGAAGAACTTTCCGCCGAGCTGGACAGTGTCGATACCGATGTGAAGCAGGATCTCGGAGCCTTCCTTGGAAATCAGGGAAACTGCATGCTTGGTATCAAACACGGAATCCACCTTGCCGTCGCACGGCGCGTAGAGCTTGCCTTCAGACGGCTCGATTGCCACGCCGTCGCCAAGCATGCACTGGGCAAACGTCTCATCCTCGACCTCGCACATCAGTTTCATCTCGCCGTTCATGTGCGCGGCATAGACAGCATCTTCCATCGTCTTGGTCTTCTTCGGCGCTTCTGCTGCCGGAGCGGGTGCTGCCACGGTGTCCGGCATCACAATCGTGCCGAAGTGGACCTTCTCAACGAACTCCTCGAAGTTCGACTTGACAATCGTGACGGACGGTCCGTAGATGACCTGAATGCCGTTGCCCTTGACAACAACGCCGGAAGCGCCCGTGCTCTTTAAGAGGGCTTCATTTACAAGACTTGTGTCTTTCAGAGTCAGACGAAGTCTGGTTGCGCAGCAGTCAATATCGGTCAGGTTGTCAACACCGCCGACACCCTGCAGGATGGCTGCGGACTTCGGATCCTGTGCGACGCCGTCATTCGGCTTGCCGCCCGCAAGACCGACGCCTGTTGCCTGACGGTACTCGTCCTTGGATACAAGGTGCATCTCCTCGTCATCCGCTTCACGTCCCGGAGTCTTGAGATCCATCTTGAGGATGAAGGTGCGGAACACTATGAAGTACAGAACGAAATAACCCGCGATGACCGGAAGCAGCATCAGCCAGTTGGACTTAGCCTGGCCGGGCAGGACGCCGTAGAGGATCAGGTCGATGAGACCGTCGGAGAACGTTGTACCGACAGCGATCTTCAGGATGTGGCAGAGCGCAAAGGAAAGTCCCGCAAATCCTACATGGACCGCAAACAGCATCGGAGCAAGGAACAGGAATGTGAACTCAATCGGCTCGGTAACGCCGGTCAGGAAGGTTGTCAGCGCAACGGAGAACAGCAGGGAGCCTGCCTCTTTCTTCTTCTCCGGTCTTGCGCAGGTGTACATTGCCAGAGCTGCGCCGGGAAGACCGCCCATCATGAACGGATATTTGCCGACGAGGAAGCGCGCTGCGTCAACAGAGAACTTTGTCGTGTTCGGGGACGCGAGCTCTGCAAAGAAGATGTTCTGCGCGCCTTCTACGAGGACGCCGTCGATCATCATGGAGCCGCCGACGCCGGTCTGCCAGAACGGCATGTAGAAAATGTGGTGCAGACCGAACGGGATAAGAGCACGCTCGATACAGCCGTAAATGAATGTTCCGAAGTAGCCCGCGGACTGTACGAGACCGCCCAGTGCGTAGATGCCGCTCTGGATGATCGGCCAGACAACGAACATAAGAGCGCCGACAATGATACCGCCGACCATACAAACGATCGGGACAAAACGTGTGCCCGCAAAGAATGAGAGCGCGTTCGGCAGCTGCATCTTATAGAAATTGTTGCAGAGAACGCCTGCCAGAACGCCGGCTAAGATACCGCCGAAAACGCCCATCTGCAGGGTCTGGATGCCGAGCACGGTCGCGATCGCGCCGTCCTTTACGCCCGGCTGAATCACGCCGTCAACGATCTGTCCGCTGATCTGCAGGCAGACATTCATGGTGGTCAGCATGATAAGATAGAATACGCCCGCGGACAGAACCGCGACGCCCTTCTCCTTCTTCGCCATGCCGAGCGCAACAGCCAGGGCGAAAATCAGGGCCAGGTTGCCGAAAACCGCATTGCCGGCTCCGGCGAACATCTGCATGAGTCCGTATAAGAATGTCCCCGGGTGCAGGATTCCGGTAAGTCCGTATGTCGCGATGGTTGTCGGGTTTGTGAAAGAGCTGCCTATACCGAGCAGAATACCTGCCGGTGGCAGAACCGCGATTGGCAGAAACAGTGATTTACCAATCTGCTGTGCTACCGCAAATGCTCCGCCGCCTTCTTTTTTTGCCATTACTATCCCCTCCTTTGGAAATTTATACAATTTTGCATACTTAATAATACCAAACATTGTAAATATCGTCAAGGCATATCATACACCGGGAACCGACTCGGAAAAATGTATTTTTTGCATATATTCATTTAAATATATTCATTTTTTTCATTTTTCAGAAGCGACTGCTTAATTGTGTTTAAGTATTATCAGTGCTATAGTAATGAATTATTTAATAGAATTTTTATAATTATTATGGAGTGCTGACAATTGAACGATACAGTCTACCTTGACCGCATGCTCGGGATTATGTCCGGTTCATTCGATATAACCCGGCCGGTCCGGATCGAAGGACGCGAGTATCCGGCCCGCGGTTTTTTCTTCTCTCTGAGCGAGAAATTTCTCGTGACCCAAAAAGTAAACCTGTGGAGCGCCCGGATGTATGAGCACGTCCTCTTCATGCGCGCCGAACAGTGTACGGAGGAGACGCTCAAAGAGGCAAAAAGCCTCATCGAAGGGTACATGGAAGAAAACTATGTCCGGAAGGGAGAGAAATATCCCGAAAAGGACCACATGGTCTCCTACATCACGGTGTGCATTCTCTCTGACAAAACCCCCAGAGAGATAGTCCTTGATGCAGTCAGAAAATACAGATATGAAAAGAATTACCTTTTCACCGTGCGCGGACGTTCCGAAGGACGCCTCATCTGCGTGGACCTTGGCCGCGAGGAGATCACCTCCAACCGGTCGGCCAGGCAGGTGCTTAACATATATAAAAAGGGCTTTGGCGTCAGATAAAGCCCGATAAGAGGAGGGAAACCTATGAACATTTTACTCATTCTGCTGGTCAGCCTCGCGGTCCTTATCGCAGGCTATCTCCTTTACGGCCGCTGGCTCGCAAAGGAGTGGGGTGTCGATCCGTCCCGGAAGACTCCGTCCCACGAGCTTGAAGACGGCATGGATTACGTGCCGGCCAAGGCTCCGGTCCTGATGGGCCACCATTTCTCGTCGATCGCGGGTGCGGGTCCGATCAACGGACCGATCCAGGCCGCGATCTTCGGCTGGGTCCCGGTTCTTCTCTGGGTTGTCGTCGGCGGCATCTTCTTCGGCGGCGTCCATGACTTCGGCGCGCTCTTCGCCTCGGTCCGCAACAAGGGCCAGTCCATCGGCGAGGTCATCCGAGACACGATGGGCCAGAAGGCAAAGCGCCTGTTCCTGACCTTCGCGTGGCTGACGCTGCTGCTCGTTGTTGCGGCTTTCGCATCCATCGTCGCCTCCACCTTCGGCACGACCAATGCGGCCGGCAAGGCCTTCGAGGGCGCCAACCTTGACGCGAACCTCTCCACCGCGACGATCTCCGTCCTGTTCATCGTGCTCGCGATCATCTTCGGCATCCTTGTCTACCGGAAAAATGTCCCGGTCGGCATCGCCTCCGTGATCGGCTGCGTCGGCATCGTCCTGATCGTCGTGATCGGCCTCAACTGGCATCCGATCGCCCTCACCTACAACACCTGGATGTATGTCCTCGGCGTCTACATTCTGATCGCCTCGGTCACACCGGTCTGGATCCTGCTGCAGCCCCGCGACTACTTAAGCTCGTTCCTGCTCTACTTCATGATCGCCGTCGCGGTCATCTCGGTCGTCGGCGCGGCCCTGACGGGCACGGGCTCCACCGAGATCCCGGCGTTCACAGGCTTCACGGCGACCGGCAACGGCCTCTTCACGAGCGGCACGGTCTTCCCGGCTCTGTTCGTCACGATCGCCTGCGGGGCGATCTCCGGCTTCCACTCGCTGGTCTCCTCCGGCACGACAGCCAAGCAGCTCGACAATGAGCGCGACGCCATGCCGATCGGCTACGGCGCCATGCTTGTCGAGTGCGTCGTCGCGGTCCTCTCGCTCTGCGCCGTCGCCTACGTCTGGAAGGAAGTCAATGTCCCGGCCGAAGAGCTGAAGCTCGCCAGCCCGACTATCGTCTTCGCGACCGGCCTTTCCCGCATGCTCGGCTCCTTCACCAATGAAGGCGTCCAGAACGTCATTTACCAGATGCTGGTCCTCGCCGTCTCCGTCTTCTGCCTGACCTCTCTCGACACAGCGACAAGACTTGCCCGCTACATGTTCCAGGAGTTCTGGCTCAACGAAGGAGAGACCCCGAAGGATGCGACCGGCATCCGCGGCACGCTTGCCAACCCGTACGTCTCCACCGCGATCACCGTCGTGTTCGGCGTCGCCCTGGGTCTCACCGGCTACTCCAAGATCTGGCCGCTCTTCGGCGCCGCCAACCAGCTGCTCGCCGCTCTCGGCCTCCTTGCCGTCTGCGCATGGCTCGGCTCCATCGGCCGCAACAACAAGATGTTCTACATCCCGATGTGCTTCATGCTTGTCGTCACGATCTGCTCGCTCATCCAGACGATCCTGGCCAAGGTTCGGGCCGGCGGCATGTGGAGCTACATCCAGGCAGGCATCGCGGTCGTCCTGGTCGTCCTTGCGATCGACCTCGCGATCACGGCCATGAACACGCTTAAGAAACAGCACGCGAAAGCATAACTCCTTAAAATGAAAACACCGGCGGATGCCCGATAAGGACACCCGCCGGTGTTTTTATTTTACAAAATCAGTTCTTGCCCTTCTTTGTCACGACGGAGAAGATAACCGCCACGAGAAGAACCGCGCCCTTGACGACATACTGCCAGGAGTCGCCGATACCCAGGATCGACATACCCATGTTGATGACGCCGAGGAGCAGAGCGCCGATGATGACGCCCGGAACAGTACCGGATCCGCCGTAAGCGGAAGCGCCGCCGATGAAGCAGGAGCCGATGGCGTCCATCTCGAAAGATGTACCGGTGGAACCGTTGACGGAACCGATACGGGCCAGGCAGAGGAGGCCGCAGAGGCCTGCCAGCATGCCCATGTTCGCGTAGGCCAGGAAATAGACCTTGTTGGTGTTGATACCGGAGAGCTTGGTCGCCTTTTCATTGCCGCCGACCGCGTAGAAGTAACGGCCGAAAGCGGTCTTGGAAGTGATGAAGTTGTAGATCAGGCAGATCGCAACTACCCACACCAGCATGACCGAGATACCCTTGTAGTTGGAGAGTTTCCAGCAGTAGAAAAGCAGGACTGCCGCGATGACTGCCGTCTTGCCGAAATCGGCGATCGTGCTGTTCTGGCGATAGCCGTGTTTTTTCTTATCGGCGCGCGAACGGATAACATTGAGGAAGAGAACCACCGTTACGATGATGCCGACCACCATCGGGGACATCAGGACTTTTCCGCTGTCAAGACCCGGGATCTTGATGTAGGCCGTGAAAATGTTCAGGAATGTGGCATTCTGGACAGCCACGGTCTTGGAGTTCAGAACCAGACGGCCGATGCCGCGGAAAATGAACATACCGCCCAGCGTGGTGATGAACGGAGGAATGCGGACATAGCCGATCCAGTAACCGTGCCAGATACCTGCGAGAATACCCATGATCATGCCGACGAGGATGGCCAGGAACGGATTCATGGACATGTTGGTAATCATGACCGCCGCCACACCGCCGACCATGCAGATGACCGAACCGACGGAAAGATCGATGTTGCCGCCGGTCAGGATGCAGAGGAGCATGCCGCACGCCATGACAAGAACGTAGCCGTTCTGCAGGAGCAGGTTAGACATGTTCTGGGGATACAGAAGACGGCCGCCGGTCAGGTACACAAACAGGAAAAATACGACCACAAGCGCGATGACCATCGTGTACTTTCCCAAAAAATCCTTCATGTTTATTGCGTTTTTCTTTTTATCATTCATTTTCAGTGTCCCCTTTCCGAATTATTTGGAAGAACGGATGATAGCGCCCATGATCATCTCCTGGGTGGTTCCGGCCGCCGGGAATTCTCCCACGATTCGGCCTTCGTTCATGACATAGATGCGGTCGCACATGCCGAGAAGCTCCGGCATTTCCGAGGAAATCATGATAACAGTCTTACCGTCGGCAACCATCTTGTTGATCAGGCAGTA
>ONHA01000041.1 GCA_900317515.1 uncultured Eubacteriales bacterium
TGCATGGGATGAACAGGTCAAGACGAAAGATGCCTGGGACGAAACGGTCAAGGTAAGAGATGCGTGGGATGAGCAGGTAGAGGTCGAAGGTGCGTGGGACGAGCCGGTATATGATGAGTTCTATGTATGTGCTCGGTGCGGTTTCATGACACAGAACAGCCGAGAGATTGGCATCCACTGTGGGGATGCACATGAAGCCGAAGGCGGCGCACGCTACAGCGTCGAACCGGTAGCGACGGGAGAGTACATCCATCATGATGCGGTTTACGAAACCGTCCATCACGACACGGAGTATACAACCATTCATCATGATGCCGAGTACATGACCGTCCATCATGACGCGGAGTACACGACCGTTCATCATGATGCAGAGTATACCACAGTTCATCATGCCGCTGAGACGCATACCGTGACGCGCTGCACATCATGCGGAGCCGTGAAATAAATATATACTGCGAACAAGAAAGGGCCGCCTGCCGGGCGGTCCTTTTACATACCCAAAGGACAAATTGAAAAATGTAGTAATCGATTGATTATCAATTCCGGAAGCCGCTGAAGGTCTGGGGAATGTCAAAGTCCTCAGCAAGGCAAATTTATGAAATTGTATTGTTCTTTTCAAGCAGCCGCATGTATAATAAATACATAAGGACAAATGAGTCCTTTCGAGAAGCCGACAGGGTTATTCACCCCCGTGGCAGAAAAATTCTGTCCTGGGACGCCTTGTCATTTTTACATTCAGGAGGCGCAGCATGATAAACAAAAAAACTAACAACCTTCTTCTTAAACTCTCTGCAATTATTCTTATCGTCGTCCTCTCTGTCCTTTCCGCACGCAGGACGGAAGCCGCCCAAACCTCCTTCCCTGACGTAGCGAAAACTGCCTGGTACCGTGACGCCGTCACATGGGCGATCGACGAGAAGGTCACCTCCGGCCGGGGCGGATATTTTTTGCCGGACAAGACCTGCACGAGGGCTGAGGCGGTGACGTTTCTCTACAATTTCGCGGGCAGGCCTTCGGTCAAAGCGAACACTTCCTTTGCCGATGTGAAGAGCAGTTCGCTATGGTACTACAACGCGGTCGCCTGGGCGGTGAACAACCATATCACCTCGGGCTACGGCACAGTGGACGGTAAACCGATTTTCAGTCCCGACACGGTCTGCAGCAGGGCAATGATCGTGACGATGCTCGGGAACTATGCCGAGCATATCGATAACTGTTACAAGCCCTCCCAGGGTGCGGGTCGTTCCTTCCCTGATGTGAGATCAGGCCAGTGGTATTACGAGTCCGTGAGCTGGGCCTCTGCGTCCGGGGTGGCGAACGGAAAGGGGGACGGAAAATTCCACCCGAATGATTCCTGCACGAGGGCGCAGATCGTGACTTTTATTTATAATTATCGGATGCGGGTGGCGCCGGGCCATGTCCACAGCTGGGTCACGGAGACCGTGATCGACAAGAAAGCCTACGATGAGCAGGTTCTCGTCAAGAAAGCCTATGATGAGCAGGTTCTCGTCAAGAAAGCCTATGACGAGAAGAAACTCGTTAAGGAGGCTTATGATGAACAGGTCCTGGTCAGGGACGCCTACACCGAAGAAATCGGACCTGACGCAACTAAACTCCCTGATGGGGCAAGAAAAGCGGAGCCGATCTATGTATACGGCTGCACATGCAACACATGCGGCGAGTTTTTCTGCGATGACGATGATATAATTGAAACAGAAGACCTGTCTCTTGTCGGACAGGTCATCGACGGGAAAAGATACGTGCTGGACGGCGGCCCGGGAACAGCGGGTGCCAAATGGATGAGGCACAGCCTTGATATGGCCTACGCATGGGAAGCAGCCGGTAAGCCGGAGGACAGCCCCCTGTATGGACACGGACGCTGGCACAATGATTTTCGCGTACTTGGTTACACTGTCTATTATGATGCCCAGTACGAGACTGTCCATCATGATGCGGAATACAAGACCGTTCATCATGATGCGGAATACAAGACCGTCCATCATGACGCGGAATACAAGACCGTTCATCACGATGCCGTAACACACACCGTAACCCGCTGCTCGACCTGTGGAGAAGTGAAATAAATTCATACCGCGAACCTGAAAGGGCCGCCCGTCGGGCGGTCCTTCTATGTGCCCCAAAAGACGTATGGGGACATGAGGCAGGCCCTTCAGCGCAAAAAAGAACCGTCCTCATATCCGTCGACTCCTGCATTTTGTGAAATATGCCCAAAATCTCACCGTAAAATTGTGAAAAACTATTAAAATGTGGAAAATTCTTTCATTTTCCTCTTGCAAGAGAAAAAACTTTATTGTATAGTTCATTCCGATATACCGGACGCGGGCTGCCGCGTCCATTTTTGCAGGAGGTAAGTTAAGTGGCAAAGAATCTGGTCATCGTCGAGTCGCCGGCCAAGGTGAAGACGATCAAGAAGTTTCTCGGCTCAAACTATGAGGTCATCGCCTCGATGGGGCACGTCAGGGATCTGCCGAGAAGCCAGATGGGGATCGATGTCGAGAACGATTTCGAACCGAAATATATCACAATCAGGGGCAAGGGCGAGCTCTTAGCCAAGCTCCGCAAGGCCGCGAAGACCGCGAACAAGGTCTATCTTGCAACCGACCCGGACCGTGAGGGAGAGGCGATCTCCTGGCACCTGGTCGCGGCCCTCAAGCTTGAAGAGAAGAAGATGAGCCGCATCACGTTCAACGAGATCACGAAGAACGCGGTCAAGGCCTCGCTCAAGAACGCCCGGGGAATCGACATGAACCTCGTGGACGCCCAGCAGGCCCGCCGCGTGCTCGACCGCATGGTCGGCTACCAGATCTCGCCGCTTCTCTGGGCGAAAGTAAAGAGGGGCCTGTCGGCAGGCCGCGTCCAGTCGGTCGCGCTCCGCATCATCGCGGACAGGGAAAATGAGATCGCAGCCTTCATCCCGCAGGAGTACTGGTCGCTCGACGCGGATTTCACGGTTCCCGGGCGGAAGACGCCGCTTACGGCCCATTTTTACGGGACGGACAAAAAGATGAGTCTGGCCTCCAGAGCGGAGGTCGATCAGATCCTTAAGGAGCTGGAAGGCGTCTCCTACGAGATCACGGACGTGAAGCACTCGGAGAGGCAGAAGAAGCCGCCGCTTCCGTTCACGACCAGCACGCTGCAGCAGGAAGCGTCCAAGGCGCTCAACTTCGCGACGGCCAAGACCATGCGGATCGCCCAGCAGCTCTACGAGGGCGTTGACATCAAGGGCGAGGGTACCGTCGGTGTTATTACCTATTTAAGAACCGATTCGACGCGCATCGCGGCGGAGGCCGCGGCGGCCGCGGCAGACTATATCCGGGAGAATTTCGGAGAGGCCGCGATCGGGGAAAATGCAGGAAAGAACGCAGCGGGTTCGCACGCACAGGATGCCCACGAGGCAATCCGCCCCACGGATATCCGCCGCACGCCGGCTATGGTCAAGGATTCGCTGACCCGGGATCAGTTCAGGCTTTACCAGCTGATCTGGAAGCGCTTCACGGCCAGCCGCATGGCGAACGCGGTCTACGACACCGCCTCCGTAAAAATCCGGGGCGGAAAATACATGTTCACGATGTCCTCCTCCAACTTAAAGAGCGCAGGCTTCATGGATGTCTATATGACGGAGGAAGATGAGAGATTCTCGGGCAGCCGCGGTGCGGAGAGCCTTACGAAGGAGACCGCTCTCACGCTGGCCGGGCTCAAGCCGGAGCAGCACTACACTCAGCCGCCCGCCCACTACACGGAGGCGTCGCTGGTCCGGACGCTGGAAGAGCTCGGAATCGGCCGTCCGTCCACCTACGCGCCGACGATCACGACGATCGTCGCCCGCCGCTATATCACGAAGGAACAGAAGAACCTCTACATGACCGAGCTCGGCGAGGTCGTCAACCGGATCATGTGTCAGGAGTTCCCGCAGATCGTGGATGTTCATTTTACGGCAAATATGGAGCTTCTGCTCGATAGCGTCGCGGACGGAAAGATCGAGTGGAAGACGATCGTGAGGAACTTCTATCCGGACCTCAAGGAGGCCGTGGACAAGGCGGAGAGCGAGCTCGACCGTGTCAAGGTCGCGGACGAGGAGAGCGATGTCATCTGCGAGAACTGCGGCAGGCGCATGGTCATCAAGTACGGGCCGCACGGCAAGTTCCTGGCATGTCCGGGCTTCCCGGAGTGCCGGAACACGAAGCCCTTCCTCGAGAAGATCGGCGTCAAATGTCCGGAGTGCGGCGGCGAGATCGTGCTGAAGCGCACCAAGAAGGGCAGACGCTATTTCGGGTGCGAGAACAATCCGGAGTGCAATTTCATTTCCTGGACGAAGCCGAGCGGCAAGACCTGCCCGAAATGCGGGAAGTACATGATCGAAAAAGGTCCGAATCTGGTGTGCTCGGACCCGAATTGCGGGTACCGCGAAAAAACAATTTAAATAAAGTCAGAAAATACCATCAAAATAGTTGTTTTGGTGGTATTTTTGTGTTAATATGGATAATAATGGTTGGCATGTCTATATATTTGTGTTAATGCGTTCGACAGCAGGAGAAAGGAGCAAAAAATGAGCGTTCAGCTTCTGGACAAGACCCGTAAAATCAATAAGCTGCTCCATACGACAAGCAGCTCCAAGGTGGTGTTCAACGATATCTGCCAGGTGATGGTGGAGACACTGGGGGCCAACATTCTGGTCATCAGCAAAAAGGGAAAGGTGCTCGGCGTCGGCATCTGCAACGGAGTGCCGGAGCTCACCGAGCTTCTCTCGGACAAGGTGGGTGAGTTCATCGATCCGCTTCTCAATGAGCGGTTCCTCGGGGTTCTCTCGACCAAGGAAAATGTAAACCTCATGACCCTCGGCTTTGAACCGGAAGCCGTAAAGGGCTACGAGGCGATCATCAACCCGATCGATATCGCCGGCGAGCGTCTCGGCACGGTGTTCTGCTATCGCTCGAACGGGGGCTTCGACATCGAGGATATCATCGTCAGCGAGTACGGCACGACGGTCGTGGGACTTGAGATGATGCGGTCGGTCGACGAGGAGAATGCGGAGGAGCAGAGAAAGCGCGGGATCGTGAAGTCCGCATTTTCAACGCTGTCCTTCTCCGAACTTGAGGCGATCACCCACATCTTCGACGAGCTCGGCGGCAAGGAGGGCATCCTGGTCGCGTCCAAGATCGCGGACCGCGTGGGGATCACGAGATCGGTCATCGTCAACGCGCTCCGGAAGTTCGAGAGCGCAGGCATCATCGAGTCCCGCTCTTCGGGCATGAAGGGGACTTACATCAAGGTGCTCAATGATTACATTTTCGAGGAGCTTGATGAGCTGAAATTAAGCAAGGATAAGAAGTGATTTAAAATGAAGACACGGCCGGCGGCATCTGCTGCCGGTCTTTATTTTTTGAAAAACACTATTGACAATTGCCGGGGGACGATGTATATTACTCGATAGATGTTAGCACTCCAAACAAATGAGTGCTAACAGACAAGTAAAGAGGATAATTCTTACAAGGAGGCAATATTATGAAACTTGTACCGTTAAGCGACCGGGTCGTTTTAAAGCAGCTCATGGCTGAAGAGACTACAGCTTCCGGAATCGTTCTTCCGGGCCAGGCAAAAGAGAAACCGCAGCAGGCGGAAGTCATCGCAGTAGGGCCGGGCGGCGTTGTCGACGGCAAGGAAGTCGTTATGAACGTTAAAGTCGGTCAGAAGGTTATTTATTCGAAATATTCAGGCACGGATGTCAAGCTCGGCGACGATGAGTATACGGTTGTCCGCCAGAACGACATTCTCGCAATTGTGGAGGAGGACTAAATCATGGCTAAGGATATCAAATACGGTGTAGAGGCAAGAGAGGCGCTTCAGGCAGGCGTCGACAAACTGGCGGATGTTGTCCGCGTAACGCTCGGCCCGAAGGGCAGAAACGTTGTTCTGGAGAAATCCTACGGCGCACCGACGATCACGAACGACGGTGTCACGATCGCGAAGGAGATCGAGCTTGAGGACGGTTTCGAGAACATGGGCGCTCAGCTCATCCGTGAGGTCGCTTCCAAGACCAACGATGTCGCCGGCGACGGCACAACGACCGCTACGGTTCTCGCTCAGGCGATGGTCAAGGAGGGCATGAAGAACCTGGCTGCAGGTGCAAACCCGATCATTTTAAGAAAAGGCATGAAGAAGGCTGCCGACGCTGCCGTCAAGTCCCTGGTTGCAATGAGCAAGCCGGTCAGCGGCAAGAAGCAGATCGAGCGTGTCGCAGCGGTTTCCGCAGGCGATGACACGATCGGCGCCATGATCGCAGACGCGATGGAGAAGGTTTCCAAGGACGGCGTCATCACGATCGAAGAGTCCAAGACCATGGTGGACGAGCTGGACCTTGTCGAAGGCATGCAGTTTGACCGCGGATACATTTCCGCTTACATGTGCTCCGACATGGAGAAGATGGAGGCGAACCTCGAGGAGCCGTTCATCCTGATCGTTGACAAGAAGATCAGCAACATCCAGGACCTTCTTCCGGTTCTCGAGCAGATCGTGAAGAGCGGCAGACAGCTGCTCATCATCGCCGAGGATATCGAGGGTGAGGCTCTGACGACCCTGATCGTCAACAAGCTGCGCGGCACCTTCAATGTTGTCGCTGTCAAGTCCCCGGGCTACGGCGACAGAAGAAAAGAGATGCTGAAGGATATCGCGATCCTGACCGGCGGCACGGTTATCTCCGACGAGATCGGCCTCGACCTCAAGGACGTCACATTCGAGCAGCTAGGCCGCGCGAAGTCCGTCAAGGTCCAGAAGGAAAATACAATCATCGTCGACGGCGAAGGCAACAAGGATGAGATCGCGGCCCGCGTTGCGCAGATCAAGGCCCAGATCAAGGAGACCAAGTCCGATTTCGACCGCGAGAAGCTGCAGGAGCGTCTCGCAAAGCTCGCAGGCGGCGTTGCGGTTATCCGCGTTGGCGCTCCGACCGAGACGGAAATGAAAGACAAGAAGTTCCGCATGGAGGACGCTCTGAACGCGACCCGCGCGGCTGTCGAGGAAGGCATCATCGCGGGCGGCGGCACAGCCTACATCCATGCTGCCGACGAGCTCACCGATCTGGTGAACAGCCTTGAGGGCGACGAGAAGACCGGCGCGAAGATCATCCAGAAGGCTCTGGAGGCTCCGCTCTACCGCATCGCTGTGAATGCGGGCGAGGAGGGTGCCGTCATCGTGAACAAGGTCCGCGAGGCGGGCAACGGCATCGGCTACAACGCTCTCACCGGCGAGTATGTCGATATGGTTGAGCACGGGATCCTTGATCCGGTCAAGGTGACACGTTCCGCTCTTGAAAATGCAAACTCCGTCGCGGCGACCCTGCTGACGACCGAGTCCGCGGTCTCCGTGATTAAGGAGCCGACTCCTCCGATGCCGGCCGGTGGGGCTGGAATGGGGGGAATGATGTAAAACCCTGTCAAGCCGTGCGCTGACGAAAAAACAAATACCCCGGGAGCAAGCTTGCTTGCTTTCCCGGGGTTTTGTTTTTTCGTCGGCATAAGGCGATCAGCCTAGCGAGATGAAGCGCGCAGCGCGGAATCGAGCTGCACGGCTTGACAGGTCGAAGAAGGTCGGCGGAGAGCGGCGCCAGCCGCAGCGAGATGGAGCAGGTCGAAGACCTGCGGAATCGAGCTGGCATGGCTGTTCAGTTTCGGAAGGTTGGCGGAGAGCCCCCCATTTCCGAATTCCCAAGAACCCTCCCTTGAACACCACTTCAAAATGTGGTATGATCATCTGAACGGAGGTACTTAGTTATGGGTGATGTATATGAAGAGCTGCTTGTCAAAAGAAACGCCACGGCCTGGGAGAAGATCCAGAAGCCGCTGATCTTCGCGCTGACCGCCGTCTTCCTCATCGGGGGGATCCTTATATATTATATCCTGATGATTCCGGCGATCATCATGGTAATCGTCTGCTACTTCTACGTCCCTCGTCTCGACCTCGAGTATGAGTACTCCTACGCAAACGGCGAGATGGACATCGACGCCGTCTTCTCCAAGCAGAGCCGCAAGCATAAGGACTCCCTGAGCCTCATCGACATCGAGTGCATCGCACCGTTGGGCTCCCATCACCTCGACGCATTCCAGCACGGCTACACGGTGCTTGACTACTCCGCCAACGACCCGGCCAGAAAGCCCTACGTCTTTGTGCGGCCCAACGACAGAAAGCTCATCTACCTGCAGCTTGAAGAAGATGACATGAAGCGCGACATCAAGATGCGGAAGATGCGCCAGTTTTTCGAGGATTGACAATGAACAATAAAAAATGTTTAAAAGCGCAGATACTCTCTGCGCTTCTTTTAACCCTTGCGCTTCTTATCACCGCCTGCGGAGGGAAGAAGCCCGCTGAAAATGAAACCCTGCCGCCGGCCGAGAGCAGCACCGCGTCCGTGACGGCCGCCCCGGAGACCACCCCGGCGGAGAGCACGCCGGCGCCTGTGCGCCTTTCATTTTCCGAAAAGGACATACACACGGGCGACCTCATTCTTGTCAACAGCTCCTATCCCTTTGACTTCGAGGCCAACGAGGCCACGCTGGACATCAAAAACATCCGGGAGAACCAGAGCTTCTACTACCAGGTGGACAAGCTGGAGTTCTCGGTCGCCGGGCGGATCCTGCCGCACCTCGATGCGATGATCGCGGCCTGCGACGAGGCGATCGGGACGAAGGAGACCGGCATCACCTCCGCCTACCGCACGAAGGAGTACCAGCAGGGCGTCATGGAGGAGATCACGGCGGCCTACGGGGAGGACTATGCGAAGAAGTATGTCGCCGCTCCCGGGTACAGCGAGCACCATACCGGACTTGCGGTGGATGTCGGGATCTTTTATCCGGACGGGTCCCAGGGATCATTTTCCGAGAGCCAGAATGCGGTCTGGATGCGGAACAACTGCCAGCACTTCGGGTTTGTGAGGCGCTATGCGGAGGATAAGACGGCAATCACCGGCATTTCCAATGAGGCCTGGCATTTCCGCTATGTCGGGATGCCGCACGCATTTTACATGACGGCGCACAACCTGTGTCTTGAGGAGTATATTGATTTTTTAAGGGCGGGAACGTCGGAAGATGAGCCGCTCACCGTCACATGCGATGACGGGACATATGATATCTTCTTTACAGCGGAGATGGAAATCGAGGAACCGGAAGGAATGTACACCGTATCCGGAAACAATGTGGACGGTCTGATAGTTACTGTGAAGAGGAAATAGACAAAAAGGATATGACCTGCCTTGAGGTTATATCCTTTTATTTTATCTCTTCACGTATTCTTTTTACATAGGCCTCGAGACGATTGGCCTTTGCCAGGGTCGTGCCGATCCGGCACCAGGCGGCGAAGTGCGGATTCGAGTCGTAGAGGGTGAGCGTGTCGCTCGCGCCGATGGTAAGAAAGCGCTTGCGCTCATCGATGTACCATTTTTCCTCGGTCAGCTCAAAGATCTGGCAGTGGAAGAGCTCGGCGAGACGAATCAGGTTCTCGGGACCGGGGTAGGAGACTTTGTTGATCCAGCTGTAAAAGGTCTGGGGATTGAATCCGCCCCGCCTTGCAGCCTCCATCTCGGTCCAGCCGTTGGCCTTGACAAATCGTATGAGGTTTTCGGAAAGGATTGCCTTTCGGTGCTCCATATTATCCATAAAATGCCTCTTGACTTTGTGATGTTCTTCTATTTTAATAGGGAAGTCGGCTGACTTGAATGTCTTTCGGTTTAAAAACACATTTATTCTTCTTGAAAATCCATTTCAAATGGATTACCATGGATTTATCGAAGGAAAATGGGCAAAGAGGGATAGATAATGGACTTTCCAAAGATTAAACTGAAAGCAGCAAGGGTGAATGCAGGGCTGACGCAGGTAGAGGCAGCCCGCGCAATAAAGAGAAACAAGCAGACGATCATTAACTGGGAGTCCGGAGCGACAGAGATCCGGTTCAGCGATCTCATGGCTCTTTCCGAACTCTATGGCATTCCCTTAGAATATCTTGAAGTGCCCCCAAGGAGGATAAGCAAATGAAAAAACAGAATCTTGGAGAACTCTTGAAGTCAAAGACCTATCCGGGCCGCGGAATCATGCTCGGACGCTCGGCTGACGGAAAATCAGCCGTCGCTGCCTACTTCATCATGGGCAGAAGCGCCAACTCCCGCAATCGTATCTTCGTCGAGGACGGACAGGGCATCCGCACGGAAGCATTCGATCCCTCTAAGATGGTCGATCCGAGCCTCATCATCTACGCACCCGTTCGCGTGCTCGGCAGCAAGACGATCGTCACGAACGGCAACCAGACCGACACGATCTATGACGGTCTCGACAGCCAGCTCACCTTCGAACAGTCTCTTCGCACCCGCCGCTATGAGCCGGACGGCCCGAACTGGACACCGCGCATCTCCGGCGTGATCCATCTCGTGGAAGGCGGCTTCAACTATGCGCTGTCCATCTTGAAGAGCGCGGACGGCGATCCCGAGGCGGACCATCGGTTTACATTTTCCTATTCTCCCGCACTGGCAGGAATCGGCCACTTCATCAGCACCTATGTCGATGACGGCAGCCCGATCCCGAGCTTTGAAGGCGAGCCGATCCCGGTCGAAGTCGGCGATGACATCGATGAGACCACCGACCTCATCTGGACATCCTTAAACGAGGACAACAAGGTATCCCTGTTTGTCCGCTACATCAACATCGAAGACGGAACCTACGAGACCCGCATCGTTAACAAGAACAAGTAACTTCACAATAAGAAAGGAAGAAAAATGAAAGATCTTGAACTGAAATACGGCTGCAACCCCAACCAGAAGCCTTCCCGCATCTATGTCAGCGACGGGCGCGATCTGCCGATCAAAGTCCTGAACGGACGCCCGGGCTACATCAACTTCATGGACGCACTGAACGGCTGGCAGCTTGTCCGCGACCTTAAGCGCGCGACCGGTCTTCCGTCGGCAACTTCCTTCAAGCACGTCTCTCCGGCGGGCGCGGCTGTCGGCCTTCCGCTCTCCGATGTGCTGAAAAAGATTTATTTTGTGGACGACATGGAGGAGCTTTCTCCGCTCGCATGCGCCTACGCGAGAGCCCGCGGCGCTGACCGCATGAGCTCTTTCGGGGACTTCATTTCCCTCTCCGACGTCTGCGATGCCTCCACCGCGAAGATCATCAAGCGCGAGGTCTCCGACGGCGTGATCGCTCCGGGCTACACCGATGAGGCGCTCGCGATCCTGAAGGAGAAGAAGAAGGGCGGCTACACGGTCATCGAGATCGATCCGGACTATGTCCCGGAACCGCTGGAGCACAAGGATGTCTTCGGCATCACCTTCGAGCAGGGCAGAAACGAGCTTAAGATCGACAACGATCTCCTTGCAAACGTGGTGACCGCCAACAAGGACATTCCGGAAAATGCAAAGCGCGACCTCGTGATCTCGCTCATCACCCTGAAATACACCCAGTCCAACTCCGTATGCTACGCGAAGGACGGCCAGGCCATCGGCGTCGGCGCCGGCCAGCAGTCCCGCGTCCACTGCGTGCGCCTCGCCGGCCAGAAGGCCGACAACTGGCTGCTCCGCCAGTGCCCGAAGGTCCTTAACCTGCCGTTCATCGACGGCATCAAGCGCCCGGACCGCGACAATGCAATCGACGTCTACATCGGCGACGAGTACATGGATGTCCTTCGCGACGGCGCATGGCAGAAGATCTTCAAGGAGAAGCCGGAAGTCTTTACGGCGGAAGAGAAGCGCGCATGGCTTGACACCCAGACCGGCGTGTCCCTGGGCTCCGACGCATTCTTCCCGTTCTCGGACAACATTGAGCGCGCGAAGAAGAGCGGCGTGTGCTACATCGCGGAGCCGGGCGGCTCGGTCCGCGACGACGCTGTCATCGAGTGCTGCGACAAGTACGGGATGGCAATGGCATTTACGGGCATCAGACTTTTCCACCATTGATCAAACTTAAAGGAGGCTCAATATGCTTGTTAATCTGAAAGAAATTTTGGAACCGGCCCGGGAGGGTAAATATGCGGTGGGACATTTCAACACCCTTACCCTCGAGATGGCACGCGGCGTTTTAATGGCGGCCGAGGAGCTGAACGCACCGGTCATACTGGCATATGACGAGCAGCTTGCGGACATCTGTCCGATGGAGGAGTTCATCTCCTTTGTACTCCCGATGGCAAAAAATGCCAAAGTACCGGTCGCCGTTCACTATGATCACGGCTGCTCGTTTGACGGCTGCATTGAGGCCCTGAAGGCCGGCTTCACCTCGGTCGACTATGACTGCTCGGCTGAGAATTTCGAGGAAAATGTCAGAAAAGTGGCGGAACTCACCCACACCGCTCATGTTTTCGGCGCCTCGGTTGAAGCGGAGCTTGGCCATGTGCCGGATGCCTCCGAGCTGACGGGTGAGCTGGATGAGGACGGCTTCACCCTGCCGGATGAAGCCCGCGAGTATGTGAAGCGGACCCATGTCGACGCGCTCTCCATCGCAGTCGGCACGGCCCGCGGCTCCTATGCGGTGCAGCCGAAGGTCGATTTTGACCGGATCCGGGGGATCTCCGAGGCGGCGGATGTTCCGCTGACCCTCCACGGAGGCTCGGGACTTTCGGAAAATGCCTTCCGGAAAGCCATCGCCTCCGGCGTCAACAAGATCAATATCCTGACGGATCTCAACATTGCGGCGGCCCAGGGGGCAATCCAGGCAATCTCGAGCGGCGCCTCGACGATGACGGAGATCATCCCGTATATCATCTACAGTGTAAAGGTCCAGGCAGCGGAGAAGATCCGCCTGTTCAGGGACTGAGGCAGGAGGGAGAGACAATAATGAATCCGATGGATCTTTTCCGGCTCAAGGGTTTCTGGGACCGCTTCTCGGCGGCCCATCCCAAGCTGGTGCCGTTCTGGAAGTCGGTCTATCCGGCCGCGTTCGGTGAAGGCACGATCGTGGATGTGAAGATCACGGACCCGAGCGGGAGAAATTATCACTACAATCTTCGTTTCTCGGCAGAGGATATGCAGAATTTTAAGGAAGCCCGGGAGCTGATTGAGAGCATGGCGCGGGATCTGCCGCGCGGATAAGTAAGCTGAGGAGAGGACGGTTTTTGGACCGTCCTCTTTTCACTTTAGATTTTTTATTGACTTTGAAAATCCTTGTATTATAATGATTTACATGCAGTAAAATAGAGTCCGGTTTTCATTTTCAGCCGGACACATACACGGAGGTTATTGTTATGGAAAAGAAAAATATCGACTGGGGCAGCCTCGGATTCGGCTATATGGCAACCGACAAGCGGTATGTCTCGAACTTCAAGGACGGCAAGTGGGATGACGGAGCTCTCATCGACGACCCGAACATCGTCATGAATGAGTGCGCAGGCGTTCTGCAGTATTCGCAGTCTGTCTTCGAAGGCCTCAAGGCTTACGAGACCGAGGACGGCCACATCGTCTGCTTCCGCCCGGACCTGAACGCTTCCCGTATGGCTGATTCCGCGGCCAGACTGGAGATGCCGGTCTTCCCGGAGGATCGCTTTGTCGAGGCTGTCAAGCAGGTCGTTCTCGCAAATGAAGCCTGGGTTCCGCCCTACGGCTCCGGCGCAACGCTCTATATCCGTCCGTACATGTTCGGCTCGAACCCGGTCATCGGCGTCAAGCCGGCGGACGAGTACCAGTTCCGTATCCTTGTGACGCCGGTCGGCCCGTATTTCAAGGGCGGCGCGAAGCCGATCAAGATCAAGATCGCTGACTACGACCGTGCGGCACCCCGCGGAACAGGCCACATCAAGGCCGGCCTGAACTACGCGATGAGCCTGCATGCCATCGTTGAGGCTCACAAGCAGGGCTTCGCCGAGAACCTGTATCCGGATTCGAGAACCAGAACTCTGGTTGAGGAGACCGGCGGCGCGAACATCATCTTCGTGAAGGGCAACAAGTTCATCACGGTCAAGTCCCCGACGATCCTTCCGTCGATCACCCGCCGCTCGCTCGAGTATGTCGCGGAGAAGTACCTCGGCATGGAAGTCGAGGAGCGCGAGATTCCGCTCACCGAGCTTCCGGAGTTCGAGGAGGCAGGTCTCTGCGGCACGGCTGCGGTTATCTCCCCGGTCGGCATGATCGTGAACGGTGATCAGGAGATCGCATTCCCGAGCGGCATGGAGCAGATGGGACCGAAGATCCAGAAGCTCTATGACACGCTGACAGGCATCCAGATGGGCCGCCTTGAGGCTCCGGAGGGATGGATCTGCAAGATTAAATAAGATACAGTTTAAGGAGGCGCCTCCCGCAAAAATAGCGGAGAAAGGGCCTCCTTTTTTGTTACATTTTTGTTAAGAATTTTATAACTACATCCCTTGAAATACGGCCCGGTCTGCGTTAAACTAGTAAGCATGAATTTATATGAAGCGTTATTTTTGAGAAAATCGACGAGAAAATACATCTGGGAACCGGTGCAGCCCGAGCTGCTGGCGAAAATCGGCACATTTTATGAGGAGGTGCCCTCACTGTTTCCCGGAATCAGAACAGAAATCGGTATCATGGACAACACTGACAGGAAGCACGGCCCTCAGGGTCTTTTCGGCATCGCCGCGCCGTACTACCTGGCTCTGTACTCCGAGAAAAAAGATAAATATGAGATGAACGCCGGCTGCATCTGCGAGCAGATCAGCCTTTATATGCATACGCTGGGCCTCGGCAGCTGCTTCCTTGGCAGCGCAAAGGTCCCCAGAAAAAAGAGAAACCGCGACGGCCTTGAATTCGTGATCATGATGGCCTTCGGGAAGCCGGAGGGCAGTCTCTCCCGGAGGAGTGTGGACGCAAAGCGTCTCCCGATGTCGAAGCTCTGCGCGAGCAAGGAGGAGCCGAAGAGGGTGATCCGGGAGCTCCTTGAGGCGGCGAGGCTTGCGCCGTCGGCCATGAACACCCAGCCCTGGCGGTTCGTGGTGACGGACGGAAGGATTCATTTCTTTGCCAAAAAACAGCCGGTGGCGATCATGAGCCGGTGGGATGAGTTCAATTTCGGGGTGCTGTTCTCGCATATCCTGATCGCGGCGGAGGAGCTGTGGCTGGATGTGGACCTGATCCGTCTGGAGGATATCAGCCAGAAGGAGTTTAAGAAGAGCCAGTATGTGCTCTCGGCGGTGGTGAGGAGCGAGTAATTTATTTTGCGGTTGCAAAATGAAATCCTTTCTGCTATACTAAATGTCGCACATTTAATGGTGCGTTTTGGAGAGGTATCGAAGCGGTCATAACGAGGCGGTCTTGAAAACCGTTTGTCCTTCGGGGCGCATGGGTTCGAATCCCATCCTCTCCGCTAAAAAATGATAAATTAGGGCTTGCTTTTTTGCGCGGGCTCTGATATAATCATTTTCGCTGTCGGGAGTGATCCCGATGAAAAGTTCATAGTGATTATGGATTCGAGCAATTTGGAGAAGTACCCAAGCTGGCCGAAGGGACACCCCTGGAAAGGGTGCAGGTCGTTAATAGCGGCGCGAGGGTTCAAATCCCTCCTTCTCCGCTCCAAAGAAAGCCCCTCATGTGCGAAGCACGTGAGGGGCTTTTCTTTTGGAGCAGAGAGGGAGGGATTTGAATGTTCTGAGGGAAGAAAAGGAGCCGCATATTGCCCCGCCCCGAATTAAATGCTATAATTACAATCGGTATTTTGCCGAAAAATCCAGCAAGGAGTGTATTATGAGACGAATCGCAAAGGCATTTCTTTCATTTGCAGTCATTTTCTCGATGCTGGCAGCCCTCCTGCCGCAGACCGTCGCCGCC
>ONHA01000019.1 GCA_900317515.1 uncultured Eubacteriales bacterium
GGATGCGCCTCGCCGTCTAAGAGCATCTCCACGTCGCCCTTCAGGAAGAAATAGAATTCATAGTAGTTGTGGGAGTGGATCTTTACATTTTTAAAATGAAGATCGCTGTAATAGTAGAGCTCGTAATTCTCACTGAGCATGTACTGGCGGGACTGGAAATCGGAGCGGATATTTTTCTTCATGGGACACCTCTTTTGCTTTGTATTTTCAGTATAGTCCGGCAGCGCAAGATTTGCAATATACTTCGCAAACTGCACAATATGATTTTTTCATGCAAACGTGTATACTTTGTTTCAGAACATGAATGAAGCGATAAGGCTTCACGCAAATAAAAGGAGGACACAACTTATGGAAATGACACTTCGCTGGTACGGTTCAAAATTCGACACGGTCACGCTTGAGCAGATCCGCCAGATCCCGGGCGTCACGGGCGTCATCACGACCCTGTACGACACGACACCGGGCGAGGTCTGGAGCCGCGAGCGCATCCGCGCCCTGAAGGACGAAGTCGCCGCGGCCGGCATGCACATCGCCGGCATCGAGTCCGTCAACGTCTCCGACGCGATCAAGATCGGAAATGAAGACCGCGACCGCGATATCGAAAACTACATCGAGACCTTGAGGAACCTCGGCGAGGAAGATATCCATCTTGTCTGCTACAACTTCATGCCGGTCTTTGACTGGACCCGCACGGAGCTGGCCAGAAAGCGCCCGGACGGCTCCACCGTTCTCGCCTACACCCAGGCAGCGGTCGACGCGATCAATCCGGCCCAGATGTTCGAGTCCATTTCCGGCGATATGAACGGCACGGTCATGCCTGGCTGGGAGCCGGAGCGCATGGCAAAGGTCAAGGAGCTCTTCGAGATGTACAAGGATGTCGACGAGGAGAAGCTTTTTGAGAATCTCGTCTATTTCCTGAAGAAGATCATGCCGGTCTGCAACGAGTACGATATCAAGATGGCAATCCATCCGGACGATCCCGCATGGCCGGTCTTCGGACTTCCGCGCATCATCACCAGCAAGGAGAAGATCCACCGCCTCATGAACGCGGTCGACGATGTCCACAACGGCGTCACCTTCTGCTCGGGCTCCTACGGCACGAACCGCAAGAATGACCTGCCGGAGATGATCCGCTCCTTAAAGGGCCGCATCCACTTCGCGCATGTCCGCAACCTCTACTTCCACTCGGACGACAACTTCGAGGAGGCTGCTCACCTCTCGAGCGACGGCTCCTTCGACATGTATGAGATCGTCAAGGCCCTCTATGACATCGGCTTTGACGGCCCGATCCGTCCGGACCACGGCCGCATGATCTGGGGCGAAGTCGCTATGCCGGGCTACGGCCTCTACGACAGAGCGCTCGGCGCCGCCTACATCAACGGTCTCTGGGAAGCCATCGAGAAAAATGCAAAGCGCGCATAAGGAGGACCTGAAAAATGAAATTATCCGCTGAAAGCTTAAAAGATAAGGCCGCATGGGAGGAGAAAGGCTATCGTCTTCCGCAGTTTGACAGGGAGGCAGTCGCGAAGGCGACGCACGAGGCACCGGAGTGGGTGCATTTCGGAGCCGGCAACATTTTCCGTGCTTTCCAGGCCAACGTCCTCCAGAACATCCTGAACGCAGGCGAGTACGACAAGGGCCTCATCGCGGTCGAGGGCTTTGACCACGAGATCGTCGAGAAGGCCTACCGGGCAAACGACAACCTCTCCCTGCTCGTCACTTTAAAGAGCGACGGCAGCATCGAGAAGACGGTTGTCGGCTCCATCGTCGAGACCTGCATCCTCGATCCGAATTTTGAAGATGAGTTCGGCCGCTTAAAGGAGATCTTCCGCGCTCCGTCCCTCAAGATGGGCAGCTTCACGATCACCGAGAAGGGCTACAGCCTCGTGAACGGCAAGGGAGAGCAGCTCCCGGCAGTCACCGCGGACTTTGCAAACGGCCCGGCCGCTCCGGCCAGCTACCTCGGCAAGGTCTTCGCGCTCCTCTATGAGCGCTACCTCGCAGGTGCATACCCGATCGCGATGGTCTCCATGGACAACTGCTCCCACAACGGCGACCGCCTCTTTGCGGCAGCGGATGCCTACGCGAAGGAGTGGGCGAAGAACGGCCTCGTCGATGAAGGCTTTGTCGCCTATATCGAGGATCCGAAGAAAGTCTCCTTCCCGTGGAGCATGATCGACAAGATCACCCCGAGACCGGACGCCTCCGTCGAGGCGATCCTCCGCGAGGACGGCTTTGAGGGACTCGATCCGATCGTCACGACCCGCGGCACTCATGTTGCCCCGTTTGTCAACTCCGAGGAGAGCGAATATCTGGTCATCGAGGACTCCTTCCCGAACGGCCGTGTCCCGCTCGATAAGGGCGGCATCATCTACACGGACCGCGAGACGGTCGACAAGGTCGAGACCATGAAGGTCTGCACCTGCCTGAATCCGCTCCATACCTCTCTGGCGGTCTTCGGCTGCATCCTGGGCTACGACAAGATCTCCGCGGAGATGAAGGATCCGGAGCTCAAGAAGCTGGTCGATATCGTCGGCTACACGGAAGGCCTGCCGGTCGTCGTGAACCCGGGCGTCATCGACCCGAAGGAGTTCATCGACACGGTCTTAAATGTCCGTATCCCGAACCCGTTCATGCCGGACACACCGCAGCGCATCGCGACCGACACATCCCAGAAGCTGGCGATCCGCTTCGGCGGCACGATCAAAAAATATGCGGCTTCCGAGACGCTTTCGGTCTCCGACCTTAAGTTCATCCCGCTGGTTCTGGCCGGTTGGTGCCGCTACCTCATGGCGGTCGACGATGAGGGCAATGCCTTCACCTTAGCTCCTTCCGCTCCTTAAGGACGCGAAGATCTTCGGGGTGGACCTTGAGGAGGTCGGTCTTGCGGATACGGTCGCTTCCTATTTCGCGGAGCTCATCGCCGGAAAGGGCGCAGTCAGAGCGACACTGAAGAAATATCTCGCCTGAATTAATTGAAATATTTGTAAAAAAAGCGAAGCCGCCTCTTGCAATAAGTGGCGGCTTCGGTTATAATAAACAGAGGAAATGTAAGCGCTTTCAAATCAAGCCTTTACTTTTCAGTCCAGTACCTGATTAAAAAAATCATTATAAGTTTCTCAAAGGAGGATCCAGTCATGAATGATGTGTTGAAGAAACTCGGTGAAATCGGCATTGTTCCGGTCGTCGTTCTCGATGACGCGAAGGATGCAGAGCCCCTCGGCAAGGCTCTGATGGAAGGCGGCCTTCCCTGCGCAGAAGTCACATTCCGCACAGCAGCTGCAGAAGAGTCCATCAGAATTATGTCCGAGAAGTTCCCGGAGATGCTGGTCGGCGCGGGCACAGTCCTCACGATCGATCAGGCGAACCGTGCAATCGATGCCGGCGCGAAGTTCATCGTAGCTCCGGGCCTCAACCCGAAGATCGTTCAGTACTGCATCGACAGAGGCGTACCGGTCTGCCCGGGCACCTGCACACCGTCTGATGTTGAGCGCGCTCTTGAGCTCGGTCTCGACACCGTTAAGTTCTTCCCGGCTGAGCCGTCGGGCGGCCTTGGCTTCATCAAGGCGATCGGCGCTGCCTATGTCAACGTCAAGTTCATGCCGACAGGCGGTATCTCCGCTAAGAACGTCCGCGAGTATCTTGCAAACAACAAGATCCTCTGCTGCGGCGGAAGCTGGATGGTCAAGGGCGACATGATCAAGGCCGGCGAGTTCGAGAAGATCACGGAAATGGTTAAGGAAGCTGCCGATATCGTCAAGGAAGTCCGCGGCTGAAGGAGAGGAGAAGACAATGGAACTTAATCTCAGAGAAAAATATACATATGATGCTGTTTCCCTCGGCGAGGTCATGCTTCGCCTTGATCCGGGCGAAGGCCGGATCCGCACCGCGAGAAGCTTCCGCGCATGGGAAGGCGGCGGAGAGTACAACGTTATCCGCGGCCTGCACAAGTGCTTCGGCCTGAAGACAGCTGTCCTCACCGCATTTGCTGACAATGAGGTCGGTCTCCTCATGAAGGACTTCATCGAGCAGGGCGGCGTTGACACTTCCTTCATCTACATGAAGAAGACGGACGGCATCGGCCGTATCTGCCGCAACGGCATCAACTTCACTGAGAGAGGCTTCGGCATCCGCGGCGCTGTCGGCTGCTCCGACCGTGCTAACACCGCTATCTCTCAGGCTAAGCCGGAAGATTTTGATCTGGATTACCTCTTCGGTACACTCGGTGTCCGCTGGCTGCACACCGGCGGCATCTATGCGGCTCTCTCCGAGCAGGCTTCCGAGACGGTCGTCGAAGTTATCAAGACCGCCAAGAAGTACGGCACGGTCGTTTCCTACGACCTCAACTATCGTCCGTCCATGTGGAGCGCGATCGGCGGCCTTGAGAAGGCTCAGGCTGTCAACAAGGAGATCGCCAAGTATGTCGATGTCATGATCGGCAACGAGGAAGACTTCACCGCATGCCTCGGCTTCAAGATCGAAGGCAATGACGAGAACCTCAAGGAGCTCAACATCGAAGGCTACAAGAAGATGATCAACGAGGCGGCCAAGACCTATCCGAACTTCAAGGTCGTTGCGACAACCCTTCGTACCGTCAAGACCGCTACCGTCAATGACTGGAAGGCAATGTGCTGGGCGGACGGCGAGATCTACTTCTCCAACGCTTACGACGGACTCGAGATCATGGACCGCGTCGGCGGCGGCGACTCCTTCGCTTCCGGCCTTGTCTACGGCCTCATGACGACCGGCGATCCGCTGCAGGCTGTCAACTACGGCGCAGCTCACGGCGCTCTTGCCATGACCACACCGGGCGACACCTCCATGGCTTCCAAGAAGGAAGTTGAGGCGATCATGAGCGGTGCGGGCGCTCGCGTCAAGAGATAATTTTTAAAATGAAAGAAACGGTTCCCTTTGCGGGGAGCCGTTTTTTTGTGCCTGAAAAGGCGGACACGAAAAAGCTTCTCTTCGAGGCGAAGAGAAGCTTTCCCGGGAAATGTATTTATCTGATAACTGCGATTACTTCATTTTCTGTGCCCGCGGCCTGCGGCGGAATGATATTCCCGTCAATCTTCTCGCCGTTCAGGGTGATCTCGACTGCACCGCTCTCAAGGTGATTCGGATTCTCAACCCTGATGTTGTAGGCAGCGCCGCGGAAGACGCGCCTTACGTTGAAGCCGTCCCACTCCGACGGGATGCAGGGGCGAAGCATGAGGCCGCCGAAATCCGGGTAGATGCCCAGGATGTACTGGGAGGCGTTCACGAACGTCCAGGATGCGGTGCCGGTCAGCCAGCTGTTCTTGCCCTCACCGAAATGGGCGGCATCGCGGCCGGCCACCATCTGGCAGTATGCGTAGGGCTCGGTGCGGTGAATGTCCATCTTGTCCTCAAGGAAGGACGGGGTGATGCGGGTGTAGAGGCTGTAAGCCCGGTTTCCGTGGCCCATCTCTGTCTCGGCGATCGAGACCCAGGGGTTGTTGTGGCAGAAGATACCGCCGTTCTCCTTGTATCCGGGCGGATAGGAGGAGACTTCACCGAGATTCAGGTGGTACTCCTTGTAGGTGGGCGTAAGGATCATGATGCCGTACTCGGTCTCGAGGAGCTTTGCGGTGGAGTCGAGAGCCTTCTGGGCCTCGCCGGTCTCCTTGCCGATGCCGGCCATGACGCAGAAGCCCTGGGGCTCGATGTAGATCTGGCCGTCCTTGCACTCGTGGGAGCCGACCTTCTCGGAGTTCGCGTCGTAGGCGCGGAGGAACCATTCTCCGTCCCAGCCGTCCGTGAGGACTGCCTTCTCCATGAGGGCGACTTCCTGTAAGGCGGCCTCGGCTTCGGCGGTCATGCCTTTCAGCCTGAGGATCTCCGCATACTCGCGGCCGTATTTGACGAACATGCCGGCGATGAAGACGGATTCCGCGACCGGACCCTCGGACGGACCGGTGGTCTGGAACGGCTCGCCCGGCTCGTCGGAGAAGCAGTTCAGGTTCAGGCAGTCATTCCAGTCGGCGCGGCCGATGAGCGGCAGGCCGTGGGGACCCTTGTGCTCGACCGTGTAGCGGAAGGAGCGGGTCAGATGCTCGAGAAGAGGAGCTGCCAGGCTCTCGTCGTTGTCGAACGGCGTCATCTCGTCGAGGATACTGATATCGCCGGTCTCGCGGATGTAGGCGGAAACGCCTGCGATCAGCCAGAGCGGGTCGTCATTGAAGCCGGAGCCGATGTCCATGTTGCCGCGCTTCGTGAGCGGCTGGTACTGATGGTAGGCCGAGCCGTCCGGGAACTGGGTCGCGGCGATGTCAAGCAGTCTCTGGCGGGCTTTCTCAGGGACAAGATGCACAAAGCCGAAGAGGTCCTGGCTGGAATCGCGGAAGCCCATGCCGCGGCCGATGCCGGATTCGTAGTAGGATGCGGATCTCGACATATTGAAGGTGACCATGCACTGGTACTGGTGCCAGATGTTGACCATGCGGGTGAAGCGGTCCTCCGGTGTTGAGACAGTGAAAGTCGAGAGCAGGCCGTCCCAGTGGTCCTTGAGGGCCTTGAGCGCGGCATCGACCTTCTCGTCCGTCGCATAGCGGGCGGTCATCGCACGGGCCGGAGCCTTGTTCACGATGCCCGGGGCTTCCCATTTTTCTTCTTTCTTATTCTCGATGTAGCCCAGAAGGAAAATGAAGCTCTTTTCCTCGCCCGGCGCAAATGTGAGATCGAACTCGTGGGAGGCGATCGGCGACCAGCCGGAGGCCTTCGTGCAGTTAAGCTTCCCGTTCACAACGGCTTCCGGAGCTTCCGGTCCGCCGTAGACGCCGAGGAACTCGTCGCGGCTGGTCTCAAATGCATCCGGCTTCGCATTGACATGGAAGATCGCGTAGTGCTTGCGTCTCTCGCGGTACTCGGTCTTGTGGTAGATCGTCGCTCCGTCGATCTCCACCTCGCCGGTGGAGTAGTTGCGCTGGAAGTTGGTCATGTCGTCCATCGCGTTCCAGAGGCAGAATTCCACGTAGGAGAAGAGCTTGAGGCTGCGCTCCTTCGTGTCTTCATTTTTAAGGCGAAGGCGAAGGACCTCGCAGGTGTCCCCGATCGGGACGAAGGCGGTGACTTCGGCGGAGATGTTGTTCTTCTTGCCGTTTATCACGGTGTAGCCGAGGCCGTGGCGGCAGGAGTAGGAATCAAGCGGCGTCTTTGTCGGCTGCCAGCCCGGATTCCAGATCGTATCGCCGTCCTTGATATAGAAGTAATGGCCGTTGGAATCCTTCGGGGTGTTGTTGTAGCGGAAACGGGTCAGGCGGAGGAGCTTCGCATCCTTATAGAAGCTGTAGCCGCCGCCGGTGTTGGAGATCAGGGTGAAGAATTCCTCACACCCCAGATAGTTGATCCAGGGAAGCGGAGTCTTTGGAGTGGTGATGACGTATTCTTTTGCCTTGTCGTCAAAATAACCGTATTTCATGAAAAGCTCCTTTCGAAAACAGATGAAATTACTTAAACGATTCCTTAAGGCTTTGTCGTTACTTAAACGTTTACTATCTCTAAATATAGTGCATACAACACGAAAATGCAATAACAATTTTCGAAGAAACGAAGAGATTTTTCCGGGCGGTTTCCGGCTGTTCGGGGGCTTGGCGGGGTTGAAACGCCGGGCGATTGGAAATTATGCACAAAAACAGCAAGATGAATCTGTGCAAGTTGGACGAATTTTATTTTTACGAAAAATATTTCGTTGACTTTTTACGAAAAATGAGTTATGGTTAAGCTACGAAAACGATTAAGCTGTTTGCAAGCCTACAAGGAGATTGAAATGGTATCGCTGAAAGACATAGCAGCAGCCTGCGGTGTCTCGATTGCGACAGTCAGCAAGGCTTTAAACAACCAGAGCGACATCAGCAGTGCCCGCCGCGATGAAATACGGAAGAAAGCCGAGGAGATGGGGTATCACCCCAACCTGATGGCCAGGGCCCTGAAAACCAAGGTGACGCACGACATCGGAGTTCTGTTCTCGGACGACTTCAGGAGCGGACTCACACATCCCTTCTTCTCACAGGTTCTGGAAGGCCTGAAGCTGGGGCTGGAAGAAAAAGGCTACGATCTGACTTTTATAGACAGAGGCCTGGGCGAGAAGAAACCGGATTACGTGAATCACTGCCGGTACCGCAATCTCGACGGAGTGGTGATCGCCTGTGTGGATTTCTCACAGCCGTCGGTGATCGACCTGGTTCAGTCGGATATCCCGCTGGTGACGATCGACCACGTATTTGACCAGTGCGCGACGATCTCCTCAAACAATTCTGAGGGAATGCGGATACTGACAGAGTACATCGTCGGACAGGGACACCGCAGGATCGCCTACATACACGGAAAACCTTCGTCGGTGACCAACGCGAGACTCGCCAGCTTCTTCCGGGTGATGGAAGAGAACGGGATCCACGTTCCGGATGAGTACGTGCGGGAAGCGTCCTACCTCGATGTCGAGGAGGTCGAGAAAGCTGCAAGGGAGCTCATGAGTCTTAGGGAGCGGCCGACCTGCATTTTATTTCCGGATGATTACAGCTGCATCGGCGGACTCAACGCCGCAAGAGCGGCAGGCCTCAGGGTTCCGGAAGACATCTCGATCGCCGGTTACGACGGGGTTCCGATCGTGAGGATCATCAGTCCGAAGATCACAACCTACGAGCAGAGCATGCAGGAGATCGGTCTTGCGGCTGCGGCGAAGATCATCGAGCTGATCGAAAGACCGCGGACAGCGCTCCGCGACAACACCGTGATCAAAGGGAAGCTCTTCCCGGGAGAGACGGTCAGGAAAATTCAATAAGGTTTCACTATTGCATCAAGCAATATAAAAACAATATTATTTTTATAATTTTTATGGAGGGACAAACAAATGAAGAGAAAATGGCTCGCATTAGGACTTTCGGCAGTTATGGTTTCCGGCCTGGCAGCATGCGGCGGCGGCGCTGCTTCTTCCACGGCTCCGGCAGCTGAGAGCACAAAGGCAGAGAGCACAGCACCGGCAGCTGAGAGCACCAAGGCTGAGTCCACAGCCGCAGCTGAGGGCACGACTTCCACTCTGAACATCTATTGCTGGAACGAGGAGTTCAAGACCCGTCTTGAAGACCACTATCCGGGATATGAGAAGATCGACGCCACACACGGCAAGATCGGCGATGTCGCTGTCAACTTCAACATCACCCCGAACACCGACAACGCTTACCAGAACAACCTTGATGAGACGCTCCTCAACATGGACAGCGCTGCTGCTGACAGCAAGATCGATATGTTCCTGGTCGAGGCTGACTACGCTCTTAAGTATGTCGACACCGATTACACGATGAATGTCAAGGATCTCGGCATCACGGACGAGGATATCTCCAAGCAGTACAAGTACACACAGGATATCGTTACCGACTCCAACGGCAACCTTAAGGGCCTTTCCTGGCAGGGCTGCCCGGGCGTCCTCATCTACAACCGCGAAGCTGCCAAGGAAGTCTTCGGCTCCGATGATCCGGCAACTGTTCAGGAATATGTCAAGGATTGGGATACATTCGCAAAGACAGCTGACACTCTGAAGGAGAAAGGCTACAACATCCTCTCCTCCGTCAACGACAGCTACCGTGTATTCTCCAACAACGTCTCCGGCAAGTGGGTACAGGACGGCAAGATCGTCGTTGATCCGGCTCTTGTAAACTGGGTTGACAACTCCAAGGCACTTGTTGAGAAGGAAGAGACCGGCACACATGCTCTTTGGTCTGATGACTGGTCCAAGGGCTTCTATCCGGACGGCAAGGTATTCTGCTACTTTGGACCGGCATGGATGATCGACTTCTCCATGGCTGCTGATACCGAAGGTTCCATCGCCAACGCCGGCGGCTGGGGCGCAACGGTTGGTCCGCAGGGCTTCTTCTGGGGCGGCACATGGATCTGCGCAGCGAAGGATACCGACAATGCTGACCTTATCAAGGACATCATGCTGAAGCTTACCTGCGATGACGAGGTCATGAAGGAAATCGTCACGAAGGACAACGACTTTGTCAACAACAAGCCGGTTATGGAAGCTATGGCTAAGGACGAGAGCTACGGCGACGCTGTCCTCGGCGGCCAGAACGCACTCGCTATGTTCTGCGAAGGCGCTGACAAGATCGACCTTTCCAACCTCTCCAACTACGACCAGGGCTGCAACGAGGAGTTCCAGAACGCCATGAAGAACTACTTCGAAGGCGGCATGAGCTACGAAGAAGCTCTGAACCTCTTCTACAAGGCAGTCGTCGAGAAGTATCCGGAACTTTCTTACTAATTAAGATCATCCGGCAGCAGGAAACGATTGAACAACTTTGAGGCCTGCCCGGCTTAAGCCGGGCAGGTTTTTTAAAAGAGATACCGGAGGAGAATATGAACAAAGTCAAAAGAGGGAAAGTCGTTAGCTACAATAGATGGGGATACATTTTCCTGATTCCTTTCGTTGTTGTCTATGTCGTCTTCCAGCTGATTCCGCTGTGCAGCACCGTCTACAACAGCTTTTTTGAAAATTACCGTTCCGGCCTCACACAGATAGGCCCGAACTTCGTAGGACTCGGAAATTACCAGAAGCTTCTCTCCGACGGAGACATCTGGCAGTACCTTAAGAATACGATGATCATGTGGGTCATGGGTTTCGTCCCCCAGATCGTTGTATCCCTTCTTCTCGGAGCGTGGTTCTCGGATCCGTCGCTCAGACTTAAGGGGCAGAGATTCTTCAAGACCGTTATCTACCTGCCCAACCTCATCATGGCATCGGCCTTCTCGATGCTCTTCTTCACACTGTTTGCGGATACAGGCCCCGTCAACTCGATCCTCCTGCAGACAGGTGTCATCAGCAAAGCTTACAAATTCATGTCCCACATCTGGTCCACAAGAACGCTGGTTGCCTTCATGAACTTCATCATGTGGTTCGGCAATACGACGATCCTTCTCATGGCCGGCATGATGGGTATCGACACGTCTCTCTATGAGGCAGCTCAGGTGGACGGCGCGACAGCGACCCAGATCTTCTACAAGATCACGCTCCCGCTGCTTCGCCCGATCCTCATCTACGTCATGGTCACCTCCCTGATCGGCGGTCTGCAGATGTTCGACGTTCCGCAGATCCTGACAAACGGAACCGGTGATCCGGGACGTACATCGATGACGCTGATCATGTTCCTGAATAAGCATCTGTTCAGCAAGAACTACGGTATGGGCGGCGCTCTTTCGGTTCTGCTGTTTATCATCACAGGCGTTCTCTCACTGATCGTGTTCAGGATGTCCGGCGATAACAACAAAGACGGAAGGTAAAGGAGGCGTAAGACATGACTGAAAATAAAACCTCTAAGGGTATGAATATTCACGGCCGCAGGGCAATCGCATATATCGTTCTCGGTATCATGACCTTCCTTTGCCTTGTCTGGTTCTACATTCTGTTTATCAACGCGACGCGTTCCCACGCCGAACTGACGAAAGGCTTCACACCGCTGCCGAGCACGCATCTTATCGACAACTTCAACAACCTGCTGGCCGGCACGCTTCCGGTTATCCGGGGTATGCTGAACTCCCTGTTCGTCTCCGTAGCATGCGCGGCGCTCTGCACCTACTTCTCGACGATGACGGCCTACGCGATCCATGTCTACGATTTCGCGGGCAAGAAGTTCATTTCCACCTTCATCCTCGCGGTCATGATGATCCCGACGCAGGTCACGGTGCTTGGCTTCCTGCAGCTGATCGGAAAAATGGGTCTCGACGACAGCTACGTTCCGCTGATCGTTCCGGCGATCGCGGCTCCGGTCACCTACTTCTACATGAAGCAGTACATGGAGTCCACGCTGCCGCTCTCACTGGTCGAATCGGCCCGCATCGACGGCGCGAATGAATTCTACACGTTCAACAAGATCGTGCTTCCGCTCATGAAGCCGGCGATCTCGGTGCAGGCGATCTTCACCTTCGTCAGCAACTGGAACAACTACTTCACACCGGCTCTGATCCTTCACACCGACACGAAGAAGACACTGCCGATCCTGATCGCCCAGCTCCGCTCGGCTGACTGGCTGAAGTTCGACATGGGCCAGGTGTATGTGATGATTGCATTTTCCATCTTCCCGGTCATCGTTGTGTACCTCATCCTCTCGAAGTACATCGTCGGCGGCGTTGCGGTCGGCGCGGTCAAGGGCTGATGCTCATTTGCAAAATGAAAGGCTTCCTCATTGTGGGGAAGCCTTTTTTCTGCTATACTTGGCACATGTCGGACAAAGTGGAGGAAAAATGAAGCGCAAATATTTCTTTTTTGACATTGACGGAACACTCACGGAACGCATCTCCCGGGTCATGGTGCCCTCGGCGGAGGAGGCGGTAAGGAAGCTCACGGAGGCGGGGCATTTTGTGTCGATCTGCACGGGGCGTGCATTTTACAAGGCGGAGCCTTTCAGGGCGGCCCACGGGTTCACCAATATGGTCTGCAACGGCGGCCACGGGATCATGATCGACGGGAAGCTGGTCGAGAACAGTCCGCTGCCCTTTGAAAAAGCACTGGCGGTCTACCGGCAGGCGACCCTTCTCGGGTACGGGGTGCTCACGGCAATTGATGATTCCGAGAAGGTTTACACGAGGGATTTTAAGTTTTATGACCAGTGCGGGATCCGGCAGGAGCCGACGACCTACATTATCGACGAGCATTTTGATCCGGAGAAGGCGGGCGTGATCTACAAGATGTATGTCTCGATTCCGAGGTCGGAGGAGGGGCGCCTTACGCTCATGGATACGCTCGGGCACATGAGGTTTGTCGAGGACTACCTGATGTTCCAGCCGGACGAGAAGAAGGACGGGATCTTCCGGATGCTTGAGCTCGCAGGAGGCTCAGCGGAGGATGTGGTCGTCTTTGGGGACGACACGAACGACATGGTGATGTTCGACGAGCGGTTCTACAAGGTTGCGATGGGCAACGGAAATGAAGAGCTGAAGAAGATGGCCGACTTCGTGGCCCCCCGGAATGTGGATGACGGAATCATGAGGACGTGTGAGGAGCATGGGTGGTTTCAGAAGGTGGAATGAATAAGAAATGGGACGGTTCGCTGCGAACCGTCCCATTATGTGTTACAGAACCGTACGTTTTTTTGCCCTTGCGGCCAGCCGCCTCGCGACAAATGCGTCCCAGCGGCGGAACCTTGCGACGTAATTCAGATCCCAGACGATGAGAGTGGCAACGACGGCCAGGATGCCGCCGGCCAGAACGTCGAGGAGCGAATGCTGCTTGATGAAGACCGTCGAGAGGATGATCAGGGCGGCCCAGATAACGATGAAGGCACGGTGCATGAGGTTTGCATTTTCAAAGAATCTGGACCTCAGGACCGAGACCGTGATGGCTGCGGTGTTGAACACGTGGATGCTCGGCCACACGTTTGTCGGCGTGTCAATGGTCCAGAGCGAGCGGCACATCCTGGTGAAGACATTGTAGCGGCCGATGTAGTGGGGCCTGAGATCGAGGGCGGTCGGAACGACCGTCGATACGATGAGGAAGAGGGTCATCCCGATCATGCACATCGTGATCATGCGGTCGTAGGCGTCGCGGTCGGTAAAGTTGAGCAGGATGCCCCAGAACAGCATGAAGAAAAACCAGGAAAGGTAGGGGACGACAAAGACCTCGAGAAACGGGATCGAAGCGTCCAGCGAATTCCCGAGCATGATGTATTCGCGCTGCGGCATCTCCTCCAGGTAGTCAAACCAGAGAAGGTAGAATAAGCCGTAGGCGGCAGCGGGGATAAGGTGCCAGAAACTAATGGCCTGCAATGCCTTTTTCAATGAAATAATGCCTCCTTGAAATGTATCGGAATAAAATCGGTGCCCCGTAATGGGGCAGACAGTTCCTTCTTAATATAAGCGCCCTTTATTATATACTTTTTTTGGAGAAAATCCAGTGAAATACTGTTTTTTTAGAAGAACTTTACGAAGGCTTTACAATCCCGATTGACGGTTTATTAAGAGGGTGCTATGGTAAAAATGAAGGATGAGGCACTGCATATTTTAAGGGAGGCGTGAAGGATATGGAAGAAAATAAGAAAACAGATCTTACCGAAATGACCGAAAAAGAGCTTCTCGTTGAGCTTGTGAAGGACGGGAGACGGCGCAGCAGGATGACCGCCGTCACGATGTGCGCGATGCTCATCACCGCGGCGGCGCTTATGTACGCGGCATTTACGGTCGTCCCGTCCGCCATCGGGACCATGGAGGAGATGAACGCGTCGATGCAGCAGCTCTCCGCGACCATGACCGGGATCGATAAGATGGTGGGAAATGTAAACACGCTCGTTGAGGACAACATGGACGCGGTCACCGAGTCCCTCGGGAAGGTGCAGGCGATCGACATCGACAAGCTGAACGAGTCGATCGCCCACATGTCGGATGTGCTCGAGCCGCTGGCGAACATCTCGAACTTCTTCGGGGGCAAGAGCTGAGGTCAACGCGTGGGGACGGTTCTCCGCGGATGGGGACGGTTCTCCTCCGCGGAGAACCGTCCCCATCCGCGGAGAACCGTCCCTAGGCGTTGAAGTGCTCGAGGAACGAGTGCTTTGCGCCGTCGGTCTTGAAGCCAGGGAAGGTGTCCAGCTGGACCGCGTGGACCGCGTTGAAAATGCTGGTCTCGATCTCCGGGTTGGTCTTCTTAAGCTCGGCCAGGAGCATCTTGGTCTCCTTGCGCTTCGAGTCGGTCTCGTGGCCGGCGGTCGCGGCATTCTCCGTGAACCGGCAGGCGCAGCGGATGAAGTCCAGATGATTGTAGTTCGCCCAGGCGATGACATCCTCCTCCCGGATCCCGTACATCGGGCGGATCAGAGTCATCCCGGGGAAATTCGTGCTGTGAAGCTTCGGAATGATCGTCTCGAGCTTGGAGCTCCAGAACATCGCCATGACGACCGTCTCGATGACGTCGCTTAAGTGATGGCCGAGCGCGATCTTGTTGCAGTTAAGCTCCTGCGCCTTCGCGTAGAGGTGGCCGCGGCGCATCCTCGCGCAGAGATAGCAGGGCGACCCGTGGTCCTGGCTGTTGGCCACGTCAAATATATCGGAAGTGAATACGGTGAGGGGAATGCCGAGGCGGGCGGCATTTTCCTCTATTTTTTTGCGGTTCGCAGGGCTGTAGCCCGGATCCATGGAGAGAAAGACAACCTCAAAGGGCACCTTTGAGATCCGCTGCAGCTGCTGCATGAGCTTGGCCATGAGCATCGAATCCTTCCCGCCGGAGATGCAGACCGCGATCCGGTCCCCCTCCTCAATGAGCTCATAGCGGGTCACGGCCGTGATGAAGGGCCCCCAGAGTTCTTTCCTGTATTTTTTGATGATGCTTCGCTCGATGAGCTGGGTATCGGTGAGCTCTCGTCCCATAGACTGTCCTCTCCTTATTATATAACTGGTTTGTATTTTCAGGATTATATCACAGATGCGCTCCGTGAGGGAGAAGGAAAATGAAAACCTCTCCCGCAAAAATATTTAATGATAAAACAACTGACCCTTGACAGGGTCGGTTAGATGGGGTAAACTCTCATTTGAAAAGTTATCACCAGCTAACGATGTTCGCGCCGGCAAACCGGGGCTTTTCATTTACGACTTGCGGAGGGCAGGCGATTGGCACCGCCCTCAGGGGAAAGGAGGACCTGAATGCCGATTACAATGGTAAAAAACGGTGATATCGTGACGATACAGCGCATTACGGGGACGGATGAGGTGCGGCAGCACCTTGGAGAACTCGGGTTTGTCGCCGGGACGGAAGTCAAGGTTGTCAGCAATATCAACGGGAATGTAATCGTTCTGGTCAAGGACAGCCGGGTAGCGCTTGACAAGTCGATGGCGATGAGGGTTATAGTTAACTAATATCAGGAAGGGGAAGATTATGAAAACACTGAAAGATGTGAGAGTCGGCGACACCTGCGTGGTCAAAAAGCTGCACGGCGAAGGACCGGTCAAGCGCCGCATCATGGATATGGGCATCACCAAGGGTGTCGAGATCTACGTGAGAAAAGTGGCTCCGCTCGGCGATCCGATGGAGCTGAACATCCGCGGCTATGAGCTCTCGGTCCGCAAGGGCGATGCCGAGATGATCGAAGTTGAATAAGCACTGACATCAGAGGAGGGATTATTATGAGTATCAAAATTGCACTTGCCGGCAACCCGAACAGCGGCAAAACGACCCTGTTCAACTCGCTGACCGGCTCCAACCAGTACGTCGGCAACTGGCCGGGCGTTACTGTCGAGAAGAAGGAAGGTAAACTTAAGGGCGATTCCGAGGTCGTCATCCAGGACCTGCCGGGTATCTACTCGCTGTCCCCGTACACCCTCGAGGAAGTCGTCTCCCGTAAATACCTGGTCAATGAGAAGCCGGACGCGATCCTCAACATCGTCGACGGAACCAACATCGAGAGAAATCTGTATCTGACCACCCAGCTCATCGAGCTCGGCATCCCGGTTGTCCTCGCGGTCAACATGATGGACCTGGTCAGAAAGAACGGTGACACGATTGACATCAGGAAGCTCGCTGCCGAGCTCGGCTGCGAGGCGATCGAGATCTCCGCTCTTAAAAATGAAAACAGCCTCGAAGCCGCAAAAATGGCGGTCAATGCGGCCAATGCCAAAAAGGCAGTCTCCCTTCCGCCGGTCTTCGACGGCGGAGTCGAGAAAGCACTCTCAAGGATCGAAGACATCCTGAAGGGCAAGGTCAGCGACAGCCTTCTCCGCTGGTACGCGGTCAAGGTGTTCGAGCGCGACAGCGCCGTGGCCGAGAACCTTGCGCTCTCCGCTGAGGAAAGCAAGGCGGCGGAAGCCGTCATCGCGGACGTCGAGAAGGCCATGGACGACGATGCCGAGAGCATCATCACCAACCAGAGATACAACTACATCGGCAAGGTCGTCGGCAAGGCGGTCAAAAAGGCGGGCGAGAAGCACCGCATGTCCGTGTCCGACAAGATCGACTCGATCGTCACGAACCGTATCCTCGGTCTCCCGATCTTCGCGGGCGTCATGTTCCTCATGTACGCGATCGCGATGGGCGGCTGGGCGGTTTCCTTCGGCACAAAAGCCACGGATTTCACCAACGACGTGATCTTCGGCGAATGGGTTCCGGGTCTCGTTGACAGCCTCCTTGCCGCACTCCATGTCGCGGAAGGCGGCGTCCTCTACGGACTTATTCAGAACGGCATCGTCGCCGGCGTCGGCGCGGTCCTGGGCTTCGTACCACAGATGCTCGTCCTCTTCCTGCTCCTGGCCATCCTTGAGGATATCGGCTACATGGCCCGCGTTGCGTTCGTCATGGACCGTATCTTCCGCCAGTTCGGCCTCTCCGGCAAGTCCTTCATTCCCTGCCTCGTGGCCACCGGCTGCGGCATCCCGGGCGTCATGGCTTCCCGCACGATCGAAAATGACCGCGACAGAAAGCTGACCCTGTTCACCACAACCTTCATGCCGTGCGGCGCGAAGCTCCCGATCATCGGCCTCATCGCCGGCGCTATCTTCGGCGAGTCCCCGTACATCGCGGCTGCCGCCTACTTCATCGGCATCGGTTCCATCATTATTTCCGGCATCATGCTGAAGAAGTTCAAGGCATTTGCCGGCGAGCCGTCTCCGTTCGTCATGGAGCTCCCGGCTTACCACGTTCCGTCGGTCGGCAACGTCCTCCGTGCCACATGGGAGCGCGGCTGGTCCTTCATCAAGCGCGCGGGTTCCGTCATCGTGATCTCCTCGGTCATTATCTGGTTCCTGTCCAACTTCGGCACGGTTAACGGCCAGTTCGGCATGGTCAAGAACGCCTGGGAAGAGCAGGGACTTGCCGAAAATCAAGCCTACGTCGAGGCCGTCGCAGAGCGCATGGGCATCGATGCGGAAGAAGTCTCCTACATGGATGACTCCATCCTCGCAGCGGTCGGCAACACGGTTTCTCCGATCTTCAAGCCCCTCGGCTTCGGCAAGTGGAGACCGACCGTCGCCACGGTTACGGGTCTTGTCGCCAAGGAAGAGGTCGTCGGCACCTTCGGCGTTCTCTACAACTACGATGACAGCGAGGAAGAGCTCGGCGAGAACGGCGAACAGATCTGGGACAAGGTTGCGCGTGACTACTCACCGGCTGCCGGCTTCGCATTCATGTGCTTCAACCTGCTCTGCGCTCCGTGCTTCGCGGCCATCGGCGCCATCAAGCGTGAGATGAACAACGCAAAGTGGACCTGGGCAGCCATCGGCTACATGTGCCTGTGGGCTTACGTCGTTGCCCTTATCGCCTACAACCTCGGCGGTCTCATCGCGGGTGAAGTCGGCTTCGGCATCGGCACGATCCTCGCCATCGCGGCGCTCGGCGTCGTGATCTATCTCCTGGTCCGCAAGGGCTATGTTCCGGAGAAGAACGCTGACTTCGTCACATCGGTCGAGGCAGCTGTCAAATAAAGGAGTAAATGTATGATCTCTCCGATCCTGGGAAATATCATAGCGGCAGGACTCGTCATTCTTCTTGTCGCACTGTGCGTCCGCTTCCTGTGGAAGGACGCAAAGTCCGGCGGCTGTGCCGGCTGCAGCGGCCACTGCGCATCCTGCGGGGGCTCTTGCGGCCCGGACTGCAAGTGCAGCGCCGAGGAGAAGAAGGCGGATGAAGCCTTCGCCGTCTGGTACAAAAAGAGACATTCGAAACCGACTGCGTGAGAGGAGACTTATATGACAAGGACGATCATAGGCGTTGACGGGATGATGTGCTCCATGTGCGAGGCCCATATCAATGAGGCGGTCCGAAAAGCGGTTCCGGAGGCGAAGAAGATCACTTCAAACCGCGGCAAGAAGCAGACCGAGATCATAAGCGAGGAACCCGTCGATACGGAGAAGATCAAGGCGGCCATCGAGGCGACCGGGTACACGTACCTCGGCGCGGAGAGCGAGCCGTATAAGAAAAAGGGATTCTTATTTTTCTGAAAAATGAAATAATGCCTGAAAGGCCCTGTATCTGCATACAAAAGTGCGGGTACAGGGCTCTTTTTATGTGCTTTTTGCAGGATTTATGATATAATTTTAAGCAGCTGCAGATGCGGCTCCACGCTAATACAAAAAAGGGGGTACACCTTATGCTGGACGTTTCCCACGTCACCAAACGATACGGAAAAAACCTTGCGCTCGACGATGTGAGCTTTCACCTCGCGCCGGGCGACGTGACCATTCTCTTAGGCCCGAACGGTGCCGGCAAGAGCACGATCATGAAATCCATCATCGGCTTTTTGAAATACGAAGGTGAGATCACGGTCGCGGGCAGGCCCAACAAGTCCGTGGAAGCCAGAAGGATCCTGGGCTACATCCCGGAGATGCCGGCGCTCTACCCGAACCTCACGGTGGGAGAGCACATGGAGTTTTTAGCCCGGGCCTACAAGCTCACGGATTATAAGGAGAGGATCGATCAGCTGCTTGACAGATTCGAGCTCACCGAGCACAGGAAGAAGTTCGGCGACGAGCTCTCCAAGGGCATGCAGCAGAAGCTGAACCTCTGCCTGGGACTTCTGCCGGATCCGGATGTCCTCATGCTGGACGAGCCGATGATCGGTCTGGATCCCCACGCGATCAAGGAACTCAAGACCATGATGGAGGAGATGCGGGCAGCGGGCAAGACGCTCCTCGTCAGCACCCACATCATCGACAGCGTCGATATGCTCTGGGATGAGACCCTGATCCTCATGCACGGGAAGCTGGTTGCCAACGTCATGAAGAATGATCTCGACGCCCAGGGCAAGACCCTCGAGGAGTTCTTCTTCGATGTCACGGAGGGTGTCTCGGCGGAGGCCATGTCGGCCGGGGCGGAGACACAGGAAAATGAAGAACCGGAAGCCCCGAAGAAGAGGGGCTTTGGCGGTCTCTTCAGGAGGAGATGAGGATGAGACTGTTCGGTTATTACGCATGGCATTCCTTTATCAATCAGGTAAAGAAGCTGCTCCATACGTGGGTTCTCATTTTCATCGTGGTCTGCGCCCTCATGGGCGGCCTCATCGGCTACATGGCGGCCTCGCTGTCCGACACGGCTTCCGAGTCGGAGCAGTTCTATGAGGACGTCACAGACATCATGGACCTTGAGGAATCCATGCCCGCGGAGGAGGAGCACGCCGAACCTTCTGAGCAGGAGGCTGCGGAGGAAACTGAGGGTGAGTCGGAAGAATCCCTGATGCCGGTCTCCGGCGGAGCGATCCTCGAGCTGGCTGTCGGCGCGCTTGTGTTCATCTACCTCATGTACCGGGCCCTGACGGCGGACAAGAACGGGTCGGCTATCTTCCAGCCGGCCGATGCGATCCTGCTCTTCGGTTCCCCGATGACGCCCCAGGCGGTGCTGTTCTTCCGCCTTATGACGCAGCTCGGCGCGATGCTGGCGCTCACGATCTATATGGGCCTCCAGATCCCGAATCTGGTGCTGAACGTCGGAATGACGCTTCCGGCGGCGGTTGCCGCGCTCGGTGCATGGCTCTTCTCTCTCTTTATGGGAACCGTGCTCTCGACGCTGATCTATCTTCTGTGCGATCAGTACGAATTCGTGAGGAAAAACCTGCACAAGATCCTCTACGGTCTTGTCGCGGTGGTGGCACTCGGCTTCCTTGCATTCCGCAGGTCCACGGAGCTGCCGCTCTGGGAGGCGGCCGACGCATTTTTCAACAGTAAGATCTCCCGCTTCATCCCCTTATGGGGCTGGATCAAGGCGCTGCCGGCCTACGCAAATGAAGGAAACTACCTCGGCGTCGCGGTCATGGTGGTCCTGAACGCCCTGATGATCTTCGCGCTGATCACCGTGATCCGGCGGATTCCGGCGGACTTCTACGAGGATGCGGCCGCGAAATCGGAGGAGACCGCGGCCCTTCGGAAGAAGGCTCAGGAGGGCATCGGCGTTGCAGTTCGCACCTCAAAGCGGAAAAAGAGCGAGAAGATCGAGCGGGACGGGTTCCGTTTCGGGGCAGGCGCGAATGTATTCTTCTACAAGGCCCTGTACAACCGCTGGCGGTTTGCGAGATTTCATTTTGTAACCGCCACGACGACCACATATCTTGCCGCGGCGCTGGGCATGGCGGCGGTCCTGCTCTTCATCGCGGAGTCGAGGGTGTATGCGCCCGTGACATTTACGCTCGGCGTGCTGGTATTCTTCCGTTCGCTCGGCAATCCGCTGGGCGAGGATACAAAGATGGATTATTTCCGCAGCATCCCGGAGAGCTCGGCGAAGAAGATCTTCTGGTCCCTCCTCGGCGGAAATGTGAACTCTTTGCTCGACCTTCTGCCGGGAGCGGTCCTTGCGGGAATCCTTCTTCGGACATCTCCGTTTGAGGTGATCGGGAGTCTTGCATTTATCCTGACGGTTGACCTCTTCTCGACGATCGTCGGCACCTTCATCGATCTCTCCGTGCCGGTCAATGCCGGAAAGACCGTGAAGCAGTATGTCCAGGTCTTCTTTATATATTTCGGTCTGCTGCCGGATATCGCGGTCATCGCCGTGTGCTCCATCTACGGACACGATGCACTGGGACTTGTCCTGGCCGCCTTTGTCAACCTGCTTCTTACCGGAGTGTTCTTCGTGATCACGCCGAGGCTCCTCGAGCCGGTGGAGCGGCCCCATCTTGAGCCGCTTGCGGAGCCGGATGCGGAAGCGCAAAGGAGCGCAAGGCGCACCATCGGAGGTGCGGAGTTTGCGGCGTTCGTGTTCCTCATCGCCTCTGTCGTGGCCCAGATCGCATCGGGAGTGCTCGGCAAAGTGTTTGCGGATGTGCTGCCGGATAACGGCTGGACGTTCTGGATCATGAATATGGGCCCGATCTACCTGATCGGCGTTCCCGCGGCGCTTCTTGTCTTTGCGCAAATAAAAAGCAGCCCGCCCAGGGGCGATACGCCATCGGCAGGCCTTACGGCGAGAGCATTTTTCATCTGTGAGTTCGCGATGTACGCGGGCAATATCCTGGGAATGCTTGTCATGATGAAGCTGCAGGATTATATGCAGACCGAGACGACCAACCCCGTGCTGGTCTTAACCGACCAGGGCGGCATCCTGCAGAGGCTGGTATTCTTTGTGATCATGGCGCCGGTGTTTGAGGAACTTATTTTCCGGAAAATGCTGATCGACCGCATCCGTCCCTACGGGGAGGGGCTCTCGATCCTCATGTCGGGCCTCATGTTCGGGCTTTTCCACGGGAATTTCTCGCAGTTCTTCTACGCGACGCTCATGGGCATGGTTCTTGCCTACGTCTATCTGCGCACCGGAAAGCTCAGGAACACGATCCTGCTGCACAGCCTGATCAACCTGAACGGAGGCGTCATCTCCATCGAGATCGTGAAGAGGATACCGCTGGAGATGTCCCTGGGGGATATCCTGCAGCTCGGCGAGATTCCGCCCGCCATCATTATCTACATCGGCTATCTCATGATGATCCTGGGATTCGGCGTGATCGGAGCCGTGTTCTTCTTCTCGGGTCTCCCGAGGATGAAGCTTGCCCGGGGAGAGAAGGAGCTGCCGTTTAAGACCGGTTCAAAGATCGCGTTCGCAAACATCGGCTGGATCCTCTTCTTTATCGGAACCGCGGCCCTGTTCGTATGGAGCTTCATGCCTTAAAGTCACGGGTGCGAATCCCCGTAATACTCTTTGCAAAATGAAATAAAGGTCTCAAGACCCTTGCTCATGTACCGGCCCCGTTTCCAGACGAGGCCGGCTTTTGTTTCCACGGAAGGCTCAAGCGGGATCCCGATGACCTCCGGCAGCAGGGGAAGGATGTCCTTGTAGAGGAAGCAGCCGCAGGAGCCGGACCGGAGGAAATTTATGATCGTCGGGATCTGGCTGGATTTTAAAATGATTCTCGGATAGATGTTCTGCGCGTCAAAGCGGGTCTGCAGGATCTGGTTCTGGACCGAATCCTGGTTGTAGAGGATCAGGGACTGACCGTCCAGATCCTTCAGGGAGAGGGAGGTATTGTGCTCGAGAGGATGCCCCTTCATGACCGCGAAATAGAGAGGCTCGGTAAGGAGGGTCAGCGTTTTGTATTTTTCAATGTCGGGCATCTCCATGTTGACGAGGGCTGCGTCGAGGACCTCATCCGCAACGAGCGTGCAGGCCCGGACCGAGCCGAACTCCTGGAGTTCGAGCCAGATGTCCGGGTATTCCTTATGGAAGGCGGTCAGAAGGTCCGGGAAGAAGACCGTGGAGAGGAGGGGCGGGATTCCGATGCGGACGCGGCTCTTGTGGGCCGCCATGACGGAGTACTCGGCCCGGAGCTCGTCGCACATGGCGAGGATCGCCGAGGCCTTCTCATAGAAAAGAGCTCCTTCCTCGGTCATCTGCAGGCGGCCGCTCTTGTGCGCAAAGAGAGGAATGCCGAATTCCTTCTCGAGATCCCGGATCGCGATGGAGATCGTCGGCTGGGTGACGAAGAGGGAGTCGGCGGCCTGGGTGATGCTGTGAAGCCGGGCTGCGGTGCAGAAGTAGCGGAGCTGGGCGAGTGTCATTTTTTTAAGCCTCCTTGCCTGAAAGAAATAAAAATATTTAATACATAAGAAAATTTCATTAATTTGTTTTTATTATACTCCCGGTTTATAATGATATCAACAAGAAAGCACAACGGCCGATGCTGAATGTAGAAAACAAATTCCGGGAGGGAAATGAAGTGTCACCAACAACGATCACCTTATTATTTCTGGCTTTTGCCATCATCAGCTTCGTCCTTGAAAAAATCCCGCTGGGCCTCACCGCAACGATCGTAGCCCTCGGACTCAACCTGACAGGCGTCCTCGATATCAGCAAGACATTCGCGGGCTATGTCAACAGCAACGTCATCCTCTGCGTCGGCATGTTCGTCGTCGGCCAGGCACTCTTTGAGACCGGCATGGCCAACAAGATCGGCGGAATCGTCACGAAATTCGCAAAATCCGAGCGCATGCTCATCATCGCCATCATGGTCATCGTCGGCGTGATGTCCGGGTTCCTCTCCAACACGGGAACGGCAGCGGTCCTCATCCCGGTCGTCTGCGGCATCGCGGATGAGTCGGGCTACTCCAGAAGCCGCCTGCTCATGCCTCTCGTCTTTGCGGCAGCCCTCGGCGGCAACCTCTCCATCATCGGAGCGCCGGGCAACCTCATGGGCGTCAATGCTCTTCAGGAGCTCGGGGAGCCGACAAGCTTCTTCATGTACGCACCGGTCGGCGTTCCGATGCTGGCTGCGGGAATCATCTTTTTCGCCTTCATCGGCTACAGGTTCCTGCCGGACGGCAAGGGCAGAGACCTGGATGCGGTCGAGCAGCAGAAGAACTTCGACAATGTCCCTGCATGGAAGCAGTACATGTCCCTCATCATCCTCATCATCTGCATCCTGGCCATGATCTTTGAAGACCAGATCGGCATCAAGCTTCAGGTTACCGCCTGCGTCGCGGCCTGCATCCTGGTCCTCACCGGTGTCGTCACCGAGAAGGAAGCCTTAAAATCCATCGACCTCAAGGTCGTCCTCCTCTTCGGCGGCTCCCTGGCCCTCGCAAGCGCACTTGACTCCACAGGCGCCGGCACCCTGATCGCGGACACGATCGTCGGCCTCTTAGGCTCGAACCCGAACCCGATCATCCTGCTCCTGGTCATCTTCATCGTCGGCTGTGCACTCACAAACTTTATGTCCAACACGGCAACAACGGCTCTGATGGTTCCGATCGCATCCTCCCTGGCAGCCAGCCTCGGCGCGGACCCGAGATCCATGATCATCGCAACCGTCATCGCCTGCTCCTGCGCTTACGCAACACCGATCGGCATGCCGGCCAACACGATGGTCGTCGGCCTCGGCGGCTACAAGTTCAACGACTATGTGAAGTCGGGCCTGCCGCTGATCCTCATTTCCTTTGTGATCTGCATGGTGCTGCTGCCCATTTTATTCCCCTTCTACCCCTGATAGAAGGAAAGAACAACTGATACCGATTCCAGCAAACTTACTATAAAGGAGGTAACCAATGACACACGAAGAGATGGTCACAAGAATGACCGAAATGATCGCAAAATTTGTCGGTCACACGGGGAAAAAGCTCCCGGATGACGTGATCGCGAAGCTTTCCGAGCTCCGCGAGAAGGAAGACAGCCCGATGGCAAAAGTTATCTATGATACCATGTTCCGCAACCAGGAGCTCGCGGTCAAGCTGAACCGCCCGTCCTGCCAGGACACCGGCGTCCTTCAGTTCTGGGTAAAATGCGGCACGCAGTTCCCGCTCATCGATGACCTCGAGGCTCTGCTCAAGGAGGCGGTTGTGAAGGCGACATTTGAGACGCCGCTCCGCCACAACTCCGTCGAGACCTTCGACGAGTACAACACCGGCAAGAACGTCGGCAAGGGCACTCCGACCGTCTTCTGGGACATCGTTCCCCACTCCGACAAGTGCGAGATCTACACCTACATGGCAGGCGGCGGCTGCACGCTTCCGGGCAACGCGACCGTTCTCATGCCGGGTGAAGGCTACGAAGGCGTCACCAAGTTCGTCCTGGACCGCATGACCAGCTACGGCCTCAACGCATGTCCTCCGCTCCTCGTTGGCGTCGGCGTCGCGACCTCGGTCGAAACTGCAGCCCTTCTCTCCAAGAAGGCTCTGATGCGCCCGATCGGCTCCCACAACCCGAATGAGCGCGCAGCCAAAATGGAGAAGCTTCTCGAGGACGGCATCAACGCGATCGGCCTCGGCCCGCAGGGCATGGGCGGCAACTACTCGGTCATGGGCGTCAACATTGAAAATACAGCCCGCCATCCGTCCGCCATCGGCGTAGCCGTCAACGTAGGATGCTGGAGCCACAGACGCGGCCATATCATTTTCGACAAGGACCTTAACTACGAAATCACAACACATTCGGGGGTGGAATTATAATGGTAGAATATAGAGATGGAAAAAAGATCCTGGTGACACCGATCTCCGCGGAAGACCTTGAAGACATCAAGATCGGAGATATCCTGTACCTGAGCGGAAGCCTCACAACCTGCCGCGACGTGGCTCACCGCCGCGTCGTCGAGGAGGGCCGCGAGATCCCGGTCGATGTCCGGAACAACGCGATCCTGCACGCCGGCCCGATCATCCGTCCGCTGCCGGACGACAAGTTCGAGATGGTCTCCGTCGGACCGACGACCTCGATGCGCATGGAGAAATTCGAGTATGAATTCGTCAAGAAGACGGGTGTCCGCGTGATCGTCGGCAAGGGCGGCATGAAAGAACAGACCGCGGCGGCCTGCAAGGACTTCGGCTGCATCCACGTGGTCATCCCGGCCGGCAACGCGGTTGTCGCGGCGGTCGCCGTCGAGGAGATCGAGCGCGCCGAGTGGAGAGACCTGGGCATGCCGGAGACCCTCTGGAACTGCCGCGTGAAGGAGTTCGGACCTCTCATCGTCTCGATCGACGCGAAGGGCCGCAACTACTTCGAGGAGAAGAAGGTCGAGTACAACAAGCGGAAGGATGAGCAGATCGAGCTGATCTCGAAGCAGGTAGGATTCATCAAATAATTGTAACTGTTCAGCACCCCCTGAAAACCAGCGAAATCATGGATGGAATGCTTGCATTCCAGACTGATTTAGTTGGTTTTCAGGGGGCGGGCAAGGCGCGAAGCGCCTCTGACCGCCACATGAAGCAGCCGCGCAGCGGCTGCGAATAGGGTCGTTGTGAGAACCGCCTCAGACTGTTTTATTTTTTTCCTGTTATCGGCCGGCGAGGGCACGGAAGAACATAACGATTCCGGCCAGGATGGCGATGACGCCCAGGCCGATCCTGATGTAGGCGCCGCTCGTTCCGGGGATCGTCACCTTTTCGGGATGCGCGGTCTCGTAGATGATGTTGATCGTATCGCCGACCTTCACATCATTGGGACTCTCCGAGAGGTACTCAAGGTACTCTGTTCCGCCGACGGTATATCTGACATAGACTGTCTCGGAGTCGCTGTCCTGGGGATCCGACGCCGGTATGATGTCGATGTGGTCGACGACGGCTGTCGTGGGCGTGTAGGCGTGGTTTGCGACCTTGATGATCTTGTCTGCGCTGATGACGATAAGAAAAATGCCGGCAGCCGCAAATACAATCGGAAACAGGAGAGATAGAATTCGATTAAACGGTTTCATGATGCTGACCTGCCTTTCTGCGATATTTATATGAGTCGGCCGAAATTCGACTGACAAACGATTCACCCTTTATTGTACCATAGAATTCTCTGATTCTCAACTGCCGCTTGTGTAAAAGCGGTGTTATAATATAACTGCCATACGCAAAACAGGAGGTATATATGAAAAATTACAACATAGCCGTCATCGCGGGTGACGGAATCGGACCCGAGGTGATCGCGGAGGCGAAGAAGGTGCTTTGCGCGGCGGCGGAGATTGATGGGAGGTTTTCATTTTCCTTTACGGACTATCCCTGGGGCTGCGAGTACTACTTAAAGACCGGCGAGATGATGCCGAAGGACGCGCTTAAGACCCTGGGGGAGTACGACGCGATCCTTCTTGGCGCGGTCGGCTACCCGGGGGTGCCGGACCACATCTCTCTCCGGGACCTGCTCCTTGAGATCCGGCACGGGTTTGACGAATACATCAATCTCCGGCCGGTGAAGCTCCTTAACGGGGCGCCCTGCCCGCTCGCAGGTGTGAGGCCGGAAGATATCAATATGACATTCATCCGCGAGAACAGCGAGGGCGAGTATGCCGGCTCGGGAGCCTGGCTCTATAAGGATTCGCCGGAGGAGGTCGTGATCCAGAACGGGGTGTTCTCGAGAAAGGGCTGCGAGCGGGTCATCCGCTACGCCTACGAGCTCGCGAAGAAGGAGGGGAAGACCCTCACCAGCGTGAGCAAGGCAAATGCGCTCAACTACTCGATGGTGTTCTGGGATCAGATCTTCGCGGAGGTCGGCCGGGAGTACCCGGAGGTGGAGACGCACTCCCTGCTCGTCGATGCGGCCTCGATGTTCATGGTGAAGGATCCGAAGCGGTTTCAGATTGTCGTCACGTCCAATCTCTTCGGGGATATCCTGACGGACCTCGGCGCGGCGATCGCGGGCGGCATGGGCCTGGCGGCCGGTGCGAACCTGAACCCGGAGAAGAAGTATCCGTCGATGTTCGAGCCGATCCACGGCTCGGCGCCCGACATTGCGGGGCAGGGCGTCGCGAACCCGCTGGCTTCCGTTTGGACGGCGGGGCAGATGCTGACATTTTTCGGCTACCCGGAGTGGGAGGAGAGAATTGTCGGTGCGATCGAGCGGATGCTGGGCGAAAAAAAGGCGCTCACGCCGGATATGGGCGGGAGCGCGTCAACGTCTGAGTGCGGGGATGAGATGGTGAGGATTTTAGCGGAGTGAACTGACTCATCTCCGCCGGAAATATGCGAGGATCTCCTGCACGAACTGGTCCGCGTCGCGGGAGCGGTCGCGCTTCCGGTAGACCAGATACACGTGGTGCTGCGGTGCGGGCACCGAGAAGGGATAGGAGACATACACGTTTTTGTCGAGCTGCGAGGCGATCGAGGCCGGGACGATCATCCAGTCGTCCGGGGACTCGAAATACTTCTCGGCCGTCGGCGTGATGTTGACCCGGATCTTGGACTTGTAGGGCGGCCACCAGTAGTCGTGCCACTCCCGGAAAATGTCGCAGTAGGACTCGTAGATCTCATGCTCCGCGGCCAGCTCGCTCGGATGAATCCCCTTCTTGAAGGATTCACGGGCTCCTTCTTTTTTCAGGACAACGCGGTACTCCTCATCGAAGAGGACCTGGGACTCGAGGTCCGGGTAGGGCGAGGCGGTCTGGGTGATCCCGATATCGATCCGCTGGTGCTCCAGCAGCAGGAGGATCTGGGCCGACCGGTGGTCCTCCATCGTGAAGAGGATCTCCGGATGGCGGGCCTGATACTCGCGGATGAAGGGAGGAAGCGTGTAGTCCTGCACGCTGTTGATGCTGGCGATCGTCAGGACGTGCCGTACCTGGCCCTCGCCGAGGCGCATGGCCTGGCTGTTCAGCATGATCATGCGCTGGGCAATATCCGCAAAGGAGGTTCCCTCCGCGGTGATCTGCACATGGTTTTTGCCTTTGCCGCGCTGAAAGAGCGTCACGCCGAGTTCTTTTTCGAGTGCCGCGATGCGCTTGGAGACGGTAGATTCCGTGAGATAGTGGTTGTTGGCGGTGGCGGTGAGGCTGCCTGACTGCCAGACATCAATGAAGAGTTCCAGCGAGGTGATATCCATTTTTGCCGCTCCTTTAAGTGGTTTTGATACGTGCGCTTTACCGCACTAAAAGGTCAGAGATGGAATTATTATTGAAGAAATACTTCATTTTACATTTCTGCCCGGATGGATTATAACATAATCAGATACAGAAAAAAACATCAAAACGTTGAAAATAAAGGTAAGCAGGGCCGTTTGAGGGCAGGAGGTACGATATGATCTTCACAGTATGGATGACACTTCTGGTTGGATTCGCAGCAGCTATGAGCGCGGACGTTATGTATCGCATGAACAAGTACGAGAGATAAATTGACGGATAATGACAGGGTCTCCGGCGAAAGCCGGAGACCTTTTTTGTTGCAATTGAACAAGTTGTTTGAAGATATACAAAAGCAGGAAAAAGTATTGGAATTTCGGTGTGAAATGGATTGACAAGTGTTCACTAAAGGCGTACATTGTGCATAGTGGATAGTGTTTCCACGCGTATTGCATGCAGATTTAGAACTATTAAATAAAGGGGGCGATAGTATGATAAGCTTTCTGATCTGTCTTGTACTACTTGTTGTGTGTTTCTTCACTTACGGCAAATTTGTCGACGCAACGTTTGCGCCGGACGACCGGGAGACCCCGGCTGTGGCCATCAACGACGGTGTTGACTATGTCGTTCTTCCCGCCTGGAAGCTCTTCATGATCCAGCTGCTGAACATCGCGGGTCTCGGCCCGATCTTCGGCGCCATGCAGGGTGCCCAGTGGGGCCCGATCGTTTTCCTGTGGATCACTTTCGGAACCATCTTTGCCGGTGCGGTGCATGACTACTTTGCAGGCATGCTCTCCGAGAGAAACAACGGTGCTTCAATCTCCGAAGTCATCGGCATCTACCTTGGACCGTTAATGAAGAACATCATGCGTGTCTTCGCGGTTGTCCTTCTGGTCATGGTCGGTACCGTCTTCGCAGTCGGCCCGGCAGGCCTGATCGTGAAGCTGCTCTCCGAGAAAGGTGTCTCCGGCCCGTTCGCTCAGACGACGGTCTGGCTGGCCATCATCCTCTGCTACTACTTCATCGCGACGTTCATTTCCATCGACAAGATCATCGGCAAGATCTACCCGGTATTCGGTATCTGCCTGATCATCATGGCGATCGGTGTCGCGATCGGTATCCCGACTCACGGCTACGCGATCCCGGAAATCTGGAGCAACTTAAGAAATATGCACGCTGCCGGCACTCCGATCTGGAGCTTCATGTTCATCACGGTCGCCTGCGGCGCCATCTCCGGTTTCCACGCAACCCAGTCTCCTCTGATGGCGAGATGCTTAAAGAGTGAGCGCCAGGGCCACTTCGTATTCTACGGCGCGATGGTCGCCGAAGGCATCATCGCTCTTGTATGGGCGGCGGCAGGCTGCGCACTTTACGAGAAGACCGACGGTCTCTCCACAGGCCTCGCTGAAGTCCTTGCCTCCGGTCAGTCCGCAGCGATCTACGACGTCTGCGTGAAGACCATGGGCTCTGTCGGCGTTATCCTTGCGATGCTCGGCGTCGTCGCCTGCCCGATCACATCCGGCGACACGGCGTTCCGTTCCGCAAGACTTACCCTTGCCGACTGGTTCAAGATCGACCAGGAATCCTATGCAAACCGCTTAAAGCTCTGCATCCCGGTTCTCGGTGTCGGCGCGATCCTCGGCTTCGGCAACACGCTCGGCTTCTTAAGCTACGCGGTTGTCTGGAGATATTTCAGCTGGACGAACCAGACTCTGGCCATGATCGTTCTCTGGGCAGGCGCTATGTTCCTTGCCAAGGAAGGTAAGAACTGGCTGATCTGCGGTATCCCGGCCATCTTCATGAGCGCGGTTTCCTCGACCTACTTCATGATGGCTCCGGAGTGCCTCGGCCTCATCCCGTTCTTCAAGAACAACACGGCTGTCGCTTATCCGGCAGGCATTATCTTCGCAGTGGTATTCCTGTTCATCTTCCTTCAGAGCTCGAAGAAATACAGAACAGCTTAAAAAATGAAAACCCACAAGAGGGCGGAGGATCATTCCTCCGCCCTTTTCATAGTAAGGAGGCTGCCGCATGGCTGCTCAGAAATTCGGAAACACATCGATTGACAGCAACATTGTAAAAGAAGACAGAAAGAGAGGAAGGCGGATCGGACCCTGCGCGTTCGGGGAGAAGGCGATGTACCTGAACAGCTTTTTCATTTCCAGGCGCTACTATGTGCCCTATGAAGAGGTTGCGCGCGTCTACAAGCGCGTTGCGATGTCCGAGGGGGGCTTCTCCGGAAGAGGCGTCTTCGGCTCGATGCCCTACTTCGTCGTGGTCTTAAAGGACGGGCGTGAGAAGGCCTGCAACTTCAAGATCGAGGAGGAGGTCGACGAGGCCGTCCGCTTCATAAGGGAGAACCACCCGGAGATCAGTGTCGGGACGGCCGCGGGTGAGGCGGCCAGAAAGAAAAGGGAGGCGGAGCTGGCGGCAAGACGTCCGGCCGAGCTCTCCAAAGAGGCGGAAAAGGCCGTCGCAAGGCTCAAAGGAGACCTGGCTTATCTTGAGAAGGAGCCCGAGATCGGCGAGGCGCTCGTCCGGTGCGTCAGAAGAAAGCGTCAGGTCGACCACATACCCGGGACGACCCGGCTTCTTGCCTGGGCATTTCTCCTTGTCGGTGCGGTCCTCGCGGTCGGGGGCCTCTATATGACCGCCGCAAAGGCCGCGTTCGGGCCCTACATGATCATGTTCGGGGCTGCATTTCTCATGTTTTCGCTGGCATCGGGGATCCTGCCCTTCGGCTCGGCGAGCCCGAAGCGGGCGAAAGAGGCCTGGGAGAATGCTGTTCAGAGCGCAAAGGTTTACATAAGTAAACAACCGGACTTTTTCTTCCCGCCTCAGTACGCGCACCCGGTCGTGGCGGAGCGGACGATCCGCCTTCTTGAGGAAGGGCGGGCCCGCAACGAGCATGAAGCCTGGAACATGATGAAAAATGACCTGAAGTCCCTGAATTCCTCCGTGCGCGTCACGCAGGAGGAGCACGACGAGGTGGCGATGGTGAAGCCTCTCTTCCTCGAGTGCGGCTATAAAGACTGACATGACGGAGATTATTATGGAAAAGATCCTGGAAAATCTTGAAAAGGAAGGCGTGCGGCGGGAACTCATAGAGAAGGTCAGGGCCTTCAGCGAGGCCCATCCGGCGGATGAGGCCCTGAGGGACCGCGTTCCCGCGCCGGATACATTTTACTACGGTAATAAAGTCTGGGAGGAGGCCCTCGCGGCGCTTCTCGCCGGCAAAAACATCCTGCTCGCGGGTCCGAAGGCGACCGGCAAGAACATCCTGGCGGAGAACCTCGCGGCTGTCTTCGGCCGTCCGGCATGGAATATTTCCTTCCATATCAGCACGGATGCGGCCGCGCTCGTGGGTACGGACACCTACGACGGGCAGAAGGTCGTCTTCCGGGAGGGGCCGATCACCAGAAGCGCAAAATGCGGCGGCTTCGCGATCCTCGACGAGATCAACATGGCGAGAAATGAAGCCCTGGCCGTCCTGCACTCGGCCCTTGATTTCCGGCGCGTGATCGACGTGCCGGGCTACGAGCTGATCCGCGTGAGTCCCGAAACCAGGTTCATCGGGACCATGAATTACGGCTACGCCGGCACGAGGGACTTAAATGAGGCTCTGGCTTCCCGCTTCGCGGTCATCATGATGCCCGCGATCACGGAAGAGGACCTTATGAGGCTCCTTGAGCGGAAATTCCCTGGACTTAAGAACAAGGCGGCCGGCCAGTTCGCGAAGCTCTGGGGCGAGATCGCCCGGAAGGCGGAGAAGGCGGAGATCTCCGAGCGTGCGCTCGATCTTCGTGGACTTCTCGATGCGGTAAGCCTCATCGAAAACGGTCTCACCTCAGGGGAGGCACTCAATATGTGCATCGTGAACAAGTCCTTCGACGCCTACGAGCGGACGCTGATCTCGGACGTCATCGCGGCGAGGATCCCCGCGGACCTTACCGCGGCGGACATATTTGAGCGGTAAGCACTATGATCAAGAAGCAGTATGCGGGAAATGCAAGACGCGCAAGAAACTGCATATGGAACGCCGCCGGAAGCTATGATTTTGAGCCTTACTTCATGGCCTTTCACCCGACCGGGGAGCCCGACTATTATTTTAATATGATCATCGGATTTGCCCGGAAATGGCTCGATGAAGAGAAGATCCGGGAGGTCTTCGAGAGCTACAGGGGGGCCGGCAGCGCGGACGAGTACGATGCGTACCTCTGGCTCGGGATCGAGAACTGTGTCTACGAGAAGGAGCTGCCCGAGCGGCCGCATCTTGAGTCGCTTCGAAGAGAACGCGCGGAGGAGTTCTTTCGAGTCCGCAGCCGCATGACCCGCCAGCAGATGGAATACGAGAGCATGGCTGTCTTCACCCAGGAGGAGGCCAGGTGGTCCGAGGTGCTCGGGAAACCCGTGCATCTTGCCGGGAAGAAGAAGCGGATGGCGGAGGCTCTTCATTTTTCGGGGGAGCTCACGCCGGATGAGGTTGTCCTTAAGATGCGGGAGTTCCTTACGGAGTTCTGCGGAATCGAGCCGGGAAAGGAAGTGCGGGGACGGACCCGACCGCCCCTCATGGCGGCGGTCATGAAGCGCCTGGGGCAGAGGCGCGGGCAGAGTGAGAAGATTTTTGTCCGGACCGCCGACATCGCCTCGCCGAGCGAGAAGGACGTGCAGCTCACCCACACGGCCGGGATGCGGTTCGGGTTTGCGCCGAAGGAGGCCGATGAGGCCTACGTGAGGGGGTGCTTCGGCCCTTCATTTTACTCAAAAGCGGATATGGAGACGCTGGAAAATGCTCTCTGTACCGGCGATGACGCGGCCTGCCGGCTCTGGGTCACAAGAGGGGCTGACGGGCAGGTGCCCGGGGATGCCGCAAGGGAGGTGCGGGACCTCCTGAAACGGTCGGCGGAACAGAAAAAGAAAAATGAAGCCTTCCGGGCAGAGCACGCACTGCTTGTCCGGGAGAGCGTTAAGAGGCTTTCCGTGGAGGTCGAGGTGCTCCTCGCCTCCTACATGCGGGAGCTGCCGGAGAGAGATAAGAGCGGGAAGCTGCTTTCGGAGAAGGCCTGGCGGCTGGGCGTCCTTGAGGATGCCCGCGTGTTTGAGCGGCCGGGTGATGAGAAGGAGGCGGACATCCGCGTGACCCTGCTCCTTGACGCGTCGATGTCGCGTCTGCACTCCCAGGAGATCGTCTCCACGGGGGCGGCCGTTCTGGCCGAGAGCTTTGAGAAGGCGGGGGTTCCGGTGAGGGTCATCGCCTACCGGAGCATACGGGGCTTTACCGTCCTGACCCGGATGAAGGAGTTCGGCGAGGGGTGCGGGCGTCTTTCCGCCTACTATTCGGGCGGCTGGAATCGTGACGGACTCGCTTTCCGGACGGTCGACTATCTGCTCCGCGAGGAGAACCCTCACGGGGAGTGGCAGGACCTGCTGCTCGTGCTCACGGACGCGAGCCCGAACGATGCGATGCCGATTGCGTCCTCCGGGCACGGGATGGGCCGCGAGTACGAGGGGGCGGCTGCGGTGAAGGACGCGGAGAATGCCGTGAAGCTTCTCCGGAAGAACGGGGTCCTCACGGCGGCGGTGTTCTACGGGACGGCCGGGCATCTCGAGAGCGTCTCCCAGATCTTCGGGAAGGAGTATGTCCGGATCCGGAGCCTCAACCAGCTTGCGGACGGGGCGGCGGCGCTGCTGAAGCGGACGCTGGTGTGAGGTTTTGTAGGATTCTCCGGGGACGGTTCTTGATTCTCCGGGACGGTTCTCGGAGAAACGATTCTCAAAGAGAATCGTTTCTCAAGAACTGTCCCCGGAGGATCTGAGAACCGTCCCGGAAAATATTCAAATCAGCGGATGCTTCCGAAGCGCCGCGTCCGTCATGATGCTCTCGGTCTCGACCGAGGGGACGATCGCGTTCGCCCGGAGGATCGCGAGGGCGGCCTCCTTATCCTTTTCCTTCACCTTCACGAAATAGACCTCCCGGTCGATCCGGCCCTTCCCTCCGAAATCCCTCGGGTCGAGCTTGGCCCCGCAGCCGCCCGCCATGACGGACTCCTGCAGATAGTGGCCGGCCTTATAGTCCTTAAACCCGCCCTCGTCGAGGGCTTTTTTTACGCTCTCCCAGGCCTCTTTGTCCTTCTTTTTAAATATATCGACTCTCTTTGCAAACATCGGTTTTTATTTCTCCTTCCGTTTTTATATCGCTATTATACTATATTCTGAGCCCCGGAACAGCATAAAAAGCAGGCAATCTTGACAGTTTGCGTCAAAATAATACAGTTTGTGTCAAAATTGAGTCAGGGTTTTATTTTTGGTGTATTATAATCCCAAGAATATCTGCTCGAAAGGAGATACGTATGAAATATCAGGACCTGATCAATAAGATGACCCTGGAAGAGAAAGCTGCGTTTTTGGGCGGTAAAGGCGAATGGCAGACCTGGGACTTCCCGAGACTCGGCATCCCGGAAATGTACCTCTCGGACGGCCCCTCCGGTGTCCGCCGCCAGGCAGGTGCCGGCGACCACTTAGGACTCAACCCGTCTCTTCCGGCGACCTGCGTCCCGTCGGCTGCGACGGTCGCGTCCAGCTGGGATATTTCCCTCGCGGAGGAGATCGGCAAAACGCTCGGTGAGGAGGCTATGTGTGAGAACGTACAGATCCTTCTCGGCCCGGGCATGAACATGAAGAGAAGCCCGCTTTGCGGCCGCAACTTCGAGTACTACTCGGAAGACCCCTACCTTGCGGGCAAGATCGCGTCCGGCTACATCAAGGGCGTGCAGAGCCAGGGCGTCCGCGCGTGCGCGAAGCACTTCGCGGTGAACTCCCAGGAGGAGCGCCGCATGGCGGTCAACGCGGTCGTCGACGAGAGAACGCTCCGCGAGATCTACCTCACCCAGTTCGAGATCTCCGTGAAGGAGGGCGGCGTCAAGGCCCTCATGACCTCCTACAACGAGCTGAACGGCGAGTACACCAATGAAAATAAACACCTCTTAAAAGACATCCTCCGCGGCGAATGGGGCTACGACGGCATGGTCGTCACCGACTGGGGCGGCTCCAACAGCCACGTGGCCGGCGTCAAGGCGGGTTCCGATCTCGAGATGCCCGCTCCGGGTCTCGATTCGGCCCGCCAGCTGATCGCGGCCATTAACGACGGCTCCCTCACGATGGCGGAGCTCGACGAGAGAGTCGACACCCTCCTCGACGCGGTCCTCACGACGACCGAGGCGGCCAAAGGCCACAAGGAGGAGTTCGACAAGGAAGCCCACAACGACATCGCCCGTAGGGCGGCCGCCCAGTGCGCGATCCTTCTTAAAAATGAAGACAACCTCCTTCCCCTTAAGAAGGGCACCAGGGTCGCGGTGGTCGGCGATTTTGCCTTCGAGCCGCGCTATCAGGGTGCAGGGTCCTCCTCAGTCAATAATACATTCCTTGAAAATATCACCGACAGGCTCGGCGACTACGCGGAGGACATCGAAGTCAGCGCGGTCGTCCGCGGCTACAAGAGAGACGGATCGAACGACGAGATCCTGAAGGCGGAAGCGGTCGCGGCGGCAAAGAACGCCGAGGTCGTCCTCTACTTCTTCGGCCTCAACGAGATGTCCGAGTCGGAGGGCCTTGACCGCACGCACATTTTCATCCCGCAGAACATGGTGGATGTGCTGAAGGCCATGGCGGATGTCAACCCGAACATCGTCGGCATCCTCTCAGGCGGATCCCCGATCGACATGACCTGGGACGATGACTTGAAGGCGATCCTGCACGGCTACCTCACCGGCCAGGCGGGCGGCGGCGCGATCCTCGACCTGCTGACCGGCAAGCTGAGCCCGTCCGGCAAGCTCGCGGAGACCTACCCGGTCAGATACGAGGACACACCGGCTTACAACTACTACCCGGCCAAGGAGAGAAATACAAACCACAAGGAAGGCCCGTACATCGGCTACCGCTACTTTGACACCGCAGGTGTTCCGGTCAAGTATCCGTTCGGCTTCGGCCTCACCTACACGACCTTCGCCTACTCGGATCTCACGGTCGATGAGGACGGCGCCTCCTTCACGATCACCAACACCGGATCCGTCGACGCGGCGGAGATCGCCCAGCTCTATGTGGGCCTCCCGGGCGCGAAAGTTTTCCGTCCGAAGAAGGAGCTGAAGGGCTTCGCCAAGGTCTTCCTGAAAGCCGGCGAGAGCATAAAGGTCGTGATCCCGTTTGACGAGTACACCTTCCGCTACTGGAACGTGAAGACCGACAAGTGGGAAGTCGAGGGCGGCATGTACGAGATCATGATCGGCGCGTCCGTCGAGGATATCCGCCTGACCGCACCCTGTGAGATTGAAGGCACGACGGATGTTTTTCCCTACGATGCGGAGAAAATCCCGTCCTACTATTCGGCAAATATCCGGAATGTCTCCGACACGGAGTTTGCGGAGATTCTCGGCTATCCGGTGCCGGACGGCTCCTGGGGCAGCCTCCTCACGGAAAATGACGCCATCTGCCAGCTGAAGAACGCCAAATCCGGCATCGCCCGCTTTGCGTTCGGCATTCTGGAGGGCAGGAAGAAGAAGGCGGAGGCGGCCGGCAAGCCGGACCTCAACACGCTCTTCATTTACAATATGCCGTTCCGCGCGACCGCCAAGATGACCGGCGGCATGGTCTCGAAGGACATGGTCGACGGCATGGTCACCCTGGTCAACGGCCATTTCTTCAAGGGCCTCGGCAAGGTGATCGGCGGTTATTTCTCAAACCAGAGCGCGAACAAGAAGTTCGAGAAGAAGATCAAAGGAGAGTAATATGAGCTTTTTTAACAGTTTCGCCGAGAAGCACCCGGCAGCGGCCAAGTGGATCCGCGAGGGCGGCCTCTTCATCATTTTCAGCTATGTGGTCACGTTCTTAAAGTACCTGCTGCTGACCTTCCTTCCCGGATTCTACGAGGGGCTGGTCGGGCAGGTCGAGTGGACCTGGCCGGGCATCCAGACGAAGATGTTCGGCGTCCCGTTCACGCTGGCCATCGTCGGCAACAGCTTAGCGGACGGCGGCCTCGCCTTCACGCTCGCCAACTACACCTCGATCTTCCTCGGCGAGTGCATCAACTTCCCGCTGCAGAGAAATGTCACGTTCCGGAGCAAGGGACCGGTGGTTCCCCAGCTTCTGTGCCACTTTGCGGGCACGATCGCGGTCATGCTGATCATGAACCTCTTCACCTGCATCTGGAACCCGGTCACGGCGGCCTTCGGCATCCCGGATGCGGTCCGCAACATTGTGACGACGGTTGCGACCGGCGGCGTCGCGATGGTCATCATCTTCGCGATCGACAAGACGATCTTCGCGGAAGGGTTCGGAAAGAAAAAGTAAAAAGATTTTTAAGGGGCGGCAGATGCCGCTCCTTTATTTGTGTGAACAGAAAATGAACACATAAGGACTGTTTGTGCCATAAAATGAACAGTTTGTGACAATGACAGAATGACTCGAGAATTTTATGATAAAATCATTACCATTAAGGGGGAAGAAATCTGTTAAAATGTGCGGCCTGTTGGAAAGGGACAGGAGATGGCGGTTTTCATTTCCCGAAAAAAATTTAACACAGGGAGGAAAGATATGTTATCGATCAACATGGATGATGTGATGGCCGTAGTCAATAATATCAAAGGCTATCTCATCGCATTCGCAGTGGTTCTTGTCATTGCCATTATCGTCATGATCATCGCAGGCAAGATGAAGACACCCGAGAAGAAGCTGGTCCGCGGCGAAGCCGGGATCGCGATCATTCTTGCACTTATCATTGTTCTTAATCTGGTCTGCCGCGGACCGCTGTCCAACCTTCTGGACCTTGCAACCGGCGGCGGCTCCATCGAGGAAGCCACCTCTGCCGAGGCGACCACCCTCGTCAACACGATCACGGAGGAAGGCGTCGTTCTTGCGAAGAATGAAGACGCAATCCTTCCGGTCGCTTCGGGCTCCAAGCTGAACGTCTTCGGCTGGGCTTCCACGAACCCCTGCTACGGCGGAACCGGATCGGGCGCTCTTAACACCGCCTATCCGACGGTTGACCTCATCGCCGGCTTAAACAATGCGGGCATCGAGACCAACACCGAGCTCACCAAGTTCTACACCGATTACAAGGCGGATCGTCCTTCGGTCGCCATGTGGTCCCAGGACTGGACGCTTCCGGAGCCGAATGTCAGCGCCTACTCTGATGAGCTCATCAGTAACGCGAAGGCATTCTCCGACACTGCCATGATCGTCATCACTCGTGTCGGCGGCGAAGGCGCGGACCTTCCGACCGATATGACGGCGGTCGTCGACGGCTCCTGGCTCAGAAGAACCGCGACGGGCGGCAACTATGCCGGCATGAGCGCAGGCTATTATGCAGGCTCCTATGATGATTCCCTGAACGAAGGGAACGACTGGGACGCGGGAGATCATTTCCTTCAGCTTTCCAACCGCGAGGAAGAGCTCGTCAATCTCGTCTGCTCCAACTTCGACAATGTCATTGTCGTTTACAATGGCGCAAACGCTTTCGAACTCGGCTTCGTAAATGAATACGAACAGATCAAGGGCGTCCTGCTCTGCCCGGGCACCGGCCAGAGCGGCTTCGACGGCTTCGGCAGAGTCGTCAGCGGCGCAGTGAACCCCTCCGGCCGTACGGTTGACACCTATGTCGCGGATATGAAGAAAACACCGTGGTGGAACAACTTCGGCGACTTCAACTACACCAATATGGAAGGCGCCGGCAACGGCGACGCCACCTTCTTCGATCCCGCAGGCGTTGTTGCGACATTCGTCAACTATGTCGAGGGCATCTACGTCGGCTACAAGTACTACGAGACGGCTGACATAGAAGGATTCATCGATTACAGTGAGGAGGTTGTCTACCCGTTCGGCTACGGTCTCTCCTACACGACCTTCTTAAAGGAAATGAGCGAGATCGAGAATGACGGAACCAACATCAGCTTCTCCGTCACGGTCACGAACAACGGCGATGTCGCCGGCAAGGACGTTGTCGAGATCTATGTGAGCGCACCTTACAAGAACGGCGGTATCGAGAAGGCTCAGGTCAGCCTCATCGACTTTGCGAAGACGAGTGAACTGGCGCCGGGCGCTTCCGAGACGATCGACTTTACGATTCCGCTCGAGCAGCTCGCAAGCTATGACTACGCCGGCAAGGGCTGCTATGTCCTCGAGCAGGGCGCCTACGTCATCTTCGCTTCCTCCGATTCTCATACGAGCGATGATTCGGAGCACTTTATCGTCGCAAACGAGATCGTCTACGACGAGTCCAACAAGCGCGCAAGCGATGACATTGCAGCGGTCAACCGGTTTGACTTCGCGGCGGGCGATGTGACCTACCTCTCCCGTGCGGACGGATTTGCCAACTATGCGGAAGCCACCGCGGCTCCGACCAGCTTTGAGATGTCCGAGGAGGCCAAGGCAGGCTTCTACGACGCTTATACCTACATCTCCGACGGCGCTCCGGCAGAGGATGCCGCGGCGGGCGGAGAAGCCATCACGACCGGCGCGAAGAACGGCCTTCAGCTGAAAGACCTCCGCGGTCTTGCCTACGACGATGAGAAATGGGATCAGCTCCTTGACCAGCTGACCATCGACGAGATGAATCAGCTCATCGGCAACGGCGGCTACCAGACAGTCGCGATCGACAGCATCGGCAAGGTCCGCACGAACGACTGCGACGGCCCGGCCTCCATCAACAACAACTTCACGGGCGTCGGCTCCGTCGGCTTCCCGGCTGCGACCCTGATCGCGGCGACCTGGTCCAAGGACCTTGCCTACGCGTTCGGCGACAGCATCGGCAAGATGGCTGACCAGATGGATACCTCCGGCTGGTACGCTCCGGCGATGAACATTCACCGCACCGCATTTGCGGGCCGCAACTTCGAGTACTATTCTGAGGATGGTCTCCTCTCCGGCGCGATGGCGGCAGCCGCTGTCAAGGGCTCCCAGGACCACGAAGTCTATGCGTACATGAAGCACTTCGCCCTGAATGATCAGGAAGGCAACCGCACTTCGATGCTCTGCACATGGTCCAACGAGCAGGCGATGCGTGAGATCTACCTGAAGCCGTTCGAGATCTGCGTCAAGGAGTCCGACTGCAAGGCGGTCATGTCCTCCTTCAACTACATCGGCAACCGCTGGTCCGGCGGCTGCCCGGAACTCCAGACGACCGTCCTTCGCGACGAGTGGGGCTTCCGCGGCTTTGTCGAGACCGACTACTTCGGCGTCTACGGCTACATGAACGCTGACCAGGGCGTCCGCGCAGGCTCCGACCTGATGCTCTCCACGGTCGACCAGGTTTACAACTACGTGACCGTGAAGGATTCGCCGGCTTCCCAGCAGGCGCTCCGCACCTCCGCGAAGAACATCCTCTACGTCGTGGTCAACAGCCGCGCGTATGCTGAGGAGAACCTGAATCCGGGCATGGCAATCTGGGAGAAGATCCTGCTTGCCGCGACGATCGCTGTCGGCGCACTGCTCGCCCTGTGGCAGATCATGCTGATCAAGAACTACGGGAAGAGAAAAAAGGGTGCCAAATAAGGCATAAGTGAGCTTACGGCCGCCTCCGGGAAACCGGGGGCGGCCCTTTTATGGTTTCATTTTCAGAAGGAATCTGCTATAATGCCCGAAAAGGATGGTGAGAAAAGTGAAATACAAAAATCTTGTATTCGATATCGGCGGCGTCCTCTTAGGCTACCGCTGGCATGACATGCTGACGGACGACTTCGGTCTCGCGCCGGATAAGGCCGATGCTTTCGGGGCCATGATCTTCCCGGATTCGCTCTGGCTGGAATTTGATCTTGAAAATATCCCCTATGAGGAAGTTATGTACCGTTACATGGAGAAATATCCGGAGTGGGCGGAGACAATAGAGTGGTTTCTAACCCACAGTGAGCGGATGAAGGTGGACCGGCCGGCTGTCTGGGCGGAAGTGCACCGCCTCAAAGAGGAGGGCTTCCGCATCTACCTGCTCTCCAACTACTCGAGCGTGCTGCTTACGAACCACACGAGGGGGGCTTCATTTTTAAAGGATATCGACGGCAAGGTCGTCTCGTACGAGATCCACGCGATCAAGCCGGATCCGGCGATCTACGAGGAGCTCTTCCGGAGGTATGAGCTTGAGCCGGAGGAGTGCCTCTTTTTCGACGACCGGGAGGTTAACGTCGAAGGGGCCAGGGCGGCCGGCATGGACGCGGTGCATGTCACGGGCGAGAAAATGTTAGTTGAATATCTGAAAAACTGTCATTTATGAGGGGCGCGGAGCGCCTCTTTTTTATACAACAAGGCTGCCTGCCGACTTCTTTGAATGTTTGAATAAAAAAACTTGCAAAACTATTTAAGTTTAGGTATACTAACTAAATCAGATATAGAGGGGTTGTGCGGGCTTTATTTTTTAGATGTGGGTTAGTTTATAATAACTGCTGCGTTCTGCCGGGCATACCGCACAATACTATAAATATCTTGATTTACAGCGCTGAAAAGGATATACAGCACTAATTCAATTTTAAGGAGGGCCGGATGAAAAACAGATTATTAGCAAAGAGTTTGGCGGGACTTACAGCAGGGGCCATGCTGGCAGGGTCCATGCCGGTGACGGCATTTGCGGTCACGGGAGAGCAGGTTGCAGCGGACGGAACATACACCGCCGAGGCAGCCGTTGTGAACGACGAGGCAATCACGGAAGGTGATGAGTGGGAGAACTATAATGTCACAGTGACGGTGACTGTCGCGGACGGGCTGATCGCCTCGATCGGGACGACGGATGCGACGGAAGGGTCCGCATCCTATCTGGCAAAAGCAGTATCCAAGAAGAAGGGAATCAACACACTCCTTGCGGGGCAGCCGGCGACAGCGGCAGCTGTGGAAGGCTGGGAGGCTGTCTCCGGGGCGACGATTGCGTCGAATGCGATGAAGGCGGCGGTTCTTGAGGCTCTCGCCGGGGCTCCGGAGGCCGCTGCGGAGCCGCAGAAGGTCTGCGCCTATGTTCTTATGAACATTCCCTATGACAAATTCTACGAGGCGGAGGGCGTCTCCGGCGTCGAGGCGGTCACGAGCGCGACGGTCAAGACCTTCAACCAGAACATGGCTGCCGGCAGCTACCATGACTGCTACACGACCGAGGACGCGTCAAACGCTGAAATCCTCGGCGTCACCTACCCGGTCTATGTCGAGGATGTGACTCTCCTCGAGGGCTTCACAGAAGTCACGGACGATTCCGCAGCCACGATCACGGTCGCGGCAGGCAAATCCTCCCTCACGACGAAGGGCGTGACCGGCAGGGATGTCCTCTTTGCGAGCCCGAGCTACTCCTATTATGTGCTGGCGGATGAGCCTTCGGCTTATAAGGTCATGACCGCCTCTGACGGCGCGGTGAGCTTTGGTGCGGTGCAGGCGGCGGCCGTTTCCGGCGAGGCCGATGCGGAGCTGACTTACGGCGGTCACTATACGGACATCACTCTCTCGGTCGATGCGCCTGAAGTTACGGATACCGCAAAGGTCAATGCGGTCACCATGACAATGGATGACGGCTCGGAGTATGCGCTCCGCCATGTGCTCCATGTCTGGAGAAAGACGGAGCTCGGCTGGAACTACGCTGACTGGGATCTCGGCGGCAGGACCATTAAATCCCTCACTTACTATCTTGAAGATAACGGTGCCTTCAGCGTGGTGACCTACCCGCTTGACATCGCCGTGAAGCTGGCTCCGAAGGAGGTGGGGGCTTCATTTGCAGGAAACGCGAGCATGAGCGTGACCGGTCTCCCGGAAAATATTGAGAACCCGGCCGCGACTGTAAAGTCCAAGGTCGGGAGAGGCCAGACACCCGTCGTGCTGGCTGAAAATGTCCCCGTCACGGACGGTACCATCGCCCTTGACGCGAGCCCGGAGATCGGGACGACCTACACGGTCACGGTCACAAGCGATAACTATGCGGACATGAAGGCCGAGGCGGAATACAATCTTTATGTCCTCATGAACATCCCCTATGAGAAGTTCTACGAGAACGAGATTAGCGACGGCGACCATGCGGTCGATACGGTCTCCTCGGCGACCGGCGCAAAGACCCAGATGTACAACATGTTCCCGGGCACCTTCCGCGGTGAGACCGGCAAGATCGAGGGCGTCACCTACCCGGTGAAGGTCCCGGCTGACGTCGATCTTTCCGCTTACACGAAGGTGACGGATGAGGACACGGCGAGGGCCGAGTGGTCGGCTCACGGCCAGCCGGCAGGTCAGGACCTTACCGGCAGCGAGTGCCTCTTCATGAAGGGGGCGTATGCCTGGTATGCGCTTGCGGCGGAGCCGGCAGCTTACAAAGAGCTCACGGTCGGCGCTGACGGTTCCTTCACATTCGGAACCTCCACTGCTGCTGTCAATGCGGCGGACGGTGTTACGGCTTCGATTGCCTCCTCCTCGGGCTACGGCGATTATCAGCTCACGATCGACGGCCTTGACTACCAGAGGATCCTCGGTATCGTGGCGAACACGGCTGAGCGCTCCTACGCGTTCCGCCACCTCGAGAACATCTGGAGGGGCGGCATGCAGGTCGCATGGACGACCGGCTTTACAACATCCGAGCACCACGGCAACGATCTTTCCTACATGGCCGACTATTACAAGGATATCATGGGTCAGACGATCACCTCCCTCACGGTCTACGGCGTTGACGCAGACGGAAACTATGTGACCGACAATTATGACATCGAAGACCTCTATGTCGCAAAGAAGACGGCGGCTAAGGTCGCTGCAGAGGACATCACGGACACCGACACAGCCCTTCCGGTTACTGTCACGGATGACGCGGAAGGCGTCTACACGGTCTACACGGTGGATGATGCGGCAGTCACAGTCGCGGACGGCAAGGCGGATGTATCCGCACTGGGTCTCACACCGGGTTCCCACACGGTGAAGGTCGTCGACGCGGCGGGCGAGTATGCTCCGATCAGCAGCTCCTTCACGGTTACGACGGCCACCATGCCGGCGGCTTACGATGAGGCATCCGTCTCGCTCGTCGCCGCGGAGGGTGCGACGGCGGAGGAATTCGCGGCCTACCTTAAGAACATTACGAAGGTTTCCGTGAACGGAAATAATTACAATGCCTCCGGCCGCGGCGCGGTGAAGGTCATCGGCGATGATGGCGCGATCGATCAGGAGAAGCTCTCCTATGGGGCAAACGATCTGGTTGTCACATCGACCGGCTATCCGGAACTTGCGTTTGAGGCCATGAAGCTGTTCCCGGATGTGCAGGATTCCGGCAAATGGTACTACAATTCGGTTTACTGGGCTGCCGGGAAGGGCGTTACATCCGGCTACGGCGACGGAAACTTCAGACCTGAGGAAAAACTTACACGCGCACAGACCGTTGCCTTCCTCTACAAGATGGCAGGGTCACCGGCTGTGGAAGAGACGGAGATCTCCTTCAGCGATGTGAAGGATACAGACTGGTTCGCAGGCGCGGTTAAGTGGGCCGTTGCAAACAAGATCACGTCCGGCTACGGTGAAGGCACATTCTCTCCGAATGCACACTGCACACGCGCGATGATCGTCACATTTATCAGCAACTATGCGGAGAATATCGAAGGTCTTGATACCACCGCAAAGGCAAAAGCAGACTTCTCTGATGTGAAGGACGGCGACTGGTTCAGAAATGCGGTAGACTGGGCTGTGGAAAATAAGATCACATCCGGCTACGGCGAAGGCACCTTCTCCCCGAACACTGTCTGCAACCGTGCGATGATGGTGAGCTTCCTCGGCAATCTTGACAAGGTGCTCACCGGGATCAAAGGATAAGTCGGCAGGAGGGTTTCATTTCCTCTGAAAATAAAGGGCAGGCACTTTTTGTGCCTGCTCCTTTTTTGGGGCTTTACATTTCAAAAAATGTAGGGTACAATGGTTGAAATCGCTGATGGGGAAGAGTAGGAAGCGGATAAGCCGCAGAGAGGAGCGCCTTTGGCTGCAAGCGCACCGCTTAAGAAGCTTTCGAAGACCGCCCCGGAGAGGCGCCAATAACGCCCGGCCGGCACCGTTACATGCCAGAAACGAAGCGGCCGCATATGCGGCAAGCAGGGTGGAACCGCGCAGATTGCGTCCCTGTCCTTTCATGTGAAGGATGAGGGCGTTTTTTATTTTCAAGGAGGAGAACATGACAGAGGAACTTTTAGCAGTCTACAGACATTCGCTGGCCCACGTGCTGGCAAAGGCCGTGATCGAGATCTTCGGCAAGGAAAATGTGCAGTACGCCATCGGACCCCAGATCGCGGACGGGCTTTACTATGATTTCGTGCTCCCGCGCCCGGTCACCGAGGACGACTACAAGGCCATCGAGGACAAGATGCATGAGATCATCAAGAGAAAGGAAGACTGGACCTGCAAGGAGCTGAGCCGGGCTGAGGCGCTCGAGCTCTTCAAGGACCAGAAGTTCAAGACGGAGCTCATCGAGGATCTGCCGGAGGATGAGAAGATCACGATCTACTGGACCGGCGACGACTTCGTGGATCTCTGCCGCGGCCCGCACGTCTCCAACTCCAAGGAGCTCATGTCCGCCGCATTCAAGATCAAATCCGCGTCCGGCGCTTACTGGAGAGGCGACGAGAAGCGCGATTCGCTTCAGAGAATTTATGTGTATGCATTTCCGGATAAGGCCCAGCTCAAGGCTCACCTCGACCTCATCCGCGAGGCGCAGGAGCGCGACCACAAGAAGCTGGGACCGCAGCTCGACCTCTTCATGTTCAATGAGACCGCGCCGGGCATGCCCTACTGGCTGCCGGACGGCTGGAAGGTCTACCAGGCCCTGATTGCCTACTGGAGAGCGGTCCATGCGCGCCACGGGTACTATGAGATCTCCGCTCCGGTCATCAACAACCGGAAGCTCTGGCTGATCTCCGGTCACTGGGCACACTATCAGAACAATATGTTCGTCATCCCGGGCAAGAAGGGCGAGGAGTACACGATCGGCGAGGACGCCGTGGATGTCTACGCCGCGAAGCCGATGAACTGCCCGAACGCGATGATGACCTACAAGCGCGCGGTACACTCCTACAAGGAGCTGCCGATCCGCTACAACGAGCTGGATGTCGTCCACAGAAAAGAGAAGTCCGGGCAGCTGAACGGCCTCTTCCGCGTGCAGGCTTTCCGCCAGGATGACTGCCACACCTTCGTCACCGAGTCCCAGATCGAGTCCGAGATCAAGGACATCATGGACATCGCCGACCAGATCTACGCGACCTTCGGCATCACCTACCGCTGCGAGTTCTCCACACGCCCGGATGATTATATGGGCGACATCGAAGTCTGGAACCGCGCCGAGGCAGCCCTGAAGAGAATTCTGGACGAGAAGTACGGCGAGGGCAACTACGAGATCAACGAGGGCGACGGCGCATTCTACGGCCCGAAGATCGACTTCCAGATCAAGGACGCGCTCGGCCGCGAATGGCAGTGCGGCACCGTGCAGCTCGACTTCCAGCTGCCGCACAACTTCGGCCTGACCTACCGCGACAAGGACGGTCTCTTAAAGGAGCCGGTCGTTCTGCACCGCGCGATCTTCGGATCTCTCGAGCGCTTCATGGGCATCCTGATCGAGAACTACAAGGGAGCATTCCCGTTCTGGCTCGCACCGTGCCAGGTCGGCATCGTCCCGATCCGCGAGGAGCACAACGCCTACGCGAAGGAGATCTTCGATGCGCTGCTCGCCATGGGCGTCCGCGTCGAGGCTGACTACGAAGACACGAACATGAACGAGAAGGTCAAGGAGTACAAGCTCAAGAAGACCCCGTACATCATCGTTGTCGGCGACAAGGAAGCCGAGGAGAAGACCGTCTCCATCACGGTCCGCGGCACGAAGAAGCAGATGCACGGCGTCTCGCTCGACACCTTCTATCAGATGGTGAAGAAAATGAACGACGAGCATATGCAGGAGCTCATCACGTCTCCGGAAGAACTGTAAGAATGAAACTGAGAGTGCCGGCTTAGTGCCGGCACTCTTTTGAAGGAGCGTACATGGATAAATGGCAGAAACGATCACTTGAAAAAAAGCGGGCGCGCGAAAAACAGCTTCGGCGCCGGCTCATCATTGCCGGGTGCCTGCTGATCGCGCTCCTTATCCTTGTCGTAACGATGATAAGCGGTGCCGGGCGGAAAAAGGAAGACAAGGCACAGAATGTCGAGCCGAAGACGGTCGTGACAGTCCTTCCGGAGGAAAATGAAGCCCGCGGAGCGGCCGCAGAGGGCGTAGAGATCGAGCCGGGGCCGACGGAGATCCCCGAGTCGACGGAGACGCCTACGCCTACCGCGACGCCTACGCCGACCGCGACACCTACGCCGACGGAGACGCCGGCACCGACCGCGACACCTACGCCGACGGAGACACCGACGCCGACGGAGACACCGACGCCGACGGAGACGCCGGCACCGACCGAGGCGCCCGTCTCTGCCGATCACATCCCCGATGCGCGGGACGCCTATGCGCTTGATCCCTCGAATACGGTCTGGAATTACGATCCGCAGCCGGAGAAGACGGTGTATCTCACATTTGATGACGGGCCGTCCTACCTCACACCGAAGGTGCTGGATGTTCTGGATGAGTACGGGGTCAAGGCGACATTTTTCGTGACCTCCCAGAGCCCGCCCGATGCGCACTACATCGCGGAGGCCTATAAGAGGGGACACACGATCGGGCTGCATTCTTCGAGCCATTCATTTGAGATCTATGAATCGGAGGAGAAGTTTTTCGACGACCTCACGAGAATCGGGACGGTCGTCCGTGACCAGATTGGGTATGTTCCCTGCTTTATCCGCTTTATCGGAGGCTCATCGAACGAGAAGTCGAAGCAGTATTCCGAGGGAATCATGACGCGCCTTGCGGCGGAGGTCCAGAAGCGCGGCTACCAGTACTGGGACTGGAACGGGGCGACCGGGGACGGTCGCGAGGTCACCGTGGAGGAAGCCATCAAGGAGACATTTACGGCGAATGCGGACACGATCGTTCTTCTGGCCCACGACGGGCCGCTCAAGGAGACGACCGTGGAGGCGCTGCCGGCCATCATCGAGGGCTTTTGGGAGAGGGGCTATACGTTTAAGCCGCTCTCGCGGGAGGCGACGGTGGTGCATCATGATATTGTGAATTGAGACGGAAATGGGGACGGTTCTTCGCAGAGGGGGACGGTTCTCCGCAGAGGGGGACGCATCTAAATTTTTTAGATGCGTCCCCCTCTGCGGAGAACCGTCCCCCTCTGCGAATTTCTTTACTTTTTGTCAAACATCCGGTACCACTGGATCCTGCGGTACTCGTTTAAGTCGTCCTCGTACTCGCCCGGCTCGTCATAAGTGTGCCAGTCCCCGTCGTCGCCGAGGAACCCGGTCTCGTTCATCACCGGGATCCGGTCCTTCAGCTGCGTGAGATAGAGGTCCATGCCGGAGAGCTCGAGCTTTGCCGCCGTGAGGGTCTCCGTGCCGAGGAAATTCGGGCTGGTCGCATCCTCAGGCTCGTCCTCCCCGCGATGCGTGCCGAAGAGGTCCGGCCGGTTCGTCCAGATGAAGTAGGGAACCTTGAAATACCTCTCGCCCAGGGCCGGCGAATCCGGGGTCCCGGCGATCTTCCCGCGCCGCTCGAGGGTCATCTCGAAATCCCCGTCGAGCGCCGGCTGATGGTCGCCGAAGAAGGTGAGAATGACCGGACGGGTGCGCGAGCGCAGCTCATCCACCAGGTAGCGCAGCGCATCGTCGGAGGCCTTCATCAGGGTCTCAAAGGCCGAGACATCCGTGAACTCCTCAAACTCCGGATCGATGGAGACAATCTCACGTCCGGCCTCGCGGAAGGCATCGATATCGTAGCCGCCGTGGTTCTGCATGGTCACGTTGAAAATGAAAACCGGGTCTTCATTTTTATCAAGCACGCGGAGGACTTCCTCGTAGCAGGACTGATCGTCGGTGTGGCCGAAGACCATCTCGCGGGCCTCCGGGAAGCCGCTTCTGTCGATGAACTCGTCGAAGCCCATCGCAGCGTAGACCTTGTCGCGGTGCCAGTTGGTCCGAAGCTCGGGGTGCATCGCGATCGAGCGGTAGCCCTGCATGGCAAGCTCCTGGGGCATGGCCGGATGGTCGGCGAAATCATACTGGATGTAGGGGATCGAGCCGGGCACGAAAACCATCGAGTTGCCGGTCAGGTACTCGAACTCGGTCCTGGCGGTGCCGCCGCCGCGCGTCGAGACATAGTCCCAGCCGTAGGCGATGGTGCCGGGGTCATTTTTCATGGAACGGTAGAAGGCGATGTGCTGTTCGGTCGAGGGGAAAGGACCCAGGGCGGCCATGTCGGAGAAGGACTCATTCATGACGGTCAGGATGGCGGGCTTTTCCGTGGGGGCTTTTGGGGTTTCATTTTCCGGATCGTAAGCCTCCTCCTTCAGATGGCGGAGCCTCACCTTGGCCTTGAAGCGGCGGTAGCCGTCCGGCTTTTTGATGAAGAGCTTCCCCATCTCAAGGAGGAACATCAGCATCGCGCCGTGCTCATAGCTCATCGTGACCACGCGGTAGGGTTTCGGGGTGATCCCGAAAATTTTGTTCAGATCAAGCTCCCGGATCGCGGTTATGACCGCAATGAGGAGCAGGGCGGCCAGAAGGAGGCGGAGCAGGGGATTGCTCACAAGGACAGGCAGAAATCCTTTCACATTGAGGAAAATGCTGCCCGCCGTAAGAAGGATCGTCCCCGCGAGGGTCCCGATGACGCGCGGCGGGAGCGTGATGTCGTAGGAATTGGCGACCGCAGCGGCCGTCCCCAGAGAGAGAAGGTCGGCGGGGGTCACCGGAGTCCGGCGGAAGAGAATGATGAAATGGTTCCCGCACCCGAATGCAAAGCCGAGAATCAGGGTCAGCGCGATCCCGATGGCCGGAAATGGGGTGAGGAGCCGGAAGAAGAGCCCGATGATGAACCAGATGAGGTAATTCCGGGCGAGATCTGCCGGGGAGATCTTCATCATATGGGGGTTGAAGCCCGCTTCGCACAGGATGAGGGCGAAGAGCGGGGGGATTAACAGTGCAGCGGCGATTGACATGGTTGTACCTGCTTTCGTAGTTTCTTGTAATAATTCAGCACCTGCGGTCAGAGGCGCTTCGCGCCTTGCCCGCGGGGCAAAATTCAGCACCCCATTCGCAGCCGCTTCGCGGCCTGCTCATGCGGCGGTCAGAGGCGCTTCGCGCCTTGCCCGCGGGGCAAAATTCAGCACCCCATTTGCAGCCGCTTCGCGGCCTGCTCATGCGGCGGTCAGAGGCGCTTCGCGCCTTGCCTGCGGGGCATAATTCAGCACCCCATTCGCAGCCGCTTCGCGGCCTGCTCATGCGGCGGTCAGAGGCGCTTCGCGCCTTGCCCGCCCCGGGTGGGACATATTTTTCGGTCGAGCCGCAAGCGCCTCGCCCCTCAAAACATATCCCACCCGGGGTGCTGAATTATTACATGTATTTATCTATGATATCATTGATTTTCGGAAGGATCTGCTTCTTCCTGGAGAGGAGGTCCTGCTGGAAGGAGTGCTCTTCATTTTCCCTGTTCGGGAAGGCCTCCGGGATCCAGGCCGCGCGGTTCCCGCCGGCGTAGATGATGGAGCCGTTCTCCATGATGCTGGTGAAGACCAGGACCGAGAGGTCCAGACGTTTCTTGGCCGCGAAGCTCTCGACCGCCTGCTGGATCTCCTGATCGTCCTCACGGAGCGCCTTCGTGGAGGTGACGATCACCTGGGAGATCGCCAGCTTGCACTCCTTGATGTCGTAGATCTTCATATCCTGGTTGATCATCTCGGAGTAGGTCTTGCCGCTCGTGTTGGCGGTGACCGCGAACATGTCGCGGGCGAACTCCTCGATGTCGAGGTCGGCCATGGCTGCCAGGATGTTGGCGGTCTGGATGTCCTTCGGGGTCGTCGTCGGCGAGTGGAAATTCATCGTGTCGGAGAGCAGGGCGCCCAGGAGAAGCCCGGCGAGGTTCTGCGGGATCGGAATCTGGTTCTCGCGGAAGATCGTCGAGACGATCGTGGCGGAGGAGCCGACGATTTCATTTCGGAAGGCGACCGGCTGGGTGGTCGAGAAGTCGTTGATCCGGTGGTGGTCGATGACCTCCAGCACGCGGGCCTTTTCGATCGCACGGACCGACTGGGAGAACTCATTGTGGTCCACCAGGATGATCTGCTTGTTCTTGCAGTTCATGATGTGGTAGCGCGCGACGTAGCCGACCAGCTTCCGCTCGGTGTTTATGACCGGGTAGATGTGGAAGCGGCTGCGGAGCATTTTCTTTCCGACATCCTCCGCGAGCTCGATGTCCGTGAAGGTTACGATGCTGGTCTTCATGATCGTGGAGGCCGCCGGCGCAAAATAGATGTAGCGCGAGGTGTTCATGGCCCCGTGGCCGGAAATGATGATCGGGCAGTGATGCGCCTTCGCAAGCTCAATCACATCCGGCTCCACCGAGTTCGCCCAGACGATGATGAGGAGGCCGGCGCCCCGCTCGATGGCGTGCCTCTGGGCGACCGAATTGCTGCCCAGAATGACGATGCGGTCCTCGATCTGGTAGGCGTCGAGCTGGGCGATCTCCGCCATGGCGATCATGCTGACCTTGCCGTTCAGGTGCATTTCATCGTCCCGGTAGATGAGCTTCCCGCCCAGGGTCTTCACGAAGTTGTCGAGGGGCGTTTTCGATAAGATGTCGATGTTGTGGTGGGTGTCGCCGAGGCCGACCTGGGCGATGTCGCCCTTGGTCACGAGGCCCAAGAGGTGCATATCGTCGTCGACGACGCCGCAGTAGGTGTGACCCTGCTCCTCCATCTGCCGGAGGGACTCAAAGATGGTCGTGTCCGGCTTTATGTAGGTGGGCGGGTCGAGGGTGATGTCGGAAAGACGCACGCGCGCGTCGGTGAGCAGCATCGGCTCCTCAAAACCGAAGCGCTTAAGGAGCCAGGCGGATTCGGCATTTACGGATCCGAGCCGGCAGGGAATTGCGCGGATGCCCATGGATCTCTTGAAAAATGAATACGCGATCGCCGAAGCGATGGAGTCTGTATCCGGGTGCTGATGACCGGTGATATAGACGGGATCCTGTGAAGTCATATGCATAACCTTTCTTAAATATATAGTGAAAATGATGTCTTAACTCTAACACAGTCCATGAAAAACTTAAAGTACAAAAGTTAGTACACCCTCACAATTTGGATTGACGATTTCCGTCTTAAACGCTAAAATGGTACGCGGAAGAGCACTATTTTATCCTGAGAGATGGGAAAGAGAAGAAATGATTATCAAGAGACTGGATCGGAATGCACCCTGCTGGTGCGGAAGCGGAAAAAAATACAAGAGCTGTCACCTCGCATTTGACGACAAGATCCGCCGTTTTGAGGTCATGGGCCACATTGTACCCGGCCATGACCTGATCAAGACCGAGAAAGATATAGAGGGCATCAAAAAGAGCGCTGTGATCAACATCGCCGTGCTCGATGAGATCGGTGAGAAGATTCATGCGGGCATGTCCACCCAGGAGATTGACGACATCGTCATGACGACGACCAAAAAGATGGGCGGTATTCCGGCCGATCTGGGCTATGAGGGCTACCCGAAGAGCGTCTGCACCTCCATCAACGATGAGATCTGCCACGGGATTCCCTCGAAGGATATCATTTTAAAGGACGGCGACATCATCAATGTCGACTGCTCGACGATCCTTGACGGGTATTTCTCCGACTCATCCCGCATGTTCATGATCGGGGATGTGAGCCCGGAGAAGAAAAAACTGGTCCAGGTCACCAAAGAGTGCGTGGAGATCGGCCTCGCCCACGTAAAGCCCTGGACGCTCATGGGCGACATGGGCCATGCGGTGCATCAGCATGCGCTGAAGAACGGCTACAGTGTCGTTAAGGAGATCGGCGGCCACGGCTGCGGAAATGCATTTCACGAGGAGCCCTTCGTCTCCTATGTCAGCAAGCCCGGAACGGGGATGCTGATGGTCCCGGGCATGGTCTTCACCATCGAGCCCATGGTCAACATGGGGACGGACCGTTTCTTCACCGACGCGGACAACGGCTGGACCGTTTACACCGGCGACGGCAAGCCTTCGGCCCAGTGGGAGATCGAGGTTCTGGTCACGGAGACCGGAGCGGAGGTTCTTTCTTATTGATTAAATAGCTTTAAATATGCAGTTCTGTCTGGGCAGGGCTGCATTTTTGTCGTTTTCGTTACCGCGTATGCGGGCCCGCCTTCTTTTATAGTGACATTTCACGAATGGATAAATCCGGTTTTATGCGGTATAATTACCTTGAGGAGATGGGCTTTGCGCCCGTTTCTTATCACGAATATTAGAGGTGTGAAGTGCTGGAAAGAACAGAAGGACCTTTGGATATAAAAAATATGTCGGACGAAGAGCTCGACAAGCTGGCTGCGGAGATCCGGACATTTCTGGTTGACAAAATCAGCAAAACCGGCGGCCATCTGGCCTCCAACTTGGGGGCCGTGGAGCTCACGATCGCACTCTTTAAGGCGTTTGATTTTCCGCGGGACAAGGTAGTATGGGATGTCGGACATCAGTCCTACACCCACAAGATCCTGAGCGGGAGAAAGGACGGCTTTGAAGGGCTTCGGAAGTACGGCGGCATGAGCGGATTTCCGAAGCACAAGGAGAGTCCCTACGATGTGTTTGACACAGGGCACAGCTCGACGTCCATATCGGCGGGGCTGGGACTCGTGCAGGCGAGAGACCTCCTTAAGGAGGACTACAAGGTCATCTCGGTGATCGGCGACGGGGCGCTCACGGGCGGCATGGCCTATGAGGCGCTCAACAACGCAGGGGACCGGAAGACGAATTTCATTATTATTTTAAATGACAACACCATGTCAATTGCGCCGAATGTCGGCGGCATGTCCACGTACTTAAATGAACTTCGGGCAGCGGAGGGCTACAACCGGCTGAAGCGGAACGTGGCGGACCGGCTCGAGAGGATGCCGGTCGTGGGCAAGCCCGTCTCAAACGGGCTCATCCGCGCGAAAAGCTTCCTGAAGCAGATCTTTGTGCCGGGCGGCATGCTCTTTGAGGACATGGGCGTCACATACCTGGGACCCGTGGACGGGCACGACATCAGGAAGCTGACCCGCATCCTGGAGGAGGCCAAGACCATAGAACGGTCGGTGCTCATCCATGTGATCACGAAGAAAGGCAAGGGCTACGCGCCCGCGGAGGCCAATCCGGAGGCATTCCACGGGATCGGAAAGTTTGATGTCAAGACGGGCAGGCCGGTCGGCGAGGCGAAAGGCCCCAGCTACACGAAGGTCTTTTCCGATGAGATCGTAAAAATTGCGGCGGAGGATTCAAAGGTTGTGGCGGTCACTGCGGCAATGCCGGACGGAACGGGCCTCAAGGCGTTTGAAAAGACCTACCCGGATCGTTTCTTTGATGTCGGAATCGCGGAACAGCACGCGGTGACCTCGGCGGCCGGCATGGCCGCGGGCGGCCTGCACCCGGTGGTGGCGGTCTACTCCTCCTTCCTGCAGCGCGGTTTCGACCAGATCCTGATGGATGTATGTCTTCAGAACCTTCCGGTCGTATTCGCGGTGGACAGGGCCGGCCTTGTCGGGGCGGACGGAGAGACGCATCAGGGCATTTTCGACCTGACCTACCTCACGGCCATCCCGAACATGACCGTTATGGCCCCGAAGAATGCGGATGAGCTTCGGAGTATGCTTCGGTTTGCATTTTCCCTGAATGCGCCCGTGGCGGTGCGCTACCCGCGCGGCGTCGCCTACGACGGTCTCACGGAGTTTCACGCCCCGATCGAGTACGGGAAGGCCGAGATGCTCTATGAGGAGTGCGAGGTTGCGCTCTATGCGGTCGGCAGTATGGTCAGCACGGCGGAGCATATCCGGACCAAGCTGAAAATGAAAGGCATCCCCTGCACGCTGGTCAACGGCAGGTTTGTCAAGCCGGTCGACCTTGACATGGTGGACCGCCTTGCGGAGAATCATAAGCTTCTCATCACGCTGGAGGAGAACATCTCCCGCGGCGGCTTCGGCGAGCGGGTCACCGATCATGTATCCAAAAACTATCCGGAGCTTAAGGTGATGAACATCACGCTTCCGGATGCGTATGTGGAGCACGGGGATGTCTCCATCCTCAGGAATGTGCTTGGAATCGACAGCGATGCCTGCCTTATTAAGATCGAGGAAGCGCTTAAAGACTGCGGACTTGCATGAAACACTGGTTTTACATTTTTAAAAGGAGTTAGTATGGGCGGATTTTTTGCTACTGCACTCAAGGAAGACTGCGTATTTGACCTGTTTTTCGGGACAGACTATCACTCTCATCTGGGAACCAGAAGAGCCGGCATGGTCGTGTTCGGAAAAGACGGCATGAACCGGGCGATTCACAATATCGAGAACAGCCCCTTCCGCACCAAATTCGGATCCGAGGTAAATGAAATGCACGGCAATCTCGGGATCGGGTGCATTTCGGACTACGAGCCCCAGCCCCTCATCGTGCGTTCCCACCACGGGACGTACGCGATCACGACCGTTGGCCGGATCAACAACAAGGATGAGCTGACGGAGAAGGTCATGGCGAGGCGCGGGGTTCATTTTCAGGAGATGAGCAGCGGCGAGATCAACGCGACCGAGCTCGTGGCCGCTCTTATCAACGAGAAGGACAACCTGATCGACGGAATCCGGTTCGCCCAGGAGGCGATCGAAGGGTCCATGACCTTCCTTCTCATGAATCATCAGGGTATCTACTGTGCGCGCGACCGTCTGGGAAGAACGCCCCTCGTCATCGGGCGGAAGGAGACGGGCTTCTGCGCATCGTTTGAATCATTTGCGTACTTAAACATCGGCTATCGGGATTACAAGGAGCTCGGACCCGGCGAGGTCTGCCTCATGACGCCGGAGGGCGTGCATGTGCTGGCGGAGCCCGGAAAGAAAATGAGGATCTGCACATTCCTCTGGGTCTACTACGGCTACCCGACCTCCGCCTACGAGGGGGTCTCCGTCGAGGCCATGCGCTGCCGCTGCGGCCAAAACCTCGCAAAGCGGGATCAGATGACGAAGGACGATATCGACAACGTCGCGGGCGTTCCGGACTCTGGCACCGCGCATGCGATCGGCTACGCGAACGAGTCGGGTGTACCGTTCTCGAGGCCGTTTATCAAATATACGCCGACCTGGCCGCGCTCCTTCATGCCGACGATCCAGTCCAAGCGCGATCTGATCGCGAAAATGAAGCTGATCCCGGTCCACGAGCTGATCGACGGCAGGAGACTCCTGCTCATCGACGACTCGATCGTCCGCGGGACCCAGCTTAGGGAGACGACGGAGTTCCTCTACCAGAGCGGCGCGAAGGAAGTTCACGTTCGCCCGGCCTGCCCGCCGATCCTCTTCGGCTGCAAATACATCGGGTTCTCCCGCTCGACTTCGGATATGGAGCTGATCGGCCGGCGCATCATTCAGGAGCTTGAGGGCGGCGAGGTCGACCGCGCGATCCTTGATGATTACGCGAATCCGGATTCGGACCGCTACCACATGATGCTGGAGAAGATGCGGGAGCGCATGAATTTTACAACGCTTCGCTTCAACCGGCTGGATGACCTGATCGACGCGACGGGAATCAGCAGAGACAGGCTCTGCACCTACTGCTGGGACGGAAAGGAATAAGAAAAATAATATATAAAAACTTTTGGAGGAGATGTCATGGAAAGATGGCGCCTTTACGACCGGGAAATGCGCGACACCGGCCTTGTGATCGATGAGACAGAGGAGATTCCGGAGGGACTGTACCACGCGGCAGCCGATGTCTGGATCCGAAACAGCGAGGGAAAATACCTGCTCGGCCGGAGGTCGTCCATCTTCACCATGGGACCCCTCTATCTGGCCCCGCTCCACGGGACCGCTCTGTCCACGGAGTCAAGCTTCCTCACCGCCTACCGCAAGGTGCAGGAGACGCTGGGGCTCAACATTCCGGCGGACGCGGGCAAGGTCATAAAAACCGTTTTTCTTCATGATCCGGACCACGGAACCGTTCAGGAAATGAGAGACGTCTGGATCTTTGAGTGCGATGTCACGCCGCACCTTGAGAAGGCTCCGAAGAAGGAATTCGAGTCGACGTCCTGGTACACGGCGGAAGAGGTCACGGCGCTCATCAAGATCGGCGAGGTGGATCCGTCCTTCTCCTATTTTGAGGAAGTGATTGAACCCGTTCCGAAATTCGCGGTAAAGCGCATCGGCTACAAGACGGTGAGCGATTCGGTCACGGAGCTCTCGAGGGGCCTGCGCTACCCGGACATCAACGGCCAGAACCGCCTTTTCGGCGGCAAGCTGCTTGAAATGATCGATGAGCTCGGCGGGATCACCGCGATGCGCCACGCCGGGTGCAACGTGACGACGATCTCCATTGAGCATCTGGAGTTTAAGAGGGGTGCATTTTTAAATGATACGATCGTGATGATCGCCAGGGTGACCCATGTCGGGAGAACCTCCATCGAGGTCCGGATCGACACGTGGCTCGAGGACCTGCCGACCGGCAGGCGGACGATCATCAACAGGGCCTTCTTCACGGAGGTCTGCATCAACGACGAGGGGCGGCCGATCCCGGTGCCTTACGGGCTCATCTTAGAGAGCGAGTCCGAGAAGGCAAGATGGGAGGGCGCCGAGAAGCGGGTGCAGCAGAGGAAGAAGGCGCAGAGAGAGGGATATTAAGACAGAAGGCCCGGGGAACCAAGAACCGTCCCCGGGCCTTTATTTTTATTATTAGACGATGAATTTATCCGTCACCGACTTTGCAAGCGCCGTGACCTTCACCGCCGCATTCGCGGAGGCCGCGCACCCGTGCTCGCCCTCTGTCGGGAAGATCCTGGAGGCGAATGTCTTCTCGCCGTCGTTGATGAAGAGCTCAACCGAGCTCGAATCGATGTAAGCGTCGATCTTCTTAAGCGGATTCTCAAGCGGCACCTCGAGGGTCTCGAAGACCTTCTCGTTGAACCGGATGTCCATGCCGGTGCGGTCGACCGTGAGCTTATTGGCAGCCGCATCGTAGGAGACCGTGAACCCGCCGGTTCCGTCCGCCTTCGTGAAGAGGTTCAGGAAAGCATCGCCCTCGCCGAAGCAGGCCGCGACATGGCAGGCCTTCGGAAGGATTCCGGGTTCGGGGGCATCCCCGGCTTCGAGCTTTGCGATCTCCGCGACCGGCGTCTGGATCAGCTTGCCGTCCCTGATGCGGAGCTCGCGCGGCAGGCACATGGAGCCCTCCCACTCCTCGGGCTCGGTCGGGTAGTGGTTGTCCGGGAGTCCCAGCCATGCGACGAGGACCGCCTTGTCCGGATCCGCGACATTGGCCGCGCACTGAGCCGCATAGAAATCGAACCCGAAATCGAGGTACTGGTAATCACTCTCCGGCGTGAAGGTCAGCGTGTCGTAGTCCATGCTGCCGATGAGATAGACGTTGTGGTTGGTGGAGTTTCCGCGGCCCGGCAGAGTCGTGTACTGCGGGGAGAAAATGAGAACATCCTTGCCGCTGATATTCACGATGCAGGGGCACTCCCACATCCCGCCGAAGTCCTCGTAGCCGGGAACCTTCAGCTGGCCGGCGAAGCGCCAGCCGGCAAGAAGCTCCTCCGACTCGTAGATGAGAGCGGTTCCCTTCTTGTCCAGAGTCTGGGCGCCGATGAAGATGTAGTATTTCTTCTTCTCGGGCACATAGATGATCTTCGGGTCGCGCTGGTGCTCGGAGTAGTCGTCCCTCGGGCCGAAGAGCGGCTTTTCGAGCTTCTCGAGCTTGCCGTCGGCGTTCATCTTCGCGGCGCAGGTGAAGGGGGTGCGGATCCAGTTCTCGTCGCGGTGGTTGCCGGTGTAGAAGAAATAGAGGTCGTCGCCGAGGGCGAACGCGGAGCCGGAATGGCAGCCCTTGTTGTCATAGAAGTCGCCGGGCGCGATGCCGATGCCGGCGTTGTCCCAGCTCACAAGGTCCGGGCTGATCGCGTGATACCAGTATTTCAGTCCGTGAACGGCACCCCACGGTGTCCACTGGTAATAGAGGTGCCACTGTCCTTCGTAATAGGCAAATCCGTTCGGGTCCGAGGAAAGACCGGTCATCGGCTGAACGTGGTAGGTCTGGCGGTAACCGGATTTCTGAATGCGTTCATAGAGGTCCGAGATCTCGTCCGGGCTTATGAGCACTCTGTAGCGTTCTTCGAGAGTCCACTGCTTCATGGGTGATGCCTCCTTTTATTTGAAAAATCATTCTACCTTTACTGTAAACGAAATTTGGGAAAAATACAATATAAAGGTTTATTTTTGTTTTAAAAAATGGTATGATTTTCACAATAACCGGTATATGCCGGAAATATATGAAAGGCGGGATCACGGAAAATGAAAAAGGTATTTGCCAGCGATTTCGACGGGACGCTCTATTTTTACAAAGCGGAAGTGAAGCTTCCCCCGGAATCGGTTGAGAAAATCAAGGAGTATCAGGCGGCGGGCAACTATTTCGGCCTCTGCACCGGACGGCAGGTCGGCGGACTGACCCCGTTCATCACGGGACATTTCGTTCCGGACTTTATGATCACCAGCACGGGATCGAATATCGTCGACCGTGACATGAAGGGGATCCGCAAGCTCTTCATCGACCGGGATGTGATCGATAAGATCGTCAAGGATGTGAAGCCGCGCGGGAACCGCATTTCCATCGATATCGACGGCGTGATCAACGTCTTCGAGGAGATGGACTATCCGGGTGAGTACAACGTTATCACAGGCATGGATGATGCGCCCGAGGGCCTGGTCCACGGCGTCGGCATCCACTGCGAGACGCTGGAGGAGGCTGCAGCCCTCACAAAGGAGATCAACGACAAGTACGGAGAGTACCTGAACGCGTTCCAGAACGTCATCGAGGTCGACATCGCGCCGAAGGGAACCTCGAAGGGCGAGGCGGTCTCGGTCATCCGCGACTACTACGGCGACTGCAAGGTGTACGGCATCGGGGACTCCCTGAATGACCTTCCGCTCCTTGAGGCCGCGGATGTCTCCTACACGTTCCCGTATGCACCGCCCGAAGTGCAGGCCAAAGTCACAAAGGTTGTGGAAAATATCTGCGAAGCACTTGAAGATTCCATGCAGGATAAGGTATAATGAGTGTCCCGGCTGCCGCTGGCAGCCGGGTGTTTTTATATATATAAATAAAGGAGAGACATACCGCGCATGGCAAGCGAGAGACTGAATAACGCCAGAAACTATGAACTGGACCGGGAGAAGGCGATAAAGCCGGAGGAGCGGCCTGGTTTTCATTTGTCAACGAGAGTTGGCTGGATGAACGATCCGAACGGGTTTTCATTTTACAACGGACAGTACCACCTTTTCTACCAGTACCACCCCTATGATTCCCACTGGGGCCCGATGCACTGGGGACACGCGGTGAGCCGCGACCTCCTGCACTGGACCTATCTTCCCTGCGCGCTCGCGCCGGATGAGGACTACGACCGGGACGGGTGCTTTTCGGGGTGCGCGTTCACGGCGCCGGACGGGCGGCAGGCCCTCGTCTACACGGGGGTTGCGAGAAGAGAGGATGGGATGTTCCAGACTCAGTGTCTGGCATTCGGCGACGGCGTGGATTATGAGAAGGTGGGAGAGAATCCGGTGATCCCCTCCTGGAACCTGCCGGAGGGGGCGAGCGCCCGCGATTTCCGGGACCCGAAGATGTTCCTCGAGAAGGACGGCGTGTATCACCTCGCGGTCGCGGACTGGTACGGGGAGCACGGCGGGGCGATCCTCCATTACACGAGCCGCGACCTCTTTCACTGGGACTATGTATCGGTCATTGCGGCAAATGACGACCGCATCGGCCGCATGTGGGAGTGCCCCGATCTCTTTGCCCTCGACGGAAAATGGATCTTCATGGCCAGCGCCACGGACATGCTGCCGAAGGGGCTCGAGTACTACAGCGGCAACGGAAATTTCTACATGGTCGGCGATTTTGACACGGAGAGCGGGATATTTTCCGGCGGCGAGGACCATGCGGTGGACTACGGGATCGACTACTACGCGATGCAGACGATCGAGGCTCCGGACGGCCGGCGGATCATGATCGGCTGGATGCAGAACTGGGATACCTGCAACTTCCGGACGGCCTCCGTGCCGTGGTTCGGGCAGATGGCGCTTCCGCGAGAGCTCTTCCTGAAGGACGGGAAGCTTTATCAGCGGCCGGTTCGGGAGCTTGACGCGCTTCGGACGGACGAGGTCAGCTGCAGGAATATTCCGGTCGAAAACGGCGAGATCGAGATCCCCGGGATCAACGGCAGGCTGCTCGACATGGAGGTCGAGGTCGAGGCGCTGGATCCGGAGGACATCTATCGGAAATTCTCGGTGCGCTTTGCGAAAAATGAGAGGTTCCAGACGGGCGTGAGCTACCGCCCGCATGAGGAGACGCTCAAGGCGGACCGGAAGCACTCCGGGTCCCGCCGGGCGATCATGCACCAGAGGCGCGCTCATGTCCCGCATGTGAACGGTCGGATCAGCCTCCGGATCATTCTCGACCGGTTCAGCGTCGAGGTCTTCGTGAACGGCGGTGAGAAGGTGATGACCATGACGCTCGAGACCGAGACGTCGGCCGACCGCGTCTCGTTCTACTGCGACGGGCGCGCGAGGGTGTCGGTCAGGCGGTATCGGGTCGACGTGTGATAGACGTGAGGGGACGGTTCTTCGCGGCGGGGGACGGTTCTTCGCCGCGAAGAACCGTCCCTATCTGCGACCAAATCCGTTGCCCTGCCATGAAATTCGTGCTAAAATATGCACAAACGGCACGGAAAGAGGGAGGCGCAAAATGGTTAAAAAGACGACATTCTCGTTCTTATCGCATGACAGGCAGACGACGATCCACGGCAAAAAATGGGCCCCCGCCGACGGAAACTACAAGGCGGTTCTCCAGCTCGTCCACGGCATGGTTGAGTTCATCGACCGCTACGACAACTTCGCCAGGTACATGGCGGAACGGGGCTTTCTGGTCGTCGGTCACGACCACCTGGGCCACGGCGCTTCCGTCCTCTCCGAGGAGGAGTGGGGCTACTTCGCCCCGAACCCGAGCGACACGGTCGTCGATGACATGAATACTGTCCGCCGCCACTACGAGGACAAGGACAAGCCTTATTTTATCCTCAGCCACAGCATGGGTTCCTACATGACCCTGAAGTATCTCTCGAAATACGGCGCAGGTCTTGCCGGCGCGGTCATCATGGGCACGGGCTATGTCCCGGAGGCTGCCGCGAGAGCCGGCCTTACCCTGGCGCGCGGCGAGGAGGCTGTCCGGGGAGGACATTACCGCAGCAAGACCATCCAGGGACTCGCGTTCGGCGAACCCTACAAGCGCTACGACATGACCGGGCAGGATGTCACGAACAGCTGGCTTACCAAGGATCCCGAGATCGTCAAATTCTACTACGGCGAGCCCAGATGCCAGTTCATGTTCACGGTCAACGGCTACCAGGGCCTCTTTGAGGCGATCGTTGACTGCGAGAACAAGGACAACATCGCCAACGTCCCGAAAGACCTTCCGATGCTCTTCGCATCCGGCTCGGACGACCCGGTCGGAAACATGGGAAAAGGCGTCGTGGAGATGAAAGACCTCTACGAGAACAGCGGGATCAAGGACATCACCCTCCGGCTCTACGAGGGAGACCGCCATGAGATCCTGAACGAGACCGACCGCGATGTGGTCTACGCCGAGATCGCGGAGTGGATCGAGAAATATATCTGATCTGAAAATGAAACCCTGAAAAAACGCGAAAGGAATCAATCGATGAGCACGAATCCCGAAATCATAACCAGACGCATCCGCGTGTACGGGATCGTGCAGGGCGTCGGCTTCCGGCCGACGGCCAGCCGGCTCGCCCGCGAGACCGGCATCACGGGAACCGTCGCGAACAGGGGATCCTATGTGGAAATAACGGCGCAGGGCGGAGAGAAAAGCATTGACGCTTTTCTCTCCGCCCTGCGCCGTCGTCCTCCGAGGAGGGCAGCCATCCTCAAGATCGATGTGAAGGATGTGGAAAATGCCCCCTCATACGACCGCTTCTCCATCGTTGAGAGCGAGAAAGTTGCGGGCGAGATCTTCATTTCCCCGGATATCGCGGTCTGCGACGACTGTATCCGGGAGATGTTTGATAAGAATGACCGCCGCTACCTGCATCCCTTCATCAACTGCACCTCCTGCGGGCCGCGCCTCACGATCCTCGAAGGCCTGCCCTACGACCGGGAGCGGACGTCGATGAAGGAATTTCCGATGTGCCCCGCCTGCAGGAAGGAATACTACGACCGCGCATCGAGGCGGTTTGACGCCCAGCCGGTCGCCTGCCCGGACTGCGGCCCGGAATATTATCTCTCAGGCAGCGGCGAAAGAGGGCACGAGGCCATCAGCCGGACCCGGCAGATGATAAAGGAAGGGAAAATCGTCGCAGTGAAGGGCATCGGCGGCTTCCACCTCTGCTGCAGCGCAGAGAATCCCGAGGCGGTGAGAACCCTCAGGGAGCGCAAGACCCGCCCGATGAAGCCGTTCGCCGTCATGATGCGGAACCTTGATACGGTCCGGCGCGAGTGCGAAGTTCCCCCGGAGGCGGAGGAGATACTGACCGGCCACCAGAAGCCGATCGTGCTGCTTCCCCGGATCCCGGGCGGCCGCGTGTGCCCGGAGACAGCCCCGGACAACCCGAAACTCGGCCTCATGCTCCCTTATGCGCCGATCCACCTGCTGCTTTTCGACTACGACGACGGCATTAAGATGCCGGACTGCCTTATCATGACGAGCGGCAACGTCTCGGGTGCCCCGATCTGCCGGGACGACCGTGAGGCGGAGGAGGAGCTCGGCAATCTTGCCGACGCAATCCTCTCGCACAACCGCAAGATCAGGATCCGGGCGGACGACTCCGTCATGGACATATTTGAGGGAAAACCCTATATGATCCGCCGGTCGCGCGGCTATGCGCCGCTTCCGTTCCTTCTTGGCGAAGCGTTTGACGCACCGGTCATCGGCATCGGCGGCGAGCTTAAGAACACCTTCTGTGTGGGCAGCGGCGGCATTTTCTATCCCTCGCCCTACATCGGCGACATGGAGGACGTCAGAACCTGTGACGCCCTGACGGAGACCGTCGGACGCTTCATGAAGCTTCTCGAGACCAAGCCGGAGGTCTGCGCCGCGGATCTGCACCCGCGTTACCACTCGGCGGAGGCTGCGGAGAGCCTGGGACTCCCGGTCATGCGGGTCCAGCATCACTATGCGCATATTTTATCCTGTATGGCGGAAAATGAACACACCTCACCCGTCATCGGCCTCTCCTTCGACGGCACCGGCTACGGGACCGACGGGACGATCTGGGGCGGCGAGGTCCTCCTGGCGGATTTTAACGGATTCGAGCGCATGGGGCACATCAAACCGTTCCGTATGACCGGCGGGGACACAGCCGCCCGGGAGGGCTGGCGGGTCGCCGTGACCATGCTGGGATCAATCTGCGGAGACCAGGCAGCCCGCATTATTCACGAACTCGGCCTTTCCGAGCCTGGCCCGGCGGGAACGATCCTTAAGATGGCAGAGAGAGGCATCAATACGGTTATCTCGACCAGCGCGGGACGGCTCTTTGACGCCGCGAGCGCGATCCTCGGAATCCGGCGGGCCTCCACCTTCGAGGGGGAGGCGTCCATGGCGCTGGAATTCGCCGCGGAGCGGTACGCAAAAAAAACGGGGGAGGCGGAGAGATGGGAGAGGGTTTCATTTTCAGATAAGGACCCGGTCATCCTCCCGACGGACGCTCTCATAAAGCGGCTGACAGAGGGAAGGCTGAACGGGGAAGACACAGAGAAGCTCGCTTACATCTTCCACGAGGGACTCGCCGAGATGGCCGCAGAAGCAGCCCTCGCGGTCTCCGGGAGGACAGGCATATGGACAGCCGCCCTCTCCGGCGGTTGCTTCCAGAACCTGCTCCTTTTAAAGCTCACGGCGGAGAAGCTGAGAGCGCGGGGCTTCACAGTCCTCCTGCACAGCCAGATCCCAACGAATGACGGCGGAATCGCGCTCGGGCAGGCAGCCTGCGCAGCTTTTAGAATCCACAAAAACGGCACCTGACGAAAGGAGGCAACATGTTCTACAAAATCTCAGACACGCTTGAGCCTTCTACCCTCGAAGCCTGCATGCGGTCCCACAAGCCCTATGTTGCGGTTATGACCTCAAAAGAGTGGACCAGGACCAAGGACTCTTTCATGATGGGCATCGACCTCGATATCGAGTACGACCGGGTCCACACGACCAAGGCCGAGGTCAACTACGACTCCCTGACCGGCGGTTTCACGATCCCCGACAAGCGGGACATCGCGGAGAGCAACCATGAGTTCACATTTGCGCTTGACGAGAAAGGCGTGGTCTTCATCGACGACCACGGGTTCGTGGAAATGATCGTCGAGGAAATCCGCCTGACCCGCCACTGGCGCATTCCGAGTTATGAGCGCTTCCTCTACGATTTTCTGAACAAGCTTGTCAACGACGATCTTGCCCATCTGGGCAGGGTCGAGGATGAGCTGGCCTTGATCGAGGAAGAGATACTGGAGGACAAGGCGGACAACGACACTCTGGTCCGGATCTCGGAATTTCGCAGGGAGCTTTTGCGCCTCCGCACGAACTATGAGCAGCTGATCGATCTCGGGCATGAATTTTACGAAAATGAAAACAACTTCTTCGCCGAGCACAACCTCCGCTACTTTGACATGTTCACGGCGAGGGTCGACCGGCTTCTCAACATTACAGCGTATCTCAGGGACTACAGCAGCCAGGTGCGCGAGCTCTACGCGTCCCAGATTGCCGTTTCCCAGAACAACACGATGACGATCCTCACGGTCGTGACGACCATCTTCATGCCGCTGACCCTGATCGTCGGCTGGTACGGGATGAATTTCCGCTACATGCCCGAGCTTGAATCGCCGGCGGCGTATCCGATCGTCATCATTGTGAGCCTTCTGATCGTCATATCGAGTCTTTTGTTTTTTCACAAGAAAAAGTGGCTGTAGCCGCGAAAGAAAGGAGTGTCTATGGCAGGCAGAAGAGGTCCGGGCGGCCCGATGGGCGGCCAGTATCTGACGGAGGAGGAGAAAAAGGCGCAGCCGAAGGTCACAAAGGCGCTGCTGCTCCGCGTGTTCTCCTACATCGCGCCCTACTGGAAGCAGATGATCGTGGTGCTGGCGGCGATTTTCATTTCCTCGCTCTTAACCCTGTATCCGTCCATCCTGACCGGACGGATCGTCGACGAGGGCCTCATCGGGCGGAACCTGCCGATGCTGGTCCGGCTCATTGTGCTCTCGCTCCTGGTCACTCTCGGTGCAAACCTCATCGGGGTGCTCGAGAGCTACATGAATACGTGGATCGCCCAGCACATCACATTTGACATGCGGAACACGATGTATCGGCACCTGCAGGAGATGTCCCAGCGCTTCTTCACCACCAGCAGCCAGGGCGACATCATCACCCGCATGACCTCCGACATCGACGGTGTCCGCTCGGTCATCACGAACACGATGACCAGCATCCTCTCCAATGCAACGACGCTCATCATCGCGGTCGTCGCCATGTACAGCCGCAACTGGATCCTGGCCACGATCGGCGTCATCATCATCCCTCTCTTCACGATCCCGACAAGGCGCGCGGGCAAGACCCGCTGGACCCTCACCCGGGAGGCCCAGGCCGCGTCCGACGACATCAACGGCATTTTAAATGAAACCATGTCGGTGAGCGGCCAGCTGCTGGTCAAACTCTTCGGCAGGGAAGAGCTCGAGTATGAAAAGTATGAAAATGCAAACCGCCGCATGATCGACCTCAACATCAAGGAGCAGATGGCGGGCAGGTGGTTTCGGGTTGTCATTTCCACGGTGGCCAGCATTGGGCCGATGCTTCTCTACCTCGTCGGCGGCATCCTCATGATGCGCTACGACGCGGACCTCACGGTCGGCGACATCACGGTGCTCGTCGCGCTCTTAGGGAGGATGTACATGCCTGTCAACTCCCTCTTAAACATTCAGGTCGAGTGGATCCGCTCTATGGCGCTTTTTACGCGTATATTTGAGTATTTCGACATGCCGGCGGAGATCGTCAACGCAAAGGATGCCATCGCGCCGGCCGACTGCACCGGCGAGGTTGAGTTTGAGCATGTGAATTTCTCCTACGACAAGGAGCGGCAGATCTTAAAGGACGTCAGCTTCAAGCTTGACAGCGGGAAATGCATCGCGATCGTCGGTCCCTCGGGCTCCGGCAAGAGCACGATGATCAACCTGATCCCGCGTCTCTACGACGTGACGGGCGGCAGTGTCTCCTTTGACGGGATCGACGTCCGGAAGCTCGATCTCACGTGGCTCCGGCAGCAGATCGGCATCGTGAGCCAGGAGACCTATCTCTTCAACGGGACAATCCGGGAGAACCTGCTCTATGCGAAGGACGACGCGACCGAGGAGGAGATGATCGAGGCCCTGAAGAAGGCAAATATCTACGATTTCATCGAGAAGCAGGAGAGCGGGCTCGACACGATGGTCGGAAACCGCGGACTCAAGCTCTCGGGTGGGGAGAAGCAGCGGATCTCGATCGCGCGGGTGCTCCTCAAAGATCCTGCCCTGCTCATCTTTGACGAGGCGACATCGGCGCTCGACTCGATCTCGGAGCAGAAGATTCAGGAGGCGATCGAGCCGCTCGTGGAGAACCGCACGAGCATCCTGATCGCCCACAGGCTCTCCACGATCCTCGCCGCGGACGAGATCCTCGTGGTGAAGGACGGGGCGATCGTCGAGCGCGGTCAGCACGCGGACCTCGTGAAGATAAAGGACGGGGTCTACCACGATCTCTACACGACCCAGTTCTCGAAGGCCCTCGAGATCGAACCGGAGGTCCCCGAGATCACGATGGTGATGGACGGGGTGGCGAGACGGGAGCGCAGGAAGAACTGTCCCCGCCCTTAGCGTTGACAAACATCTTGCTGAAGCCATACTATATATGAAAAAGGAGGATATCACCATGGCAGAAAACAAGTACAAAGGCACAAAAACCGAGCAGAACCTTAAGGCCGCCTTCGCCGGCGAGTCCCAGGCCCGCAACAAATACACCTACTTCGCATCCGTCGCCAAAAAGGCCGGCTACGAGCAGATCGCGGCCCTCTTCCTGAAGACCGCCGACAACGAGAAGGAGCACGCAAAGCTCTGGTTCAAGGCGCTCGGCGGCATCGGCACGACCGAGGAGAACCTTCTCGCCGCAGCCGAGGGCGAGAACTATGAGTGGACCGACATGTACGAGACATTCGCGAAGGAAGCCGAGGAGGAGGGCTTTGCGGACCTCGCCGCCCAGTTCCGCGGCGTTGCGGCCATCGAGAAGCACCACGAGGAGCGCTACAGAAAGCTCCTTGCAAACGTACAGGAGAAAGAGGCCTTCAAAAAGGCCGGCATCACGGTCTGGGAGTGCCGCAACTGCGGTCACATCGTGATCGGCACCGAGGCTCCGGAGCTCTGCCCGGTATGCTTCCATCCGAGAAGCTACTTTGAGGTTCGGGCGGAGAATTATTGATATTGAAATTTTCGTCGAAACGGCCGCGGGCATTGCCCGCGGTCTTTTAATTTGCTATAGTAAAGGCAGAAGCTAAAGGAGGCATCCATGAAAATGAAAGACGAAAACCTCGCCTGGCAGCACATCTCCACCGAGACCATCCTGCACGACCGCTGGATGGATATGAGGAAAAGTGAATACAGGCTGCCGGACGGGAAGACGGCGGGGCCGTTTTACACATTCAGCCGCAAGGACTACGCGGTGATCGTCGCGACGGACACGGAGGGAAACTACATCCTGGTCCGCCAGTACCGCCAGGGTATCCGGAAGGTCACGGACGAGTTCCCGGCCGGCGGAATCGAGAGCGGCATAGACCGCGAGTACCGGATGGATTTCTACACGGAGAACGGTCTGCCCGTGCCGGAGGATGATCCTTGTGACAACGGATTTTCGGAGACGTCGACGGTGGAGCCCTTTTACGCAAAGCCTGAGGAAAATGCGCTCGCCGGAGCCAAACGGGAGCTCCTCGAGGAGACCGGCTATGTCTCCGACGAGTGGGAGTACCTGACAAAGATCCCCTCGGCGGCGACGATTGCGGACAACTGGGCTTACATTTTCCGGGCGCGAAACTGCGTGAAGGCGGCCGGTCAGACGCTCGACTCCACGGAGTTCGTCAATGCGCGTCTCGCTTCCCCGGAGGAAGTGAAGAACATGATCGCGGAAGGGACTTTTCTGCAGGCCATGCATGTGGCTGCGTATTATCTCGCAAAGGAGGATGACAATGGCACGTTACGATGACTATGATTACGGCAATCATGACTACGGCTACGGCGGCGGAAACGCCTGGGGGACGACCCGGGAGGGCGGCGGCCCGAAGGACAGCCAGACCGAGATAAACGAGGCCATTATGGCCGGCGAGCGGGCGCTTGCGGCGCTTAAAAAAGCCGAGACGGACCTCGGAACGGCCCGGATCGCGGGCGTGGTGGACATTATCGGCGGCGGATTCCTCACGAACCTTTTCAAGCACTCCAAACTGGACGACGCGCGGCGCGATATTGAAAATGCAAAATACGAGCTTCAGGCCTTCAGCAGTGAACTCGACGACATTCCGGGCCTTACGATCGATGTCGACGGGTTCCTGACATTTGCCGATTTCTTCTTCGATGGTCTGATTGCGGATTTCTTTGTCCAGACAAAAATCAACGAGTCCAGAAGCCAGGTGGCGGAGGCAATTCGAAGGGTCGAGGATATTATCAGGCGGCTCCGGACGATGTGAGAGAGGGCCAGGCCTTCTCCGAAAATATTTTCAAAAATCACTTAACAACTGAATCATCATTATTATAAGACGCCGGGAAATGAGAAACAAGAAGGATCTTTTTTGATACCAGGTATGGTCTGCCGCGATATTCGAAAATAGAATATCATGATATGCTTTATAACCATTAGCACGATCGGCACAGGTCTTCTATACTTGACTCATACAGAAGAAAACAATCTCGACCACAGAAAGGCGGTAATGATCATGATGAAGACAGAACAGCTCAATCTCGTACAGGAATGGGACAAGACATTTCCGAAGAGCGACAAGGTGGATCACTGCAAGGTGACATTTGTGAACCATTTCGGCATCACCCTCGCGGCGGATATGTACACCCCGAAGGGGGCAGAGGGGAAGCTGCCCGCCATCGCAGTCTGCGGTCCTTTCGGAGCCTGCAAGGAGCAGTCCTCCGGCCTCTACGCGCAGGAGATGGCAGAGCGGGGATTTCTCACGATCGCATTTGACCCGTCCTTCACCGGCGAGTCGGGCGGATTTCCCCGTGCGATGCACTCTCCCGACATCGATGTGGAGGATTTTCAGGCGGCGGTAGACTTCCTCTCCTGCCGGGAAAATGTCGATCCCGAGCGTATCGGCATCATCGGCATCTGCGGCTGGGGCGGCATGGCTCTGCAGACCGCCTGCATCGACACACGCGTCAAGGCGACCGTGACCTCCACGATGTATGATATGTCCCGCGTTGCCGGAAACGGGTATTTTGACGCCGCTGACAGCAAGGAGGCCCGCAAGGCTGCCCGGGAGAGCATCAATGCCCAGAGAACGGAAGATTACAAAAACGGGACCTACAAAAGAGCCGGCGGTGTGGTCGATCCGCTCCCGGAGGACGCTCCGTTCTTCGTCAGGGATTACTACGATTACTACAAGACGGAGCGCGGCTATCATGCACGCTCGCTCAACTCCAACGACGGCTGGACGGTCAACACCCAGACCTCCCTCATGAACATGCGCCTCTTCACCTACGCCGACGAGATCGACAGCGCGGTTCTGATGATCCACGGCGACAATGCTCATTCCTGCTACCTGAGCCGGGATACGTTCAAGCTCCTTAAGGGCGACAACAAGGAGCTGCTGCTCATCCCCGGTGCGGTCCACACCGACCTCTATGACCGCAAGGACATCATTCCGTTCGACAGGATGCAGGCATTTTTTGAGGAATATTTAAAATGAAGACATACCGCATCGCCCTCATCTGCCTGCTCCTCGGAGCCGCATTGTCCGGGTGTGCGTCGGAGAAGGCCGCCCCGGTTCAGGCAGAGCAATCTGCCGCATCATCGGAAGCTGAGATGATTTCCGAGAGCATACCATCCGTGGAGAGCGTCCCCGCAGAAGAGAGCATACCCGCAGAAGAGAGCATTACAAGTAAGGAGGAGACTGCCAAGATGAATGATACGATACAGCTGCTGATCGGTGAGACGGAAGTTCCCGTCACCTGGGAGGACAATGCCTCCGTCGAGGCCCTTAAGGCCCTCCGCCCGCTTACGATTCAGATGTCCATGTACGGCGGCTTCGAGCAGGTCGGCCGAATCGGGCAGAGCATTGTGAGCGACGATGAGGAGATCACCACGGACTCCGGCGACATCGTCCTCTACTCCGGGAACCAGATCGTGATCTTCTACGGGTCGAATTCCTGGGCGTACACGAAGCTGGGGCATGTAGACCTCTCCCGAAAGGAGATGAAGGAGCTGCTCGGAGGCGGAAATGTCGAGATAACGCTGCGATAAAAAAAGCGTGTATTTATCACTTCTGCTGCAAAAGGAGCGTGTAAACCGCAGAAAATCCGGCGACTTTGACAAATCAAAAATCTGAATAACTCTGAAGCCTTGTAAATATTACAGAAATGTTACAAATTATGAAAAAAGACTTCAAAAATCTCCTTATCGTGGTATAATCATACCCTCGAAAGGAGATTTTTTTATGTTTGTTAAGAAAGCAACAAGCCTGCTTCTCGCAGCATCTTTGCTGGTTTTTGCAGAGGCAGATCCTGTGTATGCGGGCATCGGAGTGAAAGCCTCCGACATGGACATGGTAAATTATATGGCTGAGAGCGGTCTTGACTCCGGGGAGAGCAATCAGGAGTCTTTGCTTAAGAGAATTGAAACCGCCGAGGCTGAACTTGAGAGAAGAAAGAGAGACGCGGACGCAGCCGCGGATGCGGCGAGAGTCGAGGCAGCGGAAAAAGCCGCCGCAGAGGCAGCGGCCGCCGCGGAGGCAGAAGCCGCCGCAGCAGAGGAGGCAGCGAGGGAAGAGATGCTTGCAAACGCCGAGTACCTCGGTACCTTCACCCTGACCGCCTACTGCAACTGCGCAAGCTGCTGCGGCACCGCGGGAAATGCGACCGCAAGCGGCGTCATGCCGACCTCCGGCCACACGGTGGCGATGGGCGGTATAGATTTCGGAACGAAGCTTCTCATAAACGGCACGGTTTACACGGTCGAGGACCGCGGCACACCCTACGGGCATGTGGACATTTACATGGATTCCCACGACGCGGCGCTGCAGTTCGGAATGGGGAGCGCAGAGGTGTATCTGGTAAACGAGTGAGCGCCTGCTTTTTTATGCGCGCGGCGGAGAAATCGGAATAATGTTACCTGAGGCTTGATAAACTTCGGAAGGATATCGAATGTGATTTGACATCCTTCCGAAGTTTATTTATAATATAGATAAAAATACGAGATGAAGGAGCAGCCCTATGAAATCATGTAAAGAAATGTCTGTGGTATGGGGAATCTCGGAGCGCAGAGTGACTGAATTCTGCAAAGAAGGTAAGATAAAAGGCGCCGTAAAGTCGGGAAACAAGTGGCAGATCCCGGATGACGCCGAAAAACCGTCGGACGGCCGTGTTGTGACCGGAAAATACATCAGAAATGCGCCCGCCGCAGGAAAGAAACCGCTGCCGGTGGGAATATCGGATTTCGTCCGAGCCCAGTCGGAATACTATTATGTGGATAAGACTCTGCTCATTCGGGAGTTTCTGGACCGCAAGGCATTCGTATCTTTGTTCACCCGTCCGAGACGGTTTGGTAAGACCCTGAACATGGACATGCTTCGCGTCTTTTTTGAGAAATCCGACGAGGATACGAGCAGATTTTTCAGAGACAAAGAAATTTGGAAATGCGGACCGGAGTACAGAGAGCACCAGGGCAAATACCCGGTGATATTTCTGACATTTAAGGATGTCAAGTATGATTCCTGGGAAGAGACATTCAACAAGATTGCGGAGCTGCTGCAGGAGGAATTCGGAAGGCATTCCGAACTGAAAAGGAGCGATAAGCTTGCAGGCTATGAAAAGGAATACTATGAAAAGATTCTGAGCGGACAGGCAAATGAAGTGGAGCTTGCGTCAGCACTCCAGAAGCTGTCAAAAATGCTCGCCGCACACTGCGGTAAGGCCCCGATCATCATTATCGATGAGTACGACACACCGATACAGGAAGGATATTCAAAGGAATTCTACGATGAAATCATAGGGTTCATGCGGAACTTCTTCTCAGGTGCATTTAAGGACAACCGCTATCTCTCCTATGGATTCCTGACCGGGATTTTGCGAATTGCGCAGGAGAGCATTTTCAGCGGGCTGAATAACCTTACGGTCAACACCGTGATGGACGATGAGTATGACGCTTTCTTCGGCTTTACGGAGCCGGAAGTAAAGAAGATGCTCGACTATTACGGAGCATCGGATAAGGAGGAGGAGCTTAAAAGCTGGTATGACGGGTATTTCTTCGGAAATAAAGAAATCTATAATCCCTGGTCTGTCATCAGCTATATTTCCAAAGGCTGCCTGCCTCAGGCTTACTGGGCGAACACCGGAAAAAATGAAATCCTGGAGGATGTGCTGAAAACGGCCACGGAGGATATCACAGAGAAGCTGCATTCCCTGCTGCAGGGGGAGCGCGTGATCGCCAGAATCGATCAGAACGTGGTGTACAGATCGCTGACGGAAGATCCTGCGAATATATACAGTCTGCTCCTCGTTGCAGGATATCTGAAAGCCCCGAAAAAGGAGCTCCAGGGCGACGGAACCTGGCTCTGCGAGGTCGCAATACCGAACCGGGAGATTGCCGCGGTCTATAAGAGTGAGATTCTGTCGCATCTGGTGCGGATCGGAGCGGTAGGCCGGGCAACCGCCGATAAGATCGCCGAGAGCCTGTATGCGCAGGACGCGCGGAAGCTTCAGGACGGGATCGGTGACTATATGAGGAAGAGCATCAGCTTCTATGATGCCGGAGCAGAGGGGTTCTATCACGGACTCGTGCTTGGGCTTGTCGCTTTGATGGATAACCAGTATAAAATTAAATCCAACCGGGAATCCGGCGACGGGAGATATGATATCAGCATGTTTCCTAAGGAACCAAGATATCCCGGCATCATCATGGAACTGAAGTGGGAAAAGGATCTCGATGAAGAGAATCTGGAACTGTTGTCGGTGCGCGCACTTGCCCAGATAGATGATAAAGGATACGATACCGAGATGCGGGAGGAGGGCGTTGCCGGGATCCTTAAGTTTGGAATTGCATTTTCGGGAAAGAAAATAAAAATAAGCTCCGACAAAATATGAAAAATGAAGAGCCCCGGAGACCCCGGGGGCGGAGGTTTGACAAGAAGGGAGAATATTCTTTGTTGGTATGGAAAATGTAGTGAGTGTCGTAAACGGCCTGCCGACGGGCGGGCTGTTTTTTGCTCTACCAATCGGGTTTTCGGCTTCTCCTCTTATCAAAATTTCTCCATTTTTCTTCATTTTACCCGTCTGAGGGAAACTTTTTTCATTTTTTCGGTGTTATAATAAGGTCAGCGCCGCATCCACAGGCGCACTCTTCCCTTA
>ONHA01000015.1 GCA_900317515.1 uncultured Eubacteriales bacterium
TGATTCAGACGAACGGTCACAGGCATGACAAGCCTTCCGTTTTCTTCCCTGTATTTTCCCCAGTTGATGATAGGCGCAAAATACAGATTTCCATCGGGAAGTTCAAGATGAAGTGAATCATAGGAAAGCCAGGATATAAACGATGCATCGAACCAGTTTGGATGATTAACCATATCCAGACCGTATTCCCTTGTCTTCTTTGCCTCTTCAACATCCTTTAAAGCAGCAGCGTAGAACTTTTCATAGTCCTCATCGTATTCCGTATATACCGGAGTACAGGTTTCCGTATCTTCATGGAAAACATACTGCGTAGGATTGATCACGTCATAACAGATCAGCTCATCTGTCTGCCAAAGGTATCCCATCCTGTAGTCTTCGCGTGAATTCAGAACTTTTGAAAGAATATACAGGAAATTGATATAAAATTTCGTCCCTGTGTTCTTTGAATGTGTGGCGAGTTCTGTCACATCGATTCTCGCTGTTATTGAGGTCGAACACCTGCAGTCTTCCGTGAAATGACGGAACACACCTTTTCTATAGTATTTTTCTTTGTCAATTACCTTATAGTTCATTTTGAATTACCCTTACAAATACCTGAGCCGGCAATATCTCTGCAAACCGGAGTCTGTTCATCTGCAAGATAGAAGGACGGCACCAAATCGTGGCTGATGTATTTGTCACCAAGAATAAGACCATGCGCTCTGGTTTCATGAATATATGCCTTAATATCCGCAAGGCTTTTTTCTTCAAATCCATCTTCATGAAGCCAGGTCTCAGAATACATCCATTCCCTGTCATCCGGATCGGAATATCCGCCGTATCCGTGCTGAAAATTCTTTTTGCAGTGCTCCCACCAGAGGATGGACGAAACGCGGCAGCCTTCTTCATAGATGAAATCCAGGAACGCTTCCCAATCCCTGAAAAGGTACTCTGAACAGAAAGAATGATCCAGAAAGAATGATCCTCTATATATTTCTGTACTCTGTGATTTATCATTTTTACCTCTCAAACTCCGATTTGAATTCCTCAAAATCATAGGCATCCGCCAGTGATTATAGGGCTTTAATGAAATCCTCTGAATCCGCCCCCAACAAAGGATTTTCCGCAATCTGCTCACCGAATCCCTTTATTAAATGTTACACCGTTTCTACAACACCCTCGCCGCTCATAAGGGCAAAAGCAAGGGCAAGATAATCTCATAACAAGATATAACAGGGTGTGGCAATCGGGAGCTTGTGACATATGTGCGAATATACTTCAACGACTATTATAACGGAGGATGTCAATATGGAAAAGTACATTTATGATAAGAACAACGGTCTTTGGTATGAGCTTCAGGGCGACTATTACATTCCTTGTCTGACAGTACCGGCTCAAGAAGAACGGTCCATCGGGATTTGGAGGCAGCGCCACCTGCGGTACATCAAGACGGAACGTAAGGCCTTATTTGCGGAGCTTCTGACCAGCGGCAGGCTGAATACCTATCTGGCTGACATCAATGAGCAAGCAGCGGAGCAAATACTCCTGCTGACAAAACAGATGGCCGAGTGTGAGGGTGTCACCGAGCAGCTCAAGGCACAGGATCAAATGCTGTGGGTGCAGCGGATGAACAATATTCGACACAGGACAATGGAGTTCGTAAACCACGAGCTGATTTACGCATAAAGTATCTGCGGCGGGGAACAGTCCCCGCCGCAGCCACTTTTTCTTCATCATTCGATCTTGAGCATCCGATATCCAATACCCACATGTGTCTGAATAAATTCCGGAGAGCCAGCGGTCGGTTCGAGTTTTTTGCGAAGCGTGACCATAAATACCCGAAGAGAGGCGATATCATTATCCCAGCTTCGTCCCCATATGTTTTGGGTGATATACGTATGCGTTAATACCTTTCCGGTATTTTTGGCCAGAAGGCAGAGAAGCTTGAATTCGATAGGTGTCAGCTTCAGTTCTTCGCCGTTCAGAAATGCGCAGCCGACGGGATAATCTATTTTCAGGCTCCCATTCGTATAGATAGAACTGTCATTATTGCTGTCGGTGTTCATCATGGAAAGGCGTCGGATTGTAACACGAAGTCGGGCGAGCAGTTCTTCTACAGAGAAAGGCTTTGTCAGATAATCGTCAGCGCCTGCATCCAGAGCGGTAATTTTATCATCATCTTCACTTCTGGCGCTGATGACGATAATCGGCATATTTGACCAACTTCTGATCTGCCTGATAATCTCAATACCATCCATATCCGGAAGGCCCAGATCCAGAAACACGACATCGGGGTTGTGGGATGATGCCATCATGATAGCATCCCGGCCTGTCGGTGCTGTCAAGTATTTATAGTCGTGTGTTTTTAGCGTTGTACTCATCAGATTGCGAACCGGAGCGTCGTCCTCAACAACAAGAATTACAGGTTTATTCATGGATTGTCATCTCCTCTGCCGGCAGAGAAAAAGTAAAGCAGCAGCCGGTTGGATGATTGTCTGCCAGGGTTATCATCCCTCCGTGGGCCTCTACAATGGATTTGCACAACGCAAGGCCGAGGCCGATTCCTCTTCTGCTGTCAGATACATTGGTTTGCCCTGTATAGAACATCTCGAAGATATGCGGCTTCATACTGTCTGAGATGCCGGGACCATTGTCTTTAACATGTACAAGGATAGTATCATCTGCCTTCTCGCTGATAATGATGATTTCAGAGCCGGGTTGGGTGTTTTTTACGGCGTTGTTGAGCAGATTGATCAATACCTGTGTGATAAGTCTTGCGTCCATCCTGGCAATCAGGACATCGCTGCTTTGCTGAACGATGATATGATGCTGGGAAGCGTTTTTGTCAATATGCCGCAATGCCTCTTCAATTACATCATTTACAACTTCCAGGGACAGATGAAGATCCATTTGTCCATTTTCAATACGTGAAATGGAGAGCAGGTTCTCAACAAGATCGATCAGCCACTCCGAATCATCATAGATGTCGGAGAAGATCTGCTTTAATGTCTCTGTCTCCATCTGATCATAATGTGTCAGTAGGTTGGTTGCGTTCCCCGATATGGATGTAAGCGGGGTCCGGATATCATGAGAAATCGAGCGCAGCAGATTTGACCGGAGCTGCTCGTTCCGCATGGCGATCGCCGCCTGCTCCTTCTCTTCAGCGTTTCGGAGCCCTTCCAGCGCCAAGGCACATTCGCCGATGATTGAGGAGAAAACACTGTACTCAAACGCTTCAAGACTGTCGCCATTTAAGTAAATAGCAATGACGCCGTAACAATATCCATTTATGCAGATGGGATGATACAGCGATTTTGCCTTGCCGAACATCTCGGTATGAGCGCCGGCAGCAGCCTGATTGAGAAAGACCCATTGCGCGATCTCGGCTTCGTTCTCGTCCTGCCCGGATGATCTGTAGTAATATGGGGAGGCATTCAGCGCCACAGCGCTTCCAAGCTCTTTGCTTTCAGAGCATGGGAATACCATCACGTCACGGTCCAGCAGCGTTTTTACCTGCTGTGCGGTGATACGGATCACATCTTCTGCAGATTCTGCCTTCTGCAGCAATTGGTTCGTATCAAAGAGGACCTTCGCCCGAAATGCCTCCCGGGATGATTGTCTGGCGTTTCCCTTCAACTTATTTGCCAACGTACCGGTAATAAGAGAGACGATCAGCATGATCGCAAACGTGACAACATACTCGGGCTCATATGTATGGAAACTGAGCTTTGGGTCAATGAAAAACCAGTTGAACAACAGTACACTTGCCAGAGAACTCACGGCGCTATAGAGCGGGCTGACAGTCACAACAGAAATCATCAATACGCCAAGAATAAAAACAGTAATGATATTTGCTTCTGAAAACCCGAACAGTGTGAAAAGAAGTCCTACTCCGGTGGAGGCAATGAGCAGCAGAAGCGTGATGAGGGAATCCCTCCGTGTTGGGTGGATCTGGTTTGTAAGGTTAAGTTTTTGGGTTTGTTGCTTTATATCCGCTGAAGAATCAGGTATGATATAAACATCCACGTCCGGCGCATTCAGAATGATCTGTTCTGTCAGAGAAGCCTTGCTCCAGAAGTGCGGCCTTTTTGCACCACTCCGGCCTACCACGATTTTCGTAGTGCCGGAAATGTGGGCGTATTCGGCTATTTCAATAGGAACATCATTGCCTACAACATTAATAATGGTAGCGCCGTTTTGCTCAGCGAACTTTATGTTGTTTTGAAGGCGGATCTTGTCTGATTCAGGAAGAGAATCATAATTGGAGGGCTTCACATAGATGGCTGTAAGCCAGCATTTATGACCTTTTGGTTTGATGGTGAGGAGGAAAGACAAACAAGGATTCGCTCACCACTTTCATAATTCTTTTCCATCTCCTCACCTCTTTCATTTGCTTAAAAATTATTATATCACAGAGGACAGCCTTCTTCTACTGCCGGAGATCGTATTTAATCGTATAGCCAGACGCTTCCAGGTGCTCGATGATGTGCGGATCGAGCGACTTACAGATAATGATTTCGTATTCTTCATCATCCGGCAGTGCATCCAGCATGGAGTTGACCTCTTGAGATATCGCCTTTACACCCTTTCCCTCAGTCTCAGCTATATAGACCTTCCTGCTTGGCTTCTGTGGCTCCCAATAGCCACGGAAATTCTCATCCATAAATTTACCAAAATGGTCTACCACAAAATACCCGAAAGCGAAGATGGCAAGCATCATTATAGCCAACAGGATGTCTTCCACGCGAATTCACCTCCTCTACGGGATACAGAAAGGGCTAAATCTTAAAGCACTTTTGCATAGATTTTCGCTCCCCAAGCACGAGCATCGTCTTATTCTCGTTGAGAATTGTTTCTGGTGTTACAGAAAGATTCATTTTCCCGTTCTCTTTTATCGCCAAAATATTGATTCCGTAGCGTTTCCTTATGTCGATCTGCCCGATGGATTTTCCGATCCAGTCCTTTGGAACAGACACTTCGTAGATTGCATGGTCATCATCAAGATTGATATAATCTAAGATATGATTGGACGTATAACGTATCGCCGCCCACTGGGCGATTTGCTTTTCGGGATTGATCACCTCGTCCGCCCCGTTTCTGAGCAGGAATTTTGCCTGAACCTCTCTGTCGGCACGGGACACAACAAGTCTTCCGCCTAACTCCTTCAGCAGGGATGTGGTTTCCAGCGAGCTTTGAAAGTCACTGCCTATCGTCACGATGCAGACATCAAAATTATTGATTCCGAGCGAGCGCAGGAAAGCCTCATTTGTACTGTCCCCGATCTGCGCATCTGTGACCAAAGGAAGGATCGCGTTAATTCGCGCCTCGTCCCGATCCACAGCCAAGACCTGATGCCCGAGATCGTGCAGCTGCTTTGCAATCATGGTTCCGAAATTGTTGATGCCACATCCGACGATTATCTTCTCTACAGGCCTCTGAGAGACATTGGTGCTTTTGCTGTTAATGGCAGCATAAATCAATGTCAGGCCACCCACTCGTCCTAAGAACATTAAAAGAATAAGTATAATGTGTGAAACAAGGCTGAGCGAAGGGGTAATCCCCAACGACAAACCGACCGTTCCGATAGCAGAAACTGTCTCAAAAATGCAGGCCCCGATCGGAAGTCCATCCGCCATGCTGATCACGGCAGCACCAATCATCGACAGAATCAGATACATCAATAAGAGCGTTGCTGCGTTTCTGATCGTGCTGTCTTCTATCCTTCTTCCGAACAGCTGCGCGCTTTTTTTCCTCCGAAAGACTGAGACGGCGCCTGCAAAAAGAACGGCGATCGTCGTTGTCTTCATACCTCCTGCAGTCGATCCGGGGGATCCTCCGATCAGCATCAATACAACCAGCAGCATCCTTCCTGTCCCCGACAGATAAGAAAAGGAAACTGTATTGAAGCCTGCGGTTCTGGGTGTGATTGCCTGGAACAGGGAGAGGAAGACCCTGCCCTTGACAGCTCCGCTGGTATACTCAAATAAAAGCAAAAGAAGCATTGGAACGATGATCAGGGCTCCGGTTGTTGCAAGAACGACTTTACTTTGCATACGGTAGCTGCGAATGTGAAGCTTGTTGGTGGCAATATCTTCCCAGGTAAGGAATCCTATCCCTCCAATGATGATCAGCAAACAAATCGGAATCACGATTCCGGGATTCGAAGCAAAGGATGTCAGAGAGGAAAAAGGGCCTGTCTTGTCGCCCATAATGTCAAAGCCTGCGTTGCAGAATGCTGATACGGAATGAAAAACGGACATCCATATTCCGGAAAGACCATACCGCCCGCAAAATACAGGAAGCATGATCAGTGTGCCGGAAAGCTCGGCAACCAGTGCGATCTTAAAGACAAAACCTGTCATTTTTACGATCCCGCCGATTTGATGGGCTGAGATGCTGTCCTGAAGCATGCTGCGCTGCAGCAGAGTAATCTTTCTCCCGGAAAGCATCGCAATGAATGCTGCGACGGATACGATCCCCAGACCTCCGATTTGGATCAGGATCAGAATCACGGCCTGACCAAACCCGGACCAGTATGAAGCGGTATCTCTCACGACCAATCCTGTAACGCACACGGCGGATGTGGATGTGAACAGGGCATCCTCGAGTGACGCGCTGCTGCCCTCCTTTACTGCAAAGGGAAGCATCAGCAGAGCTGTTCCAATCAGTATTAATCCCAAAAATCCAAAGATGATAATTTGAAAGGGGGATAGTTTCTTTCCTAAAAAACGAATAACCATATTCTGCCTCCTTTCAAATACTGTGAGCACATTGTATAACGCGAGCTGCAAAGATGGCATTAAGGTACTATGCCTTAGAATTAAAATTGCATAAAGATGGGATAAAGCCCTGTACGCCTCAAACTTGCAGGGCGTTTCTATGTATGCACCGCAGGGGCTCCTGCGGTGTGTTTTTCTGTCTTAGTGTCCTCTGTCATAGCTATAGCTGCGGTGCCGGGGCTCCTGCCGCCTTGCGCCGTTCCGTCTCTTTGCCTCTGCCTCCATATCCCGGAGCTTCTTTCGGATGCTCTCCTTTTCAGGCGGTTTCTGCTGGGGCATTTCTTCGCCTTTGACCTGACGCTCCCATGCGACCAGATCACGGTTGTTCGTCGATCAGGCAAAGCAGAAGCTGATCGAAAAAGGTACATAAGTACCGTGGCACCTTGAAATACGAATACGGGAACGAAAAAAGCCGGTCATAAAGACCGGCGGATATGGTTAACAACGAGGAAAATGGACACGGCATTTATGCCGGTGGACATTTGACGACTGTCTCCACGGAGGCGATAGCCGACGTGGTAACACGCACACCATATGTCACAGACCCGATTGCCACGGATACGGAAAGGAGAATCACGATCTATGGCAAAAGGATCTGTCAGAAAGAAAGGCAAAAAGTGGTACTACCGCTTCTACGTGGAAAACGAAAGCGGAAATCTGGTGCAGAAGGAATACGCCGGGACGGAAAGCAAGTCCGAGACGGAAGCCCTGCTCCGAAAGGCAATGGAGGACTACGAGGCAAAGAAGTTCGTTGCCAGGTCCGAAAACGTCACGGTGGGCGATCTGCTGGATATGTGGATCGAGGAAGATGTCAAGCCCGGCAATCTCTCCAACGGTACGGTAATGGCTTATCAGGGGGCTGTGGGACGCATCAAGCAGTTTCCCATCGGCAGCCGGAAGCTCAAAAACGTCACCTCGGAGCATTTGCAGGCGTTCTTCGATCTTCTGTCCTTCGGAGGCACCAATGCTGACGGTACAGAGGTCAAACCGCACAGCCGCGGCTATATGCGGCAGTTTTCGGCGGTGATGCAGGGCGCATTCTTTGTAAGAACCCGGAACTATCTCCCAATCACAAACTCAACACCCAGGGTATAGGTATCATAATCCCCCGGGCCTCTCAAATCCATGATTCTGACCATAAGCCTGTAGCTGCCGTTATTAAGGCATTTCGAAAGACACACCTTATGAACATTTGTAAAATATTTTTACTTCAAAGAATAAAGGGCTTCGGTCTCCCGAAACCCTTATATTTATTGAGTCGATGCGACAGGATTTTCCCGTCAGAACGTCCACCGGACGTTCTGACCCTCTGCGTCCCGAAAGTTCGGTCCTGCAGAAGCCGCAGATTCGATTCTCTCACTTCGTGTCAAACAAAAACGGATGCCATTCGGCATCCGTTTCTGTTTGAGTCGATGCGACAGGATTTGAACCTGCGACCTCTGCGTCCCGAACGCAGCGCTCTACCAAACTGAGCCACGCATCGATTGCCTTGGGGTGTTCCCCGACAGCAATAGTAATTATAATCATGTAGCTCCCATTTGTCAACAACTTTTTTCGAATTTTTTCAAACAATTTGCAATTTATTCATCGTCCGGGGTTCTCGCATAGAGGACCCCGAAAACCACGGCCAAAACGACAAAGATAGTAGAGCCTGCCCCGACGAGCAGTGACAGGACTGTCAGCACCATGAAGACGACCATGAAGATGAACATCTTTTTCTTCCTGCCGGTCACGCCCCGGGAGCCTGACGTAAAAGCCCCGCTCTCCCACTCCGGGGATGCATCTCTTCGCTGCATTCTCATGTCGCGCCGCACCGGATTCGGATCCCGCACGATCCTGCGCCCGTAGGAATCCTGAAAGCGATCGGTCAGAATCAGAATGATATCTATGAACCAGCCAAAACCAAATATGCCGAGGGTACACAGGTAGAGAACCCCTCTTCCGATCCTCCCCGCATAAAAATGGTGTGCGCCGAACAAACCGAGAAAAATGCACAGAAGCAGCGTCTCCAGCCAGTCCTTCTGAGACACGATCGGAGCCGAATAGCTCTCACCCGACAAAGGCCGCGTATCTCCGTAGCTGTATTCGCTTGCCCCGCTCTTCTTCTCCGGTCCCCCCTGAAAATAGAAATTATTGATCACCTGCTTACTCGAATGATCCTCGATATTATTGACGGTCTCCGGCGCCGTTCTCGGCATCTCCGCCCCGCAGTACTCGCAGAATTTGCCGGTCACCTGGGCTCCGCAGTTCGGGCATTTCATTTTACGCCACCTCACTCAAAAAATGTGATGAAAAAGCCTTTTCATCCATCCGTATTGTATGCAACTTCCATTTGGAAACCCATCCCCAAAATATTTCCAAACGCAAATCTCTCTCCCCTCTTTCCGAAATATGCCTTATAATAAATACAGCATGACAAGGAGAGGTATCAATATGAAATCATCGACCTTAAAACTACCGACGATTCCCAACGAGCTCAGACTCGGCTGCATCGCCTCCCTCTATTTTGAGGAGGTCAGGGATGTGCCCATGCCGAAACAGATCGAGGTGCTGGATACATTTTTCAAAGGCTTTATCGTGGAGGAGATCCCGTCCGACGGCCAGACCAAGCAGAATGCGGTCTACGATGATATTGACGGTCATATCAAGGCGGTGCGCTATCAGGGGAGCTATCACACCGGCCAGAGCAAGCGTGTGACCCAGATCATAGGGCGGCTGATCGGTACCGCAAAAAAAGGGATCGAGAAGGAGCGAAAGACTGCCTCCATCATTCAGGAAAGGATCGCCGGCGAGCTAGCCAATGATATCACTCGTGTAAATGAAGTGCGCCTCACCGTCATTGCCCTGTTTGAAAGCTTATCGGAACCGGAACTCGAGCGCTTCTACCTGACATTTGCGAATTACATCAATGCGGTCGTCGCCCGCCGCGAGGCTATCAGCGAGCGCGACAAGGAGCTCGAGCTCTTCCCGATGAACGACGAGATCTTCTACGATCTCATGAACTGCGTGATCGATGAGTGGAACAAAGACGAGCTGGAGCCGAAAGTAAACTCCGTAACCTGGCTGCTCTTAGGCGCCCTGCTCCGCAACCGGATCAGCCGGCTCACCTACGTCTACGACAGCGCCTTCAACTTAAGAAGAGCCCAGCCGGCCGCGATCCGGGAGGATGAGGACTTCGAGTATTATTATGAGGGTGATGACCTGGACAAGCGCTTCCCGGGGATCGAGTGGTACTGCGACCGCTGCGGTGAGCATTTAAACGAGCAGGAGGGCTTCGACGACCACCACCATATCTGGAAATGCACAAACTGCGGCTATAAAAATGCCATCGAGATCCGAAACATCTACGATCCCGATGACTTCGAGGTGAACGGCGGCCAGCCGACCGTCCCTGACAAGTTTTTCAAGGCTTTAAAGGAGCGGACGGACGAGCTGGACGAAATGAACGGGGACGGTTCCTGAAGAATCGTCCCCGTTTCCGTCTGCCCTGATTATTTCAGCAGGCACACCGCCTGCGCCGCGATCCCGAGGCCTTCCCCGGTAAACCCGAGGCCCTCCTCCGTCGTGGCTTTCACGTTCACCTGAGACAAGCCGATTGCAAGATCCTCCGCGATATTGTTCCGCATCGCCTCGATATGAGGCCGCATCTTCGGCCTCTGGGCGATGATGGTGGCGTCGATATTTTCGACTGTGTAACCGGCATCCGCCAAAAGCTGCCGCACACGACGGAGCAGCACCCTGGAGTCTATGTCCTTGAATTCTGCCCCGGTATCCGGAAAATGAAGCCCGATATCACCGAGCGCCGCAGCCCCCAAAAGCGCATCCATGATCGCATGAAGAAGCACATCCGCGTCCGAGTGGCCAAGGAGGCCCTTCTCATAGGGGATCTCAACGCCGCCGATGATCAGCTTCCTGTTCTCCGTAAGTCTGTGTACATCATATCCGGTTCCGATTCTCATTTTTCAGTCCCCGAAGATTCCCTGCAGACTTTCCTGGCCGACCAGCTTGATGGAGGCTGCGCGGAGCACCTTCTCGGCCTTTTCTAGGTCAGCGACCTTGAGGACCGGCTAAGCCGTATCTTTCTTGCGGGTCAGGAATTACTCCAGATTGATGCCTTCCTTGCCGAGAAGGTCAAGAATTTTGGAGAGTGCGCCCGGCTCATCCTGCATCTCGATCGTCAGAACCTTTGTGATCTGGCAGACATAGCCGGCGTCTTTCAGCACGGTCATGGTGTTGTAGACATCGTCCACAATGATGCGGGCGATACCGAAATCCATCGCATCCGCCACGCACATTGCACGCATATCAACGTTGTGGTCGCAGAGGACGCCTGTCAGCTCGGCAAGCGTGCCGGGACGATTTTCAAGAAATACAGAAATCTGCTGCGTGTAAACCATCTTGTTACCCTCCTTCTTTTATGAACTTCTTTAAATTAACCTTTGTACAGGTTTCTTCTGTCAATGACACGGACTGCCTTGCCCTCGGAGCGAATGATCGACTTCGGCTCCACAAGGCGGACAACCGCGTAGATGCCCAGCATGGACTTGAGTGCCGCGACAAGCTCTTTCTCGCGGGCCGTGATCTTGGACAGCTCGTCGGAGAACATTTCCGGCGTCATCTCAACGCGGACTTCGATGCTGTCGCTGTTCTTCTGACGGTCGACGATGATCTGATAGTTGGCGGCATAGCCGTGGTTCAGGAGCACGGTCTCGATCTGGCTCGGGAACACGTTGACGCCCTTGACGATCAGCATGTCGTCGGAGCGGCCGAGCGGCTTGGTCATCTTGACGAAGGTGCGGCCGCAGGAGCATTTCTCACGGGAGAGAATGCAGATGTCCTTGGTGCGGTAGCGGATGAGCGGGAACGCTTCCTTTGAGAAGGACGTGAAGACAAGCTCACCCTTCTCGCCGTCCGGCAGGACCTCGCCGGTCTTCGGATTGATGACTTCCGCGATGAAGTAATCCTCATTGATGTGCATGCCGGTCTGCTCGGAGCACTCGAAGGAGACGCCCGGTCCGGAGATCTCGGTCAGACCGTAGATATCGTAAGCCTTGATGCCGAGCGCCTGCTCGATATCATGGCGCATCTCTTCCGTCCACGCCTCTGCGCCGAAGATGCCGGCCTTAAGGTGAATCTTGTCGCGCAGGCCTCTCTCGTTGATGGACTCAGCGAGGTATGCCGCGTAGGACGGCGTGCAGCAGATGATCGTGGACTGAAGGTCCGTCATGAACTGGATCTGGCGGTCGGTGTTGCCCGAGGACATCGGAAGCGTGAGGCTGCCGAGCTTGTGGGAGCCGCCGTTTAAGCCGGGACCGCCGGTGAAGAGGCCGTAGCCGTAGCTGACATGGACAACATCGTCCTTCGTGCCGCCGGCAGCGACCAGGGCGCGCGCGCAGCACTCTTCCCAGAGATCGATGTCATTCTGCGTGTAAAATGCAACCACGCGGCGGCCTGTCGTGCCGGATGTGCTCTGGATACGGACGCAGTCCGTAAGCGGTCTCGCCATGAGTCCGTACGGATAAGCTTCGCGAAGATCGTCCTTGGTCAGGAACGGAAGCTTGTGAAGGTCTTCCAAACCGTGGATATCATCCGGCGTCACGCCGGCTTCTTCCATCTTATTGCGGTAATACGGAACATTTTCATAAACGCGCTTCACGCAGTCGACGAGCCCTTTGCTCTGCCATTCTCTGATCTGCTCTCTCGAAGCGGTCTCTTTTTCCGGTGAAAAATAGTTACCCATACGACATTTCTCCTCTCGTTGCACAAAAAAAATCATTTAAGCCGTAACGCTTTCCATCTATAATAGCACGACTGAGAGTGAAATGCCACAAAAATTTTAGCGCTTTACCGCATTAAATTGCATTTATTTAACTTGTTTACAGCTGTCTGAACTCCACCTCAAAGTGGATCGGCCGCTCCGCCGTCGGTATATACTCCGGAAGCGGTCTGGCTCCCCAGCTGTCGTCTCCTCCGACACCCATCTGCGTCAGGGAGACACGCACGAACGTGTAACGTGGGGCCGGCAGCTCGCTGGCATGTTCCACCGTCTCAAGCATCTGTGCGCTGTAGGGGATCGCCTGGAAGTTCATGGTCTCACCCGTGAGCGGGTTCGCCGAGTTGATCGACGTCAGTGTCTGGGTTCCCTGTTTCCATCCCGGGACACTGAAGATAAGGCCTCTGCCCTTCTTATCCTGCACCAGAGCCCAGCGCACGCCGGTCCTGTTGCCGCACTCCTGCGGTTTTAAATACGGTTCGACATTGTCGGCCACTCTGCCGTTGAATACACCGAGCTTCGCGCCCATGTTCCGGTCGCAGTAGTTCTCCTCCGGGCCAAGCCCGTACCAGGCCATGCGGTCATAATCCGCCTCCATGCGGAACAGCAGGCCGAATCCGGGCAGAGGCGGCAGATTCTTTCCCGCCTCCATATCAAGAAGGATCCGCACCGTCCCGTTCGGAAAGACAAGGTATGTCATCAGGATCGGAAGGTCGTCCAGCGACGGCAGGAATTTTCTGAAGCAGATCTCAAAATAATCCTCTGACTCCTTTATCTTCGGATACTCGTCGTGGTCTTCATTTTCCTTATTAAGCGGCATTGTCGAGGCGTAGAGGCTCGCAAGCTTCCATGCGGAGAGCCGTTCCGGCATGCGCCAGCCCCGGTCATTGTCCGTCGGAGCCCGCCAGAAATCAGCCCTCGGCGGTGCGTTCAGATATTCGATATCGCCGCAGCGGTAGGAGACGAGATTTCCATCCCTGAGTGAGAAGAGGACTTCAAAATGGTCCCCGACAACCCCGATGTTGAAATCGCCCCGAACCACGGTAAGGCCCGGCCTTTTGCGCTCAAACCGCACTCTCTCCCGCTCCGTCAGCCGATGCTCTTCGCGTCCGTTGATGAGGTAAGCCGACTGGCCGAACGCGACCTCATGGCCCTTTCCGGCCCACGGCTTGTCCTCCTTCAGGGTCATCGACACGGTAAAGACATACTCTCCGGGCTCTTCCCAGCGGACCGGCGGCAGTCTGAAGGTCTCCCTCGAGAGCGGCGGGACATTGATTTCCGGGTGAAGTTCCTGATAGATAACTCCTTCCTTTTCCAGCCTCACCGTACAGTCAAAGCGGTCGGTTCCGATAAACAGGTTTCGGTTCTCAACCGTAAATGTCCTCGGCCCCACCTCGATCGAGATGTTCTGATAGAGGTACCTGACCTCCTGCATCTTCCCATAGGGCTTCCGGTCAGCCGTGAGAAGGCCGTTGCCGCTGAAGTTCCGGTCGTTCGGCCGGTCGCCAAAGTCACCGCCGTACGCCAGGTATTCATTTCCGAGACAGTCCTTCTGATAGATGGCCTGGTCGATAAAGTCCCAGATAAACCCGCCCTGATAGCGCGGCCTTTTCTCCGCGAGCTCCGTGTACTTGTACAGCCCTCCGTTGGAGTTCCCCATCGAGTGGCTCATCTCGCAGGAAATGAACGGCTTCTCCGGATGTGTGTCCAGCCATTTTTCGATGTCCTTTGCAGGCATGTACATACGGCTCACCATATCGGACGTGTCCGGATACCGCGGATCGTTTGCGATCCCCTCGTAGTGCACGAGCCGGTCGGGGTCGTGGGTGCGGAAGCGGTTCGCCATCTCATTTGCCACATAACCGCCGAAGGACTCATTGCCGATCGACCAGATGAGGATCGAGGGGTGGTTTCTGAGCAGGCGGCAGGTCGAGTCGACCCGGTCCAGCAGCATCGGCAGGTACTCGATGTGGTCGCCCGGCAGGACAGCCTCCTTCGGCTGCTTCCCCATCAGATAGGGAACCCAGGTTCCATGGGTCTCCATGTTGTTCTCGGCCATCACATAGATGCCGAAGAAATCGCAGATCCGGTATATATAGAAGGCATTCACATAGTGACTCGTACGGAGCGCATTGATGTTGTTCCGCTTCATCACCGCGATGTCGTTGACCGCCTCCGCAAAATTGGGCACGCGTCCCCTCTTCGCGCTCCACTCATGCCGGTTCACGCCCTTAAAGACGATCCTCTTCCCGTTGAGGCACATAAGACCGTCCTTCATCTCAAAGCGCCGGAAGCCGATCTCGAGGCCGGCCGCCTCGACGACCCGCCCGGACGCGTCCAGGACCTCCAGAAAGAGGTCGTAGAGCTGCGGATCCTCCGCGCTCCAGAGGATCGGCCTGTCGATGGTCTTCTTGATGATCGTCTTCTCCCGGATCGGCACTTCCATGTCGAGCACCCGGGTCTGTCCGTGCTTTAAGATGATGTGCAGGCGCCCCTGATAGCGCTGCTTTGCTCCCGGGTTTTCATTTTCCCCGGGATAAGGGACATGGAAATCCGCCCTCACCGAGAAGTTTCCGACCGCAAGATTCCTGGTCGGAATTGCCTTCACCCTGAGGTCAAAGATATGAAGGGCCGGCACCTCATAGAGATAGACGTCCCTGAATATGCCAGAAAAGCGGAAAAAGTCCTGGTCCTCAAACCAGCTGCCGCTCGTCCATTTGTAGACCTGGATCGCAAGCCGGTTCCAGCCCTCCTTCACGTAGGGCGTGAGTTCAAATTCGGAAGGCGTGAAGGAATCCTCGCTGTAGCCCACGAACTCCCCGTTCAGCCAGAGGGAGAAGCCGCTCTCCACACCGCGGAAGGAAATGAAAACCCTGTTTCCGTTCCACCTCTCCGGTATGCGGATATCCCGCACATAGCTTCCGACCGGATTCGTAGTCACGGGCGCCTTCCCGCGGGGCACATCCTCGTGGCCGTCCCAGGGGTACTGAACATTCACATACTGGGGCTTTCCGAAGCCCTCCATCTCGATATGGGCGGGCACATAGATGTCATCCCAGCCCGAGACATCAAAATCTTCAGCAAAAAAGCCGGGAATGACAGCATCCCGGTTTTTTGCATAATGGAATTTATAAAAGCCGTTAAGACTAAGCCTCATCGAGGAAAAGAAGGTCTCGTCAACCGATCGCTTCATATCTTCCCCGGCAGCGGCTCTCTTAAGGCAGTCTTTCAGCATCATACCGGCGCGAAGCATCTCGTTCATATCGGTGTAGACGACATGGTCGGAATGAGCCGGAAGTGCATTGATTTTGTATATATGCGGGTCAGAAAGCATCCCGTAATCAAAGTCCATCATACAGTACTCCGTATCAGTTCAGCTTAAAATTCTCCGGCAGCAGCTCCCTGAGCTGATATACCTTCCTCTCCGTATGGCTTTTTGCCAGAATGACCATAAACTCAGGACCGCAGAATTCCGTCATGACCTGCCGGCAGACACCGCAGGGCGGACAGTAATCCGTCACATTCCCATCAGGTCCGCCGACGACCGCGATCGCCTCGAATTTTCTGCATCCGTCCGCAACCGCATTGAAAAATGCAGTCCTCTCCGCGCAGCAGGTGGGCGAATAAGCTGCATTTTCCACATTGCAGCCGGTGTAAATCTTCCCGTTTCTCCCGAGGAGCGCGGCGCCTACCGTAAAATGACTGTAGGGTGCATAGGCCCGCCGCATCATGTCAAATGCAAACCGCACAAGCGTATCCGCCGTCTGCCCTTTCTCCAGCGTCTTCTGCCGGAGCTGCTCCTCGAGCCTCATCCTTGCTTCGTTCATTCTGCCTGCACTCCGTTTTCCAGATTCTTGAGATAGAGCCTGATGAGCCTGCTCGTGCCGAGCCGCTCCGCACCGAATTTAAGGTACAGTTCCGCCTCCTCCATGGTGCGGATGCCGCCTGCCGCCTTGATCTTCACGCCCTCCCCGATGTGCTCCTTAAAGAGAGCCACATCCGGGAACGTAGCGCCGCCCGCCTGGAAGCCCGTGGAGGTCTTGATGTAGTCCGCCTTTGCCTCGGTGACCGCCTCGCACATGCGGATCTTCTCCTCCTCCGTGAGCAGGCAGGCTTCCACGATCACCTTAAGGATCCGGTCTCCGCAGACCGCCTTGACCGCCTTGATCTCCTTCACGACCTCGTCGCTGCGTCCGTCCTTTACCCAGCCGATGTTGATGACCATATCGATCTCATCCGCACCGTTCAAAACCGCGTCGGAAGCCTCGAACACCTTGGCAGCCGTCGTCGCATACCCGTTCGGGAATCCGATCACGGTGGTGATTCTGATCCTGTTCCCGACATAGGACTTTACATGCTTCACATAGGCGGGCGCGACACAGACCGAGGCCGCCTCACAGGCGATCGCCTCGTCGCACAGTTTCTGAATATCGCTCCATGTCGCCGTCGGAGAGAGCTCCGTATGGTCGACATGGCGAAGAATTTCCTTTACATCCAACGTTTTATCCTCCGTTCGCCTCAAAGCGCGACAACCGTATCAAGCGCGAGCTCCATCATCTGCTTAAAGCCCTTCTCACGGTCTTCCGAGGGAAGCGAATTGCCGGAATAGAGCTCGTCCGAGATCGTAAAGAGCGCAAGTGCATTCTTTCCGCACCGGGCGGCGTTCATATAGAGCGCTGCCGACTCCATCTCAACGCACAGGATACCCATCTTCTTCCAGTTTGCGGTCGCATTCGGATCGTCGCCGTAGAAGACATCCGACGAGAGAACGTTGCCGACCTTGAAGGGAATAGCAAGCTTCTCCGCCGTCTTCACCGTCTCCGAGAGGAGCTTCCAGCTTGCAAGCGGCGCAAATGTGCCGGCAAGCCCGTACTGGTGAGCCCAGTTCGAATCCGTCGACGCCCCCTGGGCGATCACGATATCCATCACGTGGACATTCTCGTTCACGGCGCCTGCCGACCCGATCCGGATCAGGTTCTCGCAGCCGTAAAAATTCATGAGCTCGTAGGAGTAGATGCCAATGGAGGGCATGCCCATGCCGGTACCCATGACGGAGACTCTGCGCCCCTTCCATTCGCCCGTAAAGCCGAGGATGTTGCGCACGCCTGTTACAAGCTTTGCATTTTCAAGAAAGTTCTCTGCGATAAACTTCGCTCTGAGCGGATCGCCCGGAAGCAGGACCGTCTCGGCGAAATCGCCCGCTTTTGCCGCGATATGCGGGGTCGGAATGTTATTGTTGTCTCCCATGCTCAAATCCTCCTATGCTTTCATAAGAAGCCGTATTGCCTCTACAGCGGTCTTTATAGCAGCGTTCGTGTCATGTACGACAGGGTTTTCAAGTCCGGCCTTTGCGCGTTCCTGGTTAGCCATCACGAGAAAGACGGAGCCGATGCGGACACGGTGGAAGGATCCGGCGATAAAGAGCGCCGCGCTCTCCATCTCCGAGGCGAGGCAGCCCATCCTCTTCCATGCCTCCCACTTGTTCTCGAGTTCGTAGGATACAGGCATGATCTCCGGCATGTGCTGGCCGTAAAATGCATCCTTGCACTGCACGACGCCGACATGATACGGAAATGAAAGACTCTTCGCCGCCTCAATGAGCGCCGCCGTCACCTCAAAGTCCGGCACCGCCGGATACTCGATCGGCGCGTACTCTCTTGACGTGCCTTCCATGCGCACCGCACCGTTTGCGATGATTATGTCCCCGCTCCTCACGTCCGTCTGCATGCCGCCGCAGGTCCCGACCCGAAGGAACGTCTTCGCGCCGCAGCGCACCAGCTCCTCCAGCGCAATCGAGGCGGACGGACCGCCGATACCGGTCGAGGTCACGGACACCTTCTTTCCGTCGAGAGTGCCCGTGTAGGTCTTGAACTCCCGGTTGTAGGCAACAAGTTTCGGTTCATCAAAATAGCTCGCAATCAGATCGCAGCGCCCGGGATCTCCCGGAAGGATCACATACTCCCCGACTTCGCCCGGCGCGACCTGAATGTGGTACTGTTTTTCAGGATTGAAAGAATAGTTAATCATACGAGGTCCTCCCTTATTGGACATATTTTACCACATTTTCCCCGGCAAGTCTCTTATTTCTGTGAATATTCACCGTTTTTTCATAAACCGTTCTTTTCACAGATGTCCGCAAGGCAGCACTTGTCGCAGAAGGGCTTTGTTCTCGCGGTGCAGACCGCCCTTCCGTGGAGCACGAGCCTGTGGCAGAAGTTGTTTCCCTCCTCCGGAGGCACGATCTTCCACAGCGCCATCTCCACCTTCTTCGGATCCTTTACGCCATCCACAAGGCCGATCCGGTTGGAAAGGCGGATACAGTGGGTGTCCGTCACGATCGCCGGCTTGCCGAAGACATCGCCCATGATGAGGTTGGCGCTTTTCCGACCGACTCCCGGAAGCTTTAAGAGCTCGTCGAAATCTCCGGGCACCCTGTCATGGTACTTCTCATGGAGGATCTTCATGCAGGCCGAGATGTCCCTGGCCTTGCTCCGCCCGAGCCCGCAGGGTCTCACGATCTCCTCGATCTCCTCCGGCGAGGCCGCCGCGAGCGAGGCCACATCGGGATATTTTGCGTAGAGATCCTCCACGACCACGTTGACGCGGGCATCCGTGCACTGGGCCGCCAGCCGCACCGAGACGAGGAGCTTCCAGGCTTCATCATAGTCCAGTGTGCAGTCCGCATCCGGGTATTCATTTTTAAGGCGCTCTATCGCAGAAAGAGCCAGTTTCTTCTTATCCATATACTCTTCTCCCTTAAAGAAATAAGGCCCGCTCACATCCATGGAGCGGGCTTACGCTTACAACAGGCCGTAGCGCTTTTGGATCTCCTCGGCAGCCATCTTATAGGCCGGCATCGGAACATGATACTCTTCTCCGAGGCGGAGCACCTCCCCGATCAGAGAATCGATCTCCGACGGCTTTCCCGCCTCGATGTCCCGCTGGAGCGACGTCGAGGCCGTCGGCTTCAGCGTATTCATGATTCTCAGGTTCTCCCTGACGAAGTCGCGGCCGAATGGGCAGCCCATCGCATAGGCAAGAGCCATGATCTCCCTGATCATCGTCTTGAACATCTCCCTGGGCTCACCGGGCTTCTGAAAATCGCCCGCGCGGGCACCCAGATAAAGTCCGGCCGCTGCCGCCGGCGACACATAGGAGAATTTCTCAAGGATATCGCACCTTATATTTTCGGAAAATACCGCATTGATCCCGCGGCTTACGAGGTCCTCTGCAATCTCCCTCACTCTTCGGTCGTCCTCCTTCGCATCCTGCATGCCGAATATAATCTTCAGTATGCTCCCATACTGCACAAGGACTCCGGGCTCCGCGATATTGGCGGACACATAGATAAGCCCCGCGGGAACCGTATAGTCCGGAAGAGCTTCGCTGATGCGTCTTCCTATACTGATCCCGTTGAGCAGAGGTATGATAACGGTATTCTTTTTTGCGGCATTGCGGATAAAATCGTAGCATCCTTCAAGGGAATAATCCTTGACACACAAAAATATAACATCCGGACGCTCGGAATAGTGGTCCATGTCGGTAGCTTTTATATGCATGCATTCGGATGTCTCGTCCCAGAGCCTGCGGATGGTGAGCCCGTTCGCCCGGATCGCTCGAAGGTGCTCCCCCCGGGCGATCAGCGTCACATAAAGCCCGGCTTTGGACATCGCATGGGCGAGAACGCCGCCGGTTCCCCCGGCTCCGATAATCAAATAATTAAACTTTCTGGCCATAACGCCGTTCCACTGCTTTCTTTAGGTATTACAATAATATTTTAATACTATTTTACCCTGTAGTAAAGAGCAAGCAGACGGAAAATAGATATCCATAAAAAAAACAGCACAAATACCTATACATTCCTCACAAAAGCACACTTGTAAATCCTCTCTTTTCCATATAAAATAGACATATAAAAACAGATAAAAAGGAGGTTTCACACATGGAAACAAGGCCTTATGTATCATGGGAACTGATGAACAGCTTTATGATCGATGTATTCAGGAAGTACGGTGTCCCTGAGGAAGATGCTAAGATTTGTGCCGACGTCCTCCTCGAAAGTGACCGCCGCGGCATCGAGAGCCACGGCTGCAACCGCTTCAAGCCGATCTACCTCGACCGCATTGAAAACGGCACACTGCTCCCCGTCACGAAGATGGACATCCTGAAAGACACCCCCACGACCGTCGTCATGGATGCCAACAACGGCATGGGCATGGTTGCCTCCTACCACATGATGGAAATGCTGATCGAGAAGGCGAAAAAATACGGCATGGCCGGCGGCGCGATCATGAACTCCACCCACTACGGCATCGCGGGCTACTGGACCACCATGGCCGAGAAGGCCGGCATGATCGGCATCACCGGCACCAATGCCCGCCCCTCCGTCGCTCCGACCTTCGGTGTGGAGCCCATGATGGGCACCAATCCGCTGACCTTTACTATGCCGACCGACGAGGAATTCCCCTTCAATTTTGACTGCGCAACCTCCATCGTCCAGAACGGCAAGATCGAGTTCTATGAAAGAAGCGGCAAGCCGACACCGGCAGGCGTCGTCATCACGAAGGACGGCGGCACGATGACCGAGTCCGGCGAGATCTTAAAGGAAATGCGCCGGGGCAACTGCGCTCTCCTGCCTCTCGGCGGCGCCGGCGAGGAAACCGGCGGCTTCAAGGGCTACGGCTTCACAACGATCGTGGAGATCCTCTCCGCGGCTCTCGCAGGCGGCCCCTTCATGAAGGAACTCTCAGGCAAGAATCCGGACGGCACGAACAAGATGTACCGCCTCGGCCATTTCTTCTTCGTGATCAACCCCGAGTTCTTCATGGGGCTCGACACCTTCAGGAAGACAGCCGGCGACATCTGCCGCGAACTTCGCGCTTCCGAAAAAGCTCCGGGCGCCGAGCGGATCTACACCGCCGGCGAGAAGGAGTGGGAGGCATGGCAGGACCGCAAGGACAAGGGCGTCCCGGTCGGCGAATCGATCCAGAAGGAGCTCATCGGCCTTCGCGACAGGTTCGGTCTCGACTATACGTTCCCGTTCGAGTGAGTACTGAATATTCTGAAAATGAAAATGCCGGGCGAAAGCCCGGCGTTTTCATTGCTTCTGTTCACTTTCACTCCCCGGTATGCCCCACAAACCACTCCGTGATCTCCTTCAGCCTCCGCACCCTGTGCTTCGGCTTCCCGGACCGTGAGAGCTCATGGTTCTCCCCGTGGAAAATGCACATCCTTGTCTCCACCCCGCGTCCTGCGAGCGCCTGCATCATCTGCATCCCTTCCGGCAGCGGGCATCTGTAATCCTCGTCGCTGTGGATAAAGAGCGTCGGCGTCTTCACCTTATCGGCGTACTTGAGCGGCGAATGGTTCCACAGGATCTCCGTATTCTTAGCCCCGTACATCCCCTTCGCGCCGTTCTGGTCCGGACCGAAATAGCCTCCGATATCCGACATGAACCCGAAAGAGATCCAGTTCGAGATCGACCGCTGGCTGGCCGCGCAGACAAACCGGTCCGTGTGCCCGATGATCCAGTTGGTCATGAACCCGCCGTAGCTTCCGCCGGTCACGCACACGCGCTTCTGATCGATATTCGGATATCTCATGAGCACCTCATCCGTGAAATCCATGAGGTTCTGGAAGTCTGTTCCGCCGTAGTCGTTTCTGATGTCGGCAAACGCGTCCCCGCGTCCGTCCGACCCCTTTATGTTGGTAAAGAAGACCACGAACCCTCTTGCGGCCCAGAGCTGCATCTCATGGAAGAATGTCTCCCCGTAGGCACACCTCGGCCCTCCGTGGACATCCAGAACCGCCGGATAGGTCTTCTTCTCACTGAAATCCTGCGGCAGAAGGACCCAGCCCCGAAGATCGTATCCGCAGGACTTGTAGTCGACCCGGACCGGCTCCGCGATGTAGCGGCCGATAAGCGCCTCATCGTTCAGGCAGGTGATCTTCTTAAAATCACTCCCGTCGCGGTTCATCTCATACACTTCCGCAACGTGATTCCAATCCTGGAAAACCAGCGCGATCTTCTCCTTCGAGCCCGCCATGGAGCAGGCCATACCGTCCATCTCCCAGACGGTCTTCTTCTCAAGGCCTGTCTCCCCTTCGGAAAATGCAAACACCGCATTGTGGTCGCGGATCGTCGCCAGCGTAAGGTAGGAGCTTCCGTCCGCGTACTCCGAGACGCCGCCCTCCGCGGTGTCCCCGATCACGCTCGAGTAGAGCGAGACCTCCGGCACATAGACCGGCACGATGCGATCCTCCCCGATGAGGCATATATTGGATGTCTCGTTTACCCCGTAGGTCTTCATGTCCGAGGCGTGGCCGAACAGCCGGCCGCCCATCACAAAGAGACGCCCCGTGGAGAAATCATTCTTCCGGTAGATCCCCTCAGACCGTTTCGTCACCGTATCATAGACGAAGACCTTGTTGGTGAGGGACATTTTCGCCTTCCTGACAGCGCCCGCGTAGTAGATTTTCGTCCCGTCAACGCAGAAGCTGTCCAGATCAAAATACGGAGCCGTGAGACGTTTTATGACCGTCTTTCCCTCCTTCAGAGCAATAAAGAAGAGCGCCGTCCGCTTCTTGTTGGTGAAGCCGGCCCCGTTGAACCAGTAGGGAAGCTCGTCGACGACCTGATAGTCCTTCTCTTCCTTCTTTGCCTCGGCTTTCTTCTTTCGTTCCTCAGGCTTGTCCTTCCACGCGTCCGGATCCTCCGCGTCGATGCGGATGGACGCGGCGTAGCCTCCCTCCATCTTCTTCATCTGAAGGAGCGCGAACGGCAGCGTCATGAAAGGCTCGGCCTCCCCGCCGTGCACGGAGAGCCTGAAGAGCTCGGTCACGCCGGTCTCCTCCTTCTTCGTCACGCGCCTTATGATCAGCGTGTCGTCATCCTCCCAGAGGACGATGTTCGCGTCGATCGACCAGGTCACCTGCCGCGCCTGCCCGTTCCGGGAGAGCCAGACGTCCGTGTGGTATTCATTTTTCTCAAGATCCGCCCGCATGACCTCGAACGCGAGATACGTACCGTCCGGGCTGTAGACCGGGTTATGCGGGATCCTGTAGGCGGCAATGTCCTTCATTTTAACTGCTTTCAGTTTCTGCTTCATCTCACCACACCTTTACATACTGCTCGTTCATGATATCCTGGATCTCCTCGTAGGGGACCGTCATCTCCGTAAAGAGGTCGATCGGGCAGTCCGGGAACAGCCTCTTGCTGAAAATGAAAACCGGTCCGTTCGGCGAAAGCCGGAAATCGAGGTTCCCGTACTGCTCCGGATCGACGGTCATCCCTTTAAGCTTCTGAAGGAACGCTTCCGACTGGAAATACCCCTCGAACCGCTCGTTCGTATAACCCCTGAAATACTCCTCAAACATCCCTGCCAGCCGCTCCGGATCCGTGACAAGGTCCGGGACCGTGAGGGTCTTCCCGCTCTTTGCGTCGAGAACATAGTAGCGGAACTCGCTCTCGGGGCCGTCCGTACCGAAGGTCTCCCAGGCGCCGTCCTCGATTATGAATGTCACCAGGAGATCATCCGCATGCGTCACCCGCATGTCCGTCCAGAGACTGCTGAAGATAACCTGGTCTTTCTTCTTCCGATACCCCTTGAGGCCGCTCGTGAGCCTCCCGAAAGCCTCGTCGAAGCCCTTCTCCCCCCGCTCGCGGGCCTGCTCATTCAGTGTTTCGAGGGCGGCGGCGAGGTTTTCATTTTCCAGGTCATCTGTCACGAAATGATCCACTGTGACCTTGGTGTATTCGCCGCTCGCCTCGTCGGTCTTCTTCCTGACATCCTCCTCGACCGGGATCGTCAGCGCGGCCTCCCTGTTCTCCGGATCCTCGCCGAAGCGCTTCATCGGGATCCAGGGCTCGTACTCCCCGGTCTCCTGGTTCCAGCCCGCGTCGATAAACGCCTTGTAGAGGTACTCGTTGGCGAGTTTCATGAAGTTGAACCAGTCTCCCGGCACATCCTTCCAGTTGGCTGTCGAGAAATACGAACCGCCGTCCCCGTACGTGATCCGGACCGTGTAATCGTCCACGGTCTCCGGCATGTCCTCCGTGCGGATATTGAGCCCGTTCAGGTCAGCGAGATGATAGCGGTCCGCCAGCTCCCGAAGCTCCTCCCAGGTTTCCTCCGGCAGCGGGATCTCCGCGCTGCAGAAGTTCGAGGCGATCATGCGGACGCCGTTCTCCGTCCTGACCGCATACTCATACCGGCCGGTCTTCGGCAGAAAAACCGTGCTCATCATATAGTGACTGTAATCCACCGTCTCATAGAAGCTCATCTCGATCAGGGCGGCGTCGTCCCAGCGGATCTCCTTCGGGGCGTCCGGGTCGGAGAGGTCGATCCTCTCCCCGTAGACCGGTTCCGGCGGAGCCACGTAGGGAGTCCGTCTGAACTCGTGCGACATGGTCCCGTAATCGAGAACAAACATCTCCGAGACGATGATGTCCTGCCCCGGATCGTAGAAGAGTTCCTCATAAAACTCCGCGTTTTTATCAAGTTCGATCCGTTTTCTGCTGCCGTCATCCTTCAGGGTGAAGCGCCCGCTGTAGGCTACCGGATCGGGCGTCTCAAAGCCGTAGAGGTAGCGCAGACGGCCTCCGCTGATCTCGATCCGGTCCGCATTTTCGGACGCCTGCTCATACCAGGTGCCGTCGAGAGCGCTCTTTGAGCCCCCGCATCCAAACAGAAAACCCATGGAAATGAAAGCCATGACGATCACCGCGACCTTTTCAATCATGCTGCACCTCCCTTATTTCTTTGCGAACAGTTCCTCCGAATCAAGAACCATCGTGAAGGGACCTTCGTTGGTGAGCCGGATCCGCATCTCCGCGCCGAAGACACCATGCTCCGTGTGGATGCCCGCCTCCCGGCACTTCGCGATGATGTGCTCATAGAGCGCCTCCGCCTTGTCGGGCGCACCTGCCTTCACAAAGCTGGGCCTGTTGCCCTTCCGCGCATCCGCGTACAGCGTAAACTGGGAAATGACAAGCAGGCTCCCGTTTGTGTCCGCCAGCGAAAGATTGGTCTTCCCATTCTCGTCCGGATAGATGCGGAGCGCCAGCATCTTCTTCACCATCTTGTCGGCAATTTCCTCCGTGTCCTCCTGACCGACTCCGACCAGCACCGAGGCCCCGTTTTTGATGGCCCCCACAACTTTTCCCTCAACTTCCACGCTCGCCTCCGAGCATACCTGTACAACCAGTTTCATATCATTCACTCTCCTTTTCAATTAGTATAACATGTTCTTTTAAATTGTGGTATGATAGTCAGATCAAATATCAGAGAAAAAACGAGGAACCGCAATGAACCGTCTCTTAAGTGCAAATGACCTCGCCCGCGTCTCCACGCGCGAGTGCGAAGGCTGCGGCGAATGCTGCCGCGGCATGGGCGACACGATCCATCTCGACCCCTATGACATCTATCTCCTCACAAAGCATCTTCACTGCACCGTGAACGATCTCATGGATACCAGCATCGGCCTCCATGTGGAGGACGGTCTGGTCATCCCCCACCTTCTCATGACAGAAAAAAGCAGCCGCTGCACCTTCCTCGGCGCAGACGGCCGCTGCCGCATACACGCATTTCGTCCCGGCTTCTGCCGGCTCTTCCCCCTTGGCCGCGAGTACCGCGACGGGACCTTCGGCTACTTCATCGTCCCGGAGGCCTGCAAGAAACCCGGTCAGGTGAAGGTCCGCATCAAAAACTACCTGGGTTACGAGGACATTGTCTCCTATGAGCGCTTTACGCTCACCTGGCACACTTTCGTGCGGGAAATGCAGACCCTTCTCGCCCGCGCCGAAGCCGACTACCGGTCGCAGGCGGCTGTCTACCTCCTGCGCCTCTTCTACGTGAAGCCCTACGACACGGAGGCCCCGTTCATGCCCCAGTTTGAGGCCCGCCTTGCGGACGCCAGGGATACATTTTCCTGATACTCAGCCAAGGTTCCCAAAAACAAAGTCCTTCACCAGTGCGATGCACTCCCGCAGCATATTGTTCGGGAGGAACGTGACGTTTGAATCCGCCGCGATCGCGCACGGATTCTTAAGTCCCGCGGCCTCTCCCAGCTTAAGGGCTCTCGCAGCATGGAAATTGTTGGTCACGATGCCGACGCTCTCGTAATCTTCACCCATAAGCGCTTTGCTGAAGGCGATGTTCTCCGTCGTATTCTTTGATCTGTCTTCCTTTATGATCCGGGCTTCGTCAATCCCGAGACTGACCAGATAATCGCACATGCCCTCCGCTTCCGGAAAGGGCTCGTTGCTCCCCTGGCCGCCTGAGACAATGCAGCGCGTGTTTTCATTTTCAGCAAGGTACGCGGCGGCCTTATCCAGCCGGTACTTGAGGACCACGCTGGGTCCGCTCTCGTGCACCTGGGCCCCGAGCACGATGATATAGTCGAGCCCGCGCTCTCCCGGAGCATGAAACTGCGCCATGATCACCCCGTTTAAAATGCAGAGCAGTATGATGCCCGCGGCAACCACGATCCCGCATACAATGTCAAATCTGATATGTCTTTCAAGGAAACCGCTCCGGATAAGGCCGGCCAGCAGGAAAAAGAGGACGCCGAGCCCCATCCAGACCAGGTAGAATTTGCTGCCCGAGCCGACGCTCAGCACGACCATCCCGTACAGGATGCACAGCACTCCCGCCGCAGCGGGTATAATCATTTTCAAACCATATCCTCCGTGAGCAATGCTTCAATCTTCTGCCGGAACAGATCATAGGCCACATCATTCATGCCGCTGTTGATGACGATGTCCGCCTTCGCGCGGGTCGGATCGACGTACAGGTAGTGCATGGGCTTTACCGTAGTGAGGTACTGGTTGATGATGCCCCTTAGATCGCGCCCGCGCTCCTCGACGTCGCGCAGCACGCGCCGGAGGATGCGCTCATCCGCATCCGCCTCCACATACACCTTGATGTCGAGAAGGTCCCTCACCCTCGGGTCATAGAGGACCAGAATCCCCTCCACCAGAATAATCCGGCTCGGCTTGATCTCGATGACCTTGTCCGACCGGTTATGAACCGTGTAGTCATAGACCGGGCAGAGGATCGTCTGACCGTTCTTGAGCGCCCGGAGATGCTCCACGAAGAGGTCGGTCTCCAGCGCGTCCGGATGGTCGTAATTCACCTTCACGCGCTCCTCAAAGGGTATATCATCCTGCCTTTTGTAGTAGTTGTCATGATAGAGAACCGAGATCCGGTCGCCGAAATACCGTTTGAGCCGGTTTGTAAAGGTCGATTTTCCTGATCCCGTGCCGCCCGCAATTCCTATGGTGATCGTATTCACAGCTAATCTCCTCTTTAGTGTATTATGCTTCGCCCGTCAGATACCTGTTCGCAAGAAGAAATACCGCATCCCTCGTAGACCGATGATATTTCGGAAAATCAAGAATCAGGTATAAGACGGTAAGAAATACGCCTTTTTTCTGGGTGAAGCTCTGCAGTTTCCTCCGTTCCAGCGCATAGAAAATGTCATTGATCAGTATTTTTCTGTCTCCGACGGAGATATCCTCGATCCATTCGTCAAAGGCCTTCTTAAACCGCCTGGATTTTTTATCCGTGCTGTTCGCCAGCATGAACATGCTCTTCTTCAGATCGACATTCCACGTAAACGCGTCGTGCTGCAGAAAGCCTTTCGCCGAGCTCTTTACGATGACCGGATCCTTCATAAAATCAAGGACCTGCCCGATCACCGAGGACTCGACGATGTAGCGGCTGATACGGTCCTTTATCCTGAGGAAGCCCTCGGTCTCATAGACGCCCCGAAGGAAGCCGGGCGCCTCGTTGCTGTAGACTCTTACGATGCGGTTTGCGATCTCCGGCTCACAGTTGGCCGCCGCGAACACCGCAAGGTGCCCGCCCTTGGAATGGCCGCCTGTCCTGATCGGTGCATCATCCCGCCGCTGCGTCTCGTTCAGGTAATTCGCCGCCCTCACCTCGGACGGGATCGTCCCGCATACGATCGAAAATGACTCCTTCCAGCCGTCGAGCGAGCTGTCGCTCCCCCGGTAGGAAATATACCGCACGCCGTCCCCGGTCCTGATCTCAATGGCTCCGAAATGTTCCCTGAGCTCATCATCGTCGATCCCCAACAGATTGTTTAAGACCGCGTGACCGAAGCGCCTCGACTTTGCCATCCGGCTGAACATCCGGTAGACCGGCACCATGAAGACGTCGCCGCGCAGAAGCTCCCTGGCCGGGTGCTCCGCGAAAAACCGCTTTGCGGCCTCCCTGATCGTGATCCCCTCCCGGGCCGGCCCCGGAAACTCCGGGACGATCCCCTTTAAGGGAAGATAGGCAAAGCAGGACAGAAGCAGGTTGTCAAGCTCGTTGAATGGCAGGCTGCTCATCGTCCGCGAGGCGGCTTTGTTTAAGTAATCCATCATATTATAGTGTTTCGTAGGTCTCAACTCCTGTCTCACTTACGTCCTGCGGGCTCCTGCGCCTGCAGAGGAAAATGACAAGCCACCTTGCGCCCGTAGATCTCACGCAGCGGAGGTTCTTCCGCTTTGCATTTTTCCGTGGCGTAGGGGCATCTTGTGTGAAAACGGCAGCCGGACGGTGGTTCCACCGCGCTCGGGATCTCCCCGGCAAGGAGCTCTGCCTTGTCGTTACGGCTGTGCGGATCCGGCTTCTGCACCGCGTTCAGGAGAAATCTCGTGTAGGGATGCATCGGAGCGCTGTAGACATCCTCCACGGCGCCGACCTCGCACACCTTTCCGAGGAACATGATGAGGACCCGGTCCGAGATATGGCGGACGACCGACAGATCATGACTGATGAAAAGGTATGTGAGTCCTCTCTCCTTTTTGAGGTCCATGAGCAGGTTCAGGACCTGGTTCTGGACCGAAACGTCAAGGGCGGAGACCGGCTCATCGCAGACGATCAGGGACGGATCGATGGCGATTGCCCTCGCGATGCCGATCCTCTGGCGCTGTCCGCCGGAAAACTGGTGCGGATAGCGGTAGAGAAATTCTCCCGGGATGCCCACGGCCTTCATGAGTTCAAGGACACGGTCCGTGGTCGCCTCCTTCGTCGGACAGACCTTGTAGGTGATAAGCGGCTCCGCGATCAGGTCCCGCACGGTCATTCTCGGATTCAGGGAAGCATACGGATCCTGAAAGATCATCTGCAGCTGCCGCCTGTATTTCCTGAACTCTCTCTCCTTAAGCCCGGTGACCGTCTCGCCTCTCACCGAGATCTCACCGGCCGTCGGCTCAATAAGGCGGATCAGCATCCTTCCCAGAGTGGATTTTCCGCAGCCGGATTCTCCGACAAGTCCCAGCGTCTCGCCTTCATAAAGCTCCAGAGACACATCCGAAACGGCGTGCACTTTCTTTTTTCCGCCGGCAGGAAATTCCTTTGTGAGATTCTTCCCTGTAAGCAGTACTCGGCTCATAGCAATGCCTCCCATTAATGCTCCCCCGCAAAGGTGCAGAGCACCTTGTGGCCCGGGGAAATCTCCCGATACTCCGGCATGACGTCGCCGCACTCCTTCCGGCATTCACCGCAGCGGAGCGAAAATGCGCATCCCTCCGGCAGATAAAGCAGGTTCGGGACCACACCCGGAATCGTATCCAGCCTTTCGCCGCCGCGCCGCAGCGATGAGACCGCGTTCAGAAGCCCCTTTGTGTAGGGGTGCTGCGGATCGTCGAATAAGGTAAATGTGTCCGCCTCCTCCACGACCTTGCCGGCATACATGACATACACATAGTCGCAGATCTGGGCGATGACGCCCAGGTTGTGGCTGATCATGAGAATACTGGTCCCGCCTTCGCACAGCTTTTTCATGAGGCGGAGGATCTGGGCCTCGACCGTGACATCAAGTGCCGTGGTCGGCTCGTCGGCAATCAGGATCTCCGGCTTCATGATCATGGCCATGGCGATCATCACGCGCTGTCTGAGTCCCCCCGAGAGCTGGTGCGGATAGCAGTCATACCGCTTCTCCGGATCGGAGATGCCGACCTCCCTGAATATCTCGATCGTGCGGCGCTTTGCCTCCTTCCGCGTCACATTCGAGTGAAGAAGGACTGCCTCATCCACCTGCTTTCCGACCTTTATGACCGGGTTAAGACTCGTCATGGGTTCCTGAAAGATCATGGAGATCCGGGAGCCTCTGATGCTGCATTTCTCGCGCTCGGAGAGAGGCAGAATATTCTGCCCATCCAGCCGGATCTCTCCTCCGACGACCTTCCCCGGGTACTTCAAAAGCCCCATGATTGCCCGGGCGGTCATACTCTTTCCGCAGCCGGACTCACCCACGATGCCGACGATCTTCCCGGCGGGGATCCTGAGCGAGACATCGTTGACCGCCCTGACTTCCCCGTTCATCGTAAAAAAACTGACTTTGAGGTTATCGACCTCGAGCGTCATTTTATTTTCCATGAAGCACCTCTTCTTCCGTTTACCCCTTCTTCTGATGCGGATCCAGCACGTCTCGAAGACCGTCCCCCAGGAAATTAAAGGCCAGCACGACCAGCATGATCGCCGCGCTCGGAGCGAAGGCCAGCCACGGAGCGTTGGTCAGAAACTGTCTCCCCGCATTAACCATGAGGCCCCAGGAAGCACTCGGCGGCTGTATGCCGAGACCCAGGAAGCTTAAGCTGCTCTCCGTCAGGATCGAGGACGGTACATTCAGGGTAAAGAGCACGATAAAGGTCGGCAGGCAGTTGGGCAGGATGTGCCTGAGGATGATAACCGGCCGGGGCACACCGATTACGCGGGCCGCCTCGACGTATTCATTTCCCTTGAGCTGCAGCGTCTCCGACCGGACGATGCGGGCGACGCTGGCCCAGTTGACCAGTGCCAGGGTCAGGATCACATTGCCGAGCCCGTCGCCCAGCATGTACATGATGACCATCGCAAGGAGCATGGACGGAAATGCCAGCATGATGTCCGCAAGCCGCATGATCAGCATATCTGCGATTCCGCCGTAGTAACCCGCGATCATGCCGAGCGCCGCCCCGACCACCATTGCAAGGAGGGTCGGCACCACGCCGATGAAGAGGGAGACGCGGGAACCGTAGAGAAGCCTGGTCAGGATATCCCTGCCGCCCTCATCCGTTCCCAGCAGATGGGCCGCCGAAGGTCCCGAGAGGCGGTTCATAAGATCCATGCCGTCGTATGTGTAAGGTGTGAGGACCGGCGCAAAGATAGCCCCCAGCATGATAAGAAGGATGAGTACAAGGGAAAATGCCGCCAGCCTGTTCTCCCTCACGAGACGCAGCATGATCGTCCTTGCATTCTCCTCCTCGCCGGCCTGGCTTCTGAGCCGAATGTCCCTGATCTCTTCAGACTGTTTTTTTCTTCCGAAGGGCATGACTTACGCCTCCTTTCCGGTTCTCGGATCCAGCACGCCGTAGAGGCTGTCCGCCAGAAGGCTGCCCAGGATCACAACGAACGTGGAGAAAAGGGCCGTGCCCTGCAGAAGCGGTATATCTCTGCCGTTTATGGCCTGGACCGCAAGCCGGCCGATCCCGTTGATGGAGAAGATCGTCTCCGTGATGACGGCGCCCGAGAGCAGGCTCGAGAGCTGGATCGCCATCATCGTGACGACCGGCAGCATGGCGTTCCGAAGAGCGTGAAGCACGATTACCCCCATGCGTCCCCTGCCCTTGGCCCTCGCGGTGTCGATATAGTCCTCCCCGAGGATCTCGATCAGCGTCGACCGGACAAGACGCGAAACACTCCCGGCGGAATTCCATCCGAGAGCGATTGCGGGCAGTATGTAGCATTTCCAGTTGTCGCCGCCCGATATCGGCAGCCAGTGCAGATAGAAGGCGAAGACATACTGCAGGATCATGGCGACCATAAAGACCGGCATCGAGACGCCGAACAGGGAAAGTCCCATGAAGATCCGGTCCGGTATGCCGTTTTTCTTCACGGCGGCGATCACGCCGCAGACGATTCCGACGATCCATGCAAATAAAGCCGCCATGATCGCCAGCTTCAGCGTGTTTCCGAAAGCCGCACCAATGAGGGAGGATACGGGCCGCCCCAGCGTGTAGCTGGTCCCGAAATCACCTCTCACGGCTCCCGCGACATATCTTATAAACTGGGTGAGCGGCGGCTGGTCCAGGCCCAGCTCGGCCGTCATCCGGTCAATGGTGGCCTGGTCGGCATGTTCCCCCATCAGTGTCAGGATCGGGTTTCCGGGAACGATACGCAGCATGAAGAAAATGAGAAGCGCCACCCCCAGAAGCACGCCGACCGCCTGAATCAGCCTCTGTAATATACTGCGTGTCATCTGAATTCTCCAAGGTATACATACGGCTCCCTGAAGCTGCCCTTCAGAGAGCCTTATATCAATGCATTTTTATTACTTCAGAACCACATCGGAGGCATAGAAATCGGAGAAGCCTGCCCACTGCGGTGTGAAGGAAGCGACACGGCTTCCGATGCAGTACTGGTGAAGCTCCGTGTAGAGCGGGATCCAGGCTGCGTCTTCGCCGATCAGCTTCTTCTCAAGATTCTGGTATTCGGTCATGCGCTCGGCATCGTCGACGATGGAGGAAGCGGCCGCAACCCTTGCCATGGTCTCCGTATCTGGATAGTTGATGCTGCGCGATTTGGTCTGGGACTCGCCGCCGAAGAAGGTCGCCATGATGTTGGCCGGATCGTTGTAATCCATGCCCCAGCGGGCAACAAACGAATCCATCTCACCGCTCTTGCGGAGATCCAGCCATACGGACTGGTCATAGCTCTTGACCTCGGCCTTGATGCCGATCTCATTAAGGGACTGTCTGATGGACTCATAGACCAGCTGGATCGTGCTGTTGGCCGAGGAATCCAGGGCGAGCTCAAACGTGATCTGGCCGTCCGTGTAGCCGGACTTTGCAAGCAGTTCCTTGGCTGCAGCCGGATCGTACTTCATGCCTTCCAGGCTGTCATTGTGGCCCCAGCAGCCGGTGGGGATGATACCGTTCTCTCTGACCGCATTTCCGGAGTAGAGATTGTCGATGAGCACGTCGACGTTGATTGCCATGCCGATCGCCTTGCGGACATTGACGTCCTTCAGGTACTCATGGGCGTTGTTCAGCACAAGGTAGGTCATGCCGACCTTCGGGGTGCTGACGATCTGGTCCTTGTAGGCTTCCGCATAGGAAGACTGCACGATCGCGCTGTCCAGGTTCTGGAGGTCGATGAGGTCAAGCTCGCCGTTCTGGAACATCAGGTTCTGGGTGTTCGCATCCGGAACGATGCTGACGATCAGCTTCTTGACGCTCGGCTCAGCACCCCAGTACTTGTCGTTGTAAACCAGTGTGTAGTGGTCATTTGCGACCCACTCAGTAACGATGTACGGACCCGAGCCGATCGTGTCGGCCGGCTCCTTGCCGAAGCCGCTCACCTTCTCCATCGTCTCCGCGTCCACGATACCCATGGCCGCACTGGAGAGCTCCGCGAGGAAGCCTGCGTTCGGCTTTTCCAGCGTGACCGTGAGATGCGTATCATCCTTCACGCTGATGCCTTCGAGGGAATCCGCCTCGCCGTTCGCCAGGGCTTCGCCGCCGACGACCTCCCGGGCGATGTCTGTATTTTCATGATTGATCCTGAGCAGTCTCTCAAATGTGTACTTCACATCGGACGCGGTCAGCTCGCTGCCGTTGGAGAAGACAACACCGCTTTTGATCGTGAAATCATAGGTGAGGCCGTCCTCGCTGACCGTGTAGTCCTCGCAGAGGCTCTTCACGACTTCCGCCGTCCCGCCCACGTTTCTGGTCTCGAAGAGACGGTCGAAAACGTTCATCGGGATGAGATAGTTGTCGGAGGTCTCCGCCACATCCATCGTGGAGATATCATAGAGCACCGCCGTGCGGACAAGACCGTCCTCCGCCGCCACAGCTGCCGGAGCTGCCGCCGCAGTCGATTCAGCCGCGCCCTGAGCCGGAGCGGTGCTGCCTGTGCTGTTTCCGGACGCTCCGCCGCAGCCGGCGAGAAGCGAAGCCGTTAAAGCCAAAGCCGTAATGGTTCCAAATACTTTCTTCATCTCTTTATCCTTCCTTTAAGACTTTTATGATGAGCAGCCGCCCTTCCTTTACCGTCACCTCCGCCGTCTTTCCCGGCAGAACCTCATTGCTCACGCCGATCGGGTACTCGCAGGTGATCTCGGCATCGGAGAGCGGATACAGTGCGTTCCTGATTGTCACGCCCTTCGCGGTTCCCGTGATGTTAAGGAGCGAGAAGTAGGAATACCTGTCGGGAATCAATGCTCTCTCCCGGGAAACGATCTCCATGTCGGAGAAGTCATCCGCGATGACAGCCTTTTTCCCGGCGGAATCCAGCATGAGAAGGATCGCCACATTGCCGAGGGTGTGGTCGAGCCGGCCGCCCACGACGCCGATGAGCAGAAACTCCTCAAACCCGCGCCGCAGAGCCTCCTTGACCGCAAACACCGTATCGGTGTCGTCCTTCACGTGCGGAAGCACGATGGTCTCAACATCCATGTGCGGGTTTACGTGGGAATCAAAGTCTCCGACGATGAGGTCCGGCTTCCGCCCCAGGGCTTCCATGTGCCGAAGGCCGCTGTCGCAGAAAATGAAAACCATCTCCTCCGTCAAAAGCTCCCGTATCCGCCCGTAATCTCTGATATCGGCTCCTCCGACGATCACGCATTTTTTCATGAAGGCCTCCTTTTACATCCCGAAGGCATCAATCCGTCCTGTAGTGGACGACGACCGGAATTCCGACGTAAATCTTCTCGTAGAGCTCCCTTGCCTTGTCCAGCGAGAGGTTGATGCAGCCGTGAGACCCGTCGTAGAGGTACTGGCCGCTGCCGAACTGGTCCTCCGTACGCCACTGGGCATCGTGGAAACCGCAGCTGCCCGTGAACGGCATCCAGTATTCCACCTCCGCAATATATTCATAGGTTCCGTCTTTCTTCTTCGGCCCGTACAGGGTGGCGTCTTCCATCTTTCCGTTCAGCTTATGAATACCGATCGGTGTCCGGTAGCCGGCATGGTAGAAGGTCCCCGAGACGCACGGCGCGTCGAAGACGAGCTCATGGTTCTGATACATGTATACATGCTGCATCGACATATCTACCTCGACATAGGAGCCGCCCATGTCGAAGCCCTTCTCGGTATCGTTCCGGATGTAGACCGGAGCCCTTTCAGAGGACTCGTGGTTCCAGATATTGTTGAAGAGAGCCTCGGATTCCGTGGCTTCATCCAGGATAACCGCGTAGGTGCCCGCATTGTCGAACCAGATGGTACCGTGATTCGTCGAATTGAACGGAACCTCATCGTACTCCGCATAGACCGCCGCGGCCATCTCGGCCACAAACGCCTTCGTCTTCTCTCTGACCACGGACTCCTCCACATGGTAGTATCCGTTGTCATCCCGCGTGATCCAGCTGACCAGATCGTCGCGGTCCAGCGTTCTTGTCTCACCGTTTGAGAGCGTGTAGGTGACGCTCGTTGAGAGGAAGCCGTTGAGGTTCTCAAGCTCCCAGTTGAGGTCCGGGTTGTCCGCATAGACGACCGGTGCGTCGTAGATGCCGCTCATGGCGGTGAAATCTACCGATGCCTGCCTGTCCTCGACCGCGTCAAGCACGGTGTTGATGACCGGCTCGTTGAAGACGAAGTTGCCCTGTACCTCCGGTACGATGGAAAATGTCAGATCCTCATTCAGATTGAGATACGCATTCTGGGGAGCCGTCTCGTTCTCCGGCTGAAGTTCCGGGAGGGAGGCCACGACATTTCGTAAGAGCTCCCTGTCGTAATCCGTCGACCAGGAGATCTTGTACTCATAGGTCTTTCCGAATTTGGTAAGACCCCAGTCGTAGATATTCTGCTCCTCGAGGATCTTCTGCGCCTCTCCGCTCGAGACATAGTGGTAATCGAACTGGGTGCCGTCGATCGTCTCCGTGGAATCCCTGAACGTGAGATCGATGGAGTAGACTTCCGCTCCGACGCGGATGTAATCCTCGAAATCGGCAGGCGTACCCTCACTGACGTCAACGCCATTGATCGTCGTTCCGGGGAGGTAGCGCGTCTTGTAGTCGTCGGCAATGCCGATGTAAACACCGGCCAGAGAGACCAGGACTACCACGGCCACAAAGCAGGCGACCAGAATGCCCGTCTGCCACGGTTTCCGTGGTGCCTTCTCCTTCGGGCCCTTGACCGCAGCGATGTAATCCATTATGCTGCGGGAACGTTCATCCCCGTCATCTTCGTCCTCTTCTTCCTCGTCCTCATCATATTCCATGAAGGCTTCGTCCGGTTCTTCGTAAGGATCGTCCGCTTCATCCAGAAAATCGTCCGCCTCATCCGTTGAATCATCCGGCTCTTCATTGAAATCATCCGGTTCATCGAAAAAGCTTTCCGGGATCTTGAGGAAATTTTCCGGTTCGTTTTCTCCCGGCTCAAAACTGTCCGGTTCGTTCGTATCGACTTCATCAAAATAAAAATCGTCCGTCTCCCCGGTCTCCGGAATATCTGTTTCCAAAAGGGAATCCTTTTGTTCTTCTGACATAGATACCTGCCTCACAAATTACAGATTATAATATACATACCTGCTGTTCCCTGTCCTCATATAAGCACGCGAACTAATTTATTATAGACCATTCAAAGCCCCGCGTCAAATTGAATAATTACCAAATGAGACGCCTCATTTTCCCGCCTGTCCCGCCATTTTTTCAAACACCTGCTTCTTGCTTCGTGCGTTCCTTGCGGCGGGATGATCGCTCTCGGCCGAAACTCCTTCCGGAAGAAGCTTCAGGCTCTCCGCCGCCATGTTCTTCGCAAGATCGAGCAGCTGACCGGATATATCCTCGTCACTGTCCATTCCCACATAGAGGATCCGGGGCACAAAGCCAGGGGAAGCTGAAGTGTACCAGTTTCCGTTGAACTTGTTCCCGTCCGCTTTGTTGTCCGTAACGGGCGAATTGATCTTGTTGGTAAGATAGGCTATGACCAGATTCTTTTCCGGATCGATCATGACCAGCGTGCCGGTCCACCCCTGATGGCCGATTGTACCGGGTCCTGCCTGGGGCCCGAAGTACTTTGTCCGCATATTGCCGCCCTGCCGCCACCAGCCGAGGCCCCATTCTGCCTCGCGCTCCGACTTCGGTGCGGTGAATATGTCGATCGCCTCCCGCGAGAAGAACCGGTTTTCTCCGTACCCTCCCGAGAGCATCACAGAGGCCAGCTTCGCGAGGTCGCCCGCATTCGAAAAGAGGCCCGCATGCCCGGAGACGCCCGCCATGCAGTAGTAGGCCATCTCGTCGTGCACTTCCCCCTGAATCGTGTCTCTCCGAAACCCGTTAATGGGAATCAGCCCGTCTCTGGTGTTCCCGTTCAGCTCGGTCGCGGCACAGTCGTCCTTTGAGAATCCGTTGTCGAGCGGCCTGTAGGTGATGCGGGTAAGGCCCATCGGCTCAAAAAAATTTTCCTTAAGGTACGCGTCAAGCCCCTGTCCGGTGATCTTCTCCACGATAAGGCCCAGGATTATGTAGTCAAGATCCGAGTAGACGGTCTTCGTTCCGGGCTCATAATCGGGAGGTGTCTTCATGATCATTTTGATCACCGCCTGCCTGGTCGCCTCATCCGCGCCGCAGCCGACATAGAGCGGATTCGCCTCGTAGGTCTCGCCATCGGCAAGGGTCGGTTTATATATGTAGGGCGCCTGACAGCGGGGACTTGCCGGAAGTCCGCCCTCATGGCACAGAAGATCCCGTATGGTCAGCCCTGCCTTCCAGGCTTTGAGCGTCTCAAGGCCGGTTCCCGGCAGCTTCTTATTTTCCATTGTCTCCGTCACGAACACCTCTCCGAGGAACTCCGTGATTTTTGCGTCAAGACACACCTTGCCGTCCGTGAAAAGCTTTTGCAGCGCATAGTTGACCGAGAACATTTTCGTCACCGAGGCGAGGTCATAGAGCGTGTCCGTCGTGACGGGAGCGCTGTCCGTATCGGGCGTGCCGTCCTTATGGAAGGAGTTGGTCCTGCCCCAGGCGTTTTCATACACGAGCCTCCCGTTTCTGATCACGGCAAGCTGGGCGCTCGTAAACCCGTTCTTTATATCCGTCTCTATGATATCGGAAATGAAAGAAAGCGCCTCCTCCCGGATTCCCGCTTCTTCCGGCGTCCCTTTAAGAATGACCGGATAGGGGCTCTCTGCCTTTTTCTTATCTCCGCACACACATAAGGCCGCGGCCGGTGCTTTTAAGAGTACCGGGCCTGCGGCCGCTTTTCTTCCGTCCACCGATGTCTGCCTCTTTATTCTTCCATCTTCTTAATGATGACCATCTCCACATCACGTCCCTGGATGTACACCTTGACGTCGTCCGCCAGATGATTGACGACGGAGCGCTCCAGCTCGTCCCAGGCCTCCTTCGCTCCGGCTTCCTGCGCATCGAGCTGGTTCTGCACGGTCTGCTCATAGGCTCTCATCGACCAGATAAAATCAGCCGACGTCCCGTCCGGCGAGGAGTTGTACGGGACCTGAAGACCATCCAGCGGATCGAAAAATGTCCTGATCTTTCCCATAATTCCCCGGGCTGCTTCATTTTTTCCGCTCGTCGAGGCCTTGAGCAGCTGCTCGCGCTTCTCGAAATCGACAAAGGTCTTCACCTTAAGGTGCAGCTGGAAGGCACCCTTCTCATCCTCGATCCAGAAACGCCCCTTCACATTGCCGGTGATCGACCGCATCATGCCCAGCATCTCCTCGGTCAGAAGGCGCAGGTGCAGCGCTGCCTTGTGGGAAAGCCCCTTGTACTGCGCGGTTTTCTCTGCCTGGACAAGCGCCTCCTCCATCTCACTTCCGTCACTGTAGATCACAATCACATCTGTTTTCATACTATGTTCTCCTCTTTATTTTCGATTCATTCTGGCCATGGATGCGATCGTCGGGATCTCCATCGGGCACACATCCATGCAGGAAAATGCCTTGGAGCAGCCCCTCCCGAAATGCTCCCCATAGGCCTCCCTGATATTCTCCGCCTTGCTGCGGTTTCGGGATGCCACAAGATAGCAGTCATTTGCAAAAATGGCGCCGAAAAAGTTCTTCCCGTTCGTATAATTCGGGCACACCTCAAGGCAAAGGCCGCACTTAAGGCACTTCGCCGCCGTGTACTGGAGCGAATGCTCCCTCTCCTTCCGCGACGCTCTCCCCTGATCTTCCGGCTGATACTCCCTGATGAAGATGTTCATCTTCTTGAGATTCTCGTGGATGACCGACCGGTCGACCAGAAGATCGTGGATCACGGGGAATTTTCTTAAGGGCCTGATCGTGATCTCATCCCCTTTAAGGTCCTTCACGAACGTCTCGCAGGCGAGTGCGGGAACCTCATTGATCACCATCGCGCAGGAGCCGCAGATACCCTGGAGGCACGAGCACTCCCAGCCGATCCTGGTCGTCTTTCGCCCGTTCTCGTCCAGAATATCATCCCGGTAATTCAGGTGGTCGATCAGCCCCGCGATCGACATGTCCCCGGGGACATCCGCGTCAAATGTCTCCCAGTAAGGCTCCGAAACGGGCGACTGCTGCCTTTGTATCTTAACTTTCATAGAACTTCTCCCTGTCAAGCCACACCCGGTATTTGCCGTTGTCAAAAGAGATGACGGACCCGTACGCCATGCTCTCATTCGCTGCCGGATAATCTTTTCTGAAATGAGAACCGCGGCTCTCCCTGCGCGCCAGCGCACTTGTGAGCGTCGCCCTCGCCAGCGTCAGGATCCCCGTCAGCGAGTAGTTGGCGTACATCATGACGCTGCTGTCGTACGCGATCCGCTCCGCGATGGAGAGGTAATAGTCCATATCGGTGAGCCCCCGCATGAGGGACTCTTCGTCCCGGACGATACCGAGCTCCCGGTTCATGGTCTCCGCCGCCATATCCCGGATGTACATGACTGGGAATGGACTTTTGGAGGCCCGGAGGTTCCTTAGCTTTTCATTTTCAGCATCGGTCAGTGCCGTGAAATCAGGCCTCTTTCCCGCAGGCGACGGCCTCTCCGCGATCACGCTCGCGGCGACCCGGCCGCCGTAGAGCGCGGCCAGCAGGGAGTTCCCGCCGAGCCGGTTGGCCCCGTGATAGATGGAGGCGCACTCTCCCACCGCAAACAGGTTCTCGATGTTGGTCTCGTGATTCAGGCGCACCGCAATCCCGCCCATAAAGAAATGGACGGACGGGCTCACCGGGATCGGCTCCCGGGTGATGTCAATCCCCCTGTATTTCCGGCACAGATCCCGCACCTCCGGGATCCTGCGCCCGATCTCCCTGGCGCCCAGGAAGGAGATATCGAGGAAGACATCCTTTCCCGTCGCCTCGATCTCGCGGCTCACCACGTCGCGGGTCATGAGGTTTCCGCGGGGGCCGTATTTTTCTTCCATAAAATAGACTCTCTTCCCGTTTTCCAGGTAAAACAGTCTTCCGCCCTCGCCGCGGACTGCCTCGGAGACCAGCATTTTCTTCTGGGCAGTCTCCAGCGTCGTCGGATGATACTGGATGAACTCCAGATTCTTCAGGTCGACACCCTGGCGGAAGAGCCGGCCGGCCGCGTAGCCGTCGCACTGGGTAGAGCCGGTCGTCTTCCCGAAAAGAGCGTTCTGGCCGCCGACCGCCATGACAAGCGCATCGGCGTACTCCGCCTCGATCTTTCCGGTCGTCTCGTCAAAGAGCAGGGCTCCGTAGCAGACACCGTCCTTAATGAGCGCCGAGTGAAAGCAGCTCCACAGCCTGCGCCGGATCATGCCGGCGCCTTCCAGTCTTCGGACCTCCATGACCAGGGCCGAGACAATCTGCTTGCCGGTCGCCGAGCCGCAGTAGCAGGTCCTCTTGAAGGACTGGCCGCCGAAGGCTCTCCTTGCCGGATGTCCGTCCTCGTCCACGGAAAAAACCGTCCCGATTTTCTCGAGATAACGGATGATCTCCTCCGCGTTCTCGCAAAGGCCGGCGACAGCCTCCTTACCGGCGATTCCGCATCCGCCGTCCATTGTATCCTTTATGTGGCATTCCACCGAATCCCCGGGCTCACAGTCGGCAAGGACCGCGTTGATTCCGCCGGCCGCCATCACGGACTGAGACCGCTCGGACGGAAACGGCGAGACCAGGACAACCTGGACGCCCTCCTCCGCAAGCTTCACCGCGCAGGCCATGCCGGCGATGCCGCTTCCTATAATGATTGCGTCTTTCATTTATCCTCCTTAGCCCACGATAAACATGGCGATCTGCACCTTCACGACCGCAAAAACCGCGATCACGTAGAACACGGCGCCGAGCACATACACGATCTTGTCCAGCTTCTTCTGTGTCTCTCTGGCCGAGAGGAGCCCCAGCGTGACCAGCCCTTTCGTAAACGAGACCGCCACATGGGTGACCACAACGGCAAAAAAGAGAAGTTCGGCAAGGATGAAAATCAGGATGAACGGAACCTGTCCTTTCTCTGCCGCCCCCTTCATCATGGAAAATGTATTGATATGCAGGATCAGCAGCGGGAAAATAAGAGCCGCGGAAAGCCTCTGCAGGATCGTTCCCATATTTTTCTTCGGGTAGAGATCCAGCCTTGTCCCGTCCGCCTGGGTGAAGACCGTCATCATGCCTAAGACCGCATGCAGGCAGACCAGCACCATGAAGGGCACGGCGAACAGGTTCTTAAGGAACGGGTTGTAGTAGAATGCAAGGTACGCATACACCGTGTAGCCCATGTGCAGGAGCATGAAAACAATGGACAGAAGTCCCAGGGCCGCGTTGATCTTTTTTAACTTCATAATCACATCTCTCCTCCTCTTCCATCCATAATAACTTCCCGCCCGAAAAAAGTAAAGAGATAACAAAAACCAGGGGCAATTCAAGCCCCCGAATCCCCGGCCGCCTCCGCAGCCTCCCGGAACTTCGAGTACGCAGTGTCCTCCCAGACAAGTTCTCCGTCCTTCCCGAAGATCCTGAGAAACTCCGCGTCCTCCTTCTCCGCCTGCCTCTCCTCGAAGATCACAAGCATCTTCTGCGAGATCGCAAACCCTGACTTTGCCGCAACGTCAATTCGGAAGGTCAGGTCCTGCTCAAGCGCAAGATCCTTTGGCAGCTCGATTTCAGTCCCATTCAGAGCCTCTTTCGTCGCGTCAACGGATGCGAGTTCCTTGCCGCCCGTCATGTAGGTCACCGTCACGGACTCGATCTCTTCCTTGTGATCAATGTTCAAGGTGTAGGAACCCTCGCATTTCATTTTCGCGAAGGATTCGGACGACGTCAAATTGAAGGCCACGGCCGGCATCGGCAGGTAATCCCAGAAGAAGTATTCCGGGAAATCATAGACCTCCTCCGTCCGCGTGACGCCGCCTTCGACAACCGAAACCGAGGTCCCCGAATACGCCTTGAAGAGCTCCGCGGTGAACTTCCCGTGAAAGCCTCCCGCGCCGCTGCCGGCAAGCGCGACCGCCTCTCCGTTAATGTTTAGGAAAACTTCCGTATCTTTCGAAAACTCCCTGAGCGTGACCGCGACATCGACATCCGCCGTACACGCCTCAAGATCCGGATTGGAGACTTCCCAGGTTACGTCTGTGAGGAGGGTTTCATTTTTCGCAAGCTCCTCCCTGAGCCTTAACACCTCATAAGAAGTCTCCCGCTCACGCGTCTCGAGATCATTTATTCTGTTCTGCATGCTCATGAGCAATCCGTTGGCGGTCCCTGTATTTACAAGGCACACCACGACGAGACCCATGAGAAGTACCCGGTAGATGCCGGCCACGGTGTCCTTCGGTTCCGGGATCGCGCTGTGCGTATCCCGCGCCTCCCCTCTGGCGATCTTATCGAGCCTCCTGTTGTAGGCGAACACGCTCACGGCGATGACCACGCCCGCGCACACAAGCATGATAACGATATAGCTTCCGATAATCGACATCGCATTCACCTCCTAAAAACCGAAAAATCTTCGAAAATCGCTGTAGTAGCTTCTCGTGACGTCCACGAGCGTTCCGTTTGTCATCGTCAGGATATATTTCATGGACAGGGTCGGCCGGATCTTCTTCACATGCCCCCTTGCGATGATCACGGACTTGCTCACGCGCAGGAACTCTTTCGGGTTAAGCCCCTCCTCCAGCTGATACATGCGCTCCCCGGCAAGGAAGGTTCCCTCCGCCGTATGGACCTCGATCTCCTTCCCGAATGCCTCAATGAAGATCACCTCGTCCGTCCTGATACGGGCCCGCTCTCCCTCCCGGCTCTTCACGGTCAGAAACGTCGGGTACCGCGACGCTCCCGTGACCACATAGTCCGCATCCTCGGAAAGTTCGACGCCGCGCTCTTTCAGATAGTCTCTCACGCCCTCGTACTCTTCCTCCGGGACGTCGATTCGGAATTTCATGCGGCACCTCCTTTCCATCGCACTTTTATTTTATCAGGGAACTGCGGAAAATGAAACCCTCCCAAAACAAGATGCACTGCAGGCCGGCATGACTTGCAGTGCATTTTATGGAAATCGTTTTCAGTTACGGAAAGCTATTCCGATTATTTCCTGTGCCGCGGAATCCCGCAGGCATCCCCCGCAAGTTCGGCAGCCCTCTTCTTCTCCTCCTCCGGGTCGATCAGCAGGTGATCAAGCTCCGGATGCTTCGCAAACCATCTCACCGCGTAGGAGCAGGTGAGCGTGGCTTTTCGGCCGTCCGCCGCGAGCTTCTTTGCCAGCGCTTCCATGAGCTTTCCGGCCACTCCCTGCCCGCGGAGCGAGGGGTCGACGACGGTGTGGGTCACCTCAACTTTTCCGGGTTCGAATTCCGGGAAATCGACGAACGCGATTGCCGCGCCGTTTTCGTCTTCGAGCCAGATCTTTTCGTTCGATGTCTTGAATTCCATGAGAACCTCCTTATTCACACCTTTCGATCACACAGAAATACCGCCGGCCCCGCCTCATACGCAGTTATCGGCATCCCGTGGACTTCTTCATCTCTTCCCAGAATTTCCCCGGAAAGGACCTTCCCTGCTGCCTCATAGAGTTCCATGATGAGCGGCGGATAGACCGGGCAGCTGCCGTGGCACGGATAGATCTCGTCAAACCGATCCGCAAAAGTATCAAGGCGTTTTAAGCTGTGCATGTAGGCGTGCATCTCTCTCTGAATCCCGAACATGAAAATCCGCCCGTCCTGCACCGGATCCCCGGTAAAAATCCTGCGGTTCTTCTCATCCAGCACCGCGATACTCCCCGGTGTGTGCCCGGGAAGCCCGATGATGCGGAGCGGCCGTTCCCCGAGATCAATCACTTCCCCGTCCCAGACCGGAACAAATTCCCCGCTCTCTCCGCGGCTCTTGTAATAATTCGAGGCCTCCGCCGGGTGCATGTAGAACCTGTCAAACTCCCGGTTGCTCCCGATATGGTCCGGATCGGCGTGGGTGTTGAGAAGCGCAAGCGGGAGTTTTGTCAGACTCTCCGCAAGCTCCTTCGCATTGCGGGTCATCATGCCGCTGTCGATGAGCAGCGCTCTTTCCGTTCCGGCAAGGAGAAAGAAACGAACCCCTGCCTCGTCGAAGATCCAGGTCGATGCATCTGCCTGTGTGATTTTGACTTCCATATCATTTCCTTCCCCGCGCCGCCGCGCGAACCACATAATACACCCCATAGAGGAGCAGCATCAGAAATACATACCCGAGCATGTATCCGACCAGGTACCCCCTGCCCGTCCCGAAGATGTCCGCGATCAGCATGAGCGGCGACCCCGGCACCGGAAGCTGCAGGAACCCGTAGTTCATTTTAAAATGAAGATCAAACGGCAGCATAACCGCCGCATAAAGAACAATAAAGATGACCGGCACCCAGCTTTTTCGGATATCCGGGCGGATGCTGCCCTCCTCCATGCTGAGGAGGATATAGGTCGGGATCGACGCGTGTACCAGAAACGCTCCTATACTGACCGGCGAGAGCACATCGTAGGGGGTCCAGTCCGGACTCAAGAGAGCGCAGACGGCCCCCGGCAGCATCGGGTAGAAGAAGATCTGAGTAAGGCGCGGCCAGGGACCCCATTTTAAAGACGCGAATCGGTGCAGAACGCTCCCGTAGCAGGCAAATGCGCAGACGTGGAGCGGCAGCGTATCGAGCCCGTAGGTTCCGTCCAGCACGCGGGAGGTCCCCACGATGAGCTGGCCCGTGAGCGCGGCCAGAACGGTTCCCGTCTTCAGGTTCTCACGCAGCTTTCCGCCCTTCCGCCCGGCGATGAGCACCGCTGCCGCGGCGCAGGCGAGCACGAGGAGCCAGGTGATGTGGCTTTGGTCATAGAGGGCGAAGCCTTTGTATGTCTTCATTTTCACCCCACTCGTATCTCAACCTTCTTGCCTGAAAATGCAGCCCCGTAGCACACGATCTTCTCAATGCCCCTCTGCTGCATCTCCGTCTTGTAGGCATGGTCTTCGATCTGCCTGAGCGCCTTCTCTGCGAGCTCCGGCAGGCGGCCCGCATCCTTTGCCCCCGCGGCCTTGAACTCCATGATGACTCCCGGCAGGCTCTTCTGCTTCGGCTCGAGCTGAAGGTCGAACCGTCCCTCCCCGGACTCCCGGTTCGAACGGATATAATATCTTGACGAGAGCGAGGCCACAAGTCCCAGCACCATTCCGTGATAAAAGCCTTCGGCCGCCCCGTCAAAGCTGCTTGCGCACGTGAGCATATAATTTCTGAGAGCTTCCTTAAGGCGCTCGGCGTCGTTCAAGTAAATGGCCTTCTCCACCTGCGAAACCGCATTCGGACTGGTCCGCCCCTTGATCCAGGAGAGGATCTCCGTGTTGTAGACCCGCCGCACCTCCAGATTCGGGAGCCGAAGGTCCGCAAATGTGCCGATATCCGTCTCCTCGGGAACCCTCTCCGGCGTGAGATAGCCCGCCAGAAGCAGGAAGCTGAAGACCGCGTCCGGCCCGTCCGCGATTCCGGGGTAGATCACCTCCGTGTTGATCTGGGTGGAAACCCGCCTTCCCTGCAGCAGGGAAATGAGCTCCTCCGCAAGCTCCGGCGTGATGGCTGCCATGAGATTCCTCAGGATTTCATTGTCGCTTGTGTTGACCCAGAAATTCTTTGCCGTGCAGTCATTATAAAAATAGCTCGAGACCGACCAGGGATTGTAGATCTCCCTGCTGCCGAAGCGGTAGCCGTCATACCATGCACGGATCTCATCCATCTTTTCGGGCTTGCCGTAGTAGTCAGCCATGCCCTGCACTTCATTTTCCGTAAAACCGAAGCAGTCGCTGTACTTCGTATCGAGCACCGTGTTGACCGAGAGATTGTTGAGCCCGCTGAAGAGGTTCTCCTTGGAGACTCTCAGAATTCCCGTCAGAACGCCGAACAGAAGCTCATCATTGTCCTTGAGGCCCCCGGAGAGGAAATTCCGCATGAACGTGATGACATCTTCATAGAATCCCTTGATAAATCCCTGCTGGATCGGCGTATCGTACTCATCAATTAAAATGATAACCTGCTCCCCGCAGTGAGCGGCCAGCATTTTTGTCAGATAGAGCAGGGACCGGCTGTACTCGACCGAACTCAGCGTTCCCCTGACCATCCGCTGGTAGAAGTCGCGGTCCGCCCCGTCGAGCTTTTCGGAGTGTTCAAGCTCACTGTGCCGCCGGAATTCATCCCGCAGCACGAGCCGGATGGCTTCCATCGAATCCGCCCAGTTGTTGTATTTCACGTCCTTGAACGAGAGGAAAATGACCGGAAACTTTCCCTGCAGCTCCCTGTATTTTTTGCCGCAGGACCAGATCTTCTTATCTTTAAAATAAAGGGCTGTATCCTCCTCCGTCCTCTCGAAAAATGTCTTCAGCATGCTCATCGCAAGCGTCTTCCCGAAGCGGCGCGGCCGCGTAAAGAGCGTCACCATGCTCTTGTCATCGACAAGCTCCTTTATAAGGAGGGTTTTGTCCACGTAATAGCAGTCCCGGATGACATCCACGTAGGAGGTGTTGCCGACCGCGCACGGCCGAAGCCCGGCAGAGTCTTCTCTCCCCCGGGTGTTTCTGCTCCTTGCATAGGCGATTACCTCCTCTTCGGGCATCATCCATTTTTTTCCTTCCCGCACGGCGTCCTTGATCTCACCCGACCGGCAGAGTCCCGTCACGCGCCGGTCCGTCAGGTTCAGGTAATCCGCGGCCTCACCGGCTCCGATGTACTTTACGTGTCCCATGCTTCCGCCTCCTTCCGGAAACATTATACCACAAACCGGAAGCATCTTTCAACACTTCCGGTTTGTTTCCGATACATTTCCGCTTACGGGGACGGTTCTTCGCGGAGGGGGACGGTTCTCCTCTGCGGAGAACCGTCCCCCTCCGCGAAGAACCGTCCCCCTCTGCGAAGAACCGTCCCTGCCACTCTCACATCCTCTTCTCCACGATCCTCGCCGCCGCGCCGACATAATCGTTGCACTTCCCGCGCAGAATCCCCCGAAGGTCCGCGCACTTGATCGACCCGTAGAGCTTCATAAACTCCGCCTCGGCCTCCTCCCGGGTCCCGAGGCCCATCTCCCCAAGAAGCTGGCCCGCCGCGAGAACCGCCCCGCACTTTCCTCCGTCACCTCTCGGCTTCGGCGGCGCGGTCGGGTTAGGATTCTCCCCCGCAAATGCCGTGTACACGGAGACGGCACAGTTCATCCTGTTTCTGTGATTTTCTCTTGCGATACGTTCATGATCCATTATAATTCCCCCTTTCTCTTCCTCTCTATCCTACCATATACTCTGCAGGAAAGACATCCGGAATTCCTCAAAAAGAAATCCCTGTCTTGCTTTTCCCTCTTAAACGCACTATACTGATAAGACATGACGATGTATACAGAATACAGCATACATTTTTTTACATATCTCATTGTTAGGAGCATACTATATGAATCTCAGCACCTTAAAGCCGGGCGAATCCGCCCGCATCACTAAGGTCGGCGGCGAGGGAGCCCTTCGCCAGCATTTCCTCGATATGGGCGTGATCCCGGGCGCTTCCGTCACCGTGATCAAGCTGGCCCCCTTAGGCGACCCGATGGAGCTTCGCATTCACGGCTATGAACTGACTCTCCGGGTCGCGGACGCCGAACAGATCGGCGTGGAACCGCTGGAAGGCGGCGACAGCCCCCAAAATCCTTCCAAAAAGAGGCAGAAGACAGAACACCCCGGCCTCGGTGAGGAGGGCCGCTTCCATCCGAAGGGCACCGGCACACCGCTTTCGGAGGAAACCGTTCTCACCTTCGCCCTTGTGGGAAATCAAAACAGCGGTAAAACCACCCTCTTCAACCAGCTGACCGGTGCGAACCAGCATGTGGGAAATTTCCCCGGCGTCACCGTCGACCGCAAGGACGGCGTGATCCGCAAGCATCCGAACACGCTGATCACGGACCTTCCGGGCATCTACTCCATGTCCCCCTACTCGAGGGAGGAGCTTGTCTCCCGGGATTTCGTCCTCGATGACCACCCGAAAGCTATCATCAACATCGTCGATGCCACCAACATCGAACGCAACCTCTATCTCACGATGCAGCTCCTTGAGCTCGGCATTCCCATGGTCGTCGCCCTCAACATGATGGACGAACTCCGCGGAAACGGCGGCACCGTCGACGTAAACCGCATGGAATCCATGCTGGGCGTCCCGGTCGTTCCGATCTCAGCCGCAAAAAATGAAGGCGTCGACGAGCTCATTCACCACGCCGTCCACATCGCAAAATATCAGGAAAAGCCGACCCGGCAGGACTTCTGCGGGGCCGAGGACCACGGCGGAGCGGTTCATCGCGCGATCCATGCCGTGAGCCACCTGATCGAGGACCACGCCTCCCGCACGGAACTGCCCGTCCGCTTTGCCTCCTGCAAGCTGATCGAGGGCGACGAGCTCATCGCCGAGAGACTGGATCTCGATGCGAACGAGAAGGAAATGCTCACCCACATCGTCCTTCAGATGGAGAAGGAGCGCGGCATGGACCACAGCGCCGCCATCGCGGACATGCGCTTTGATTTCATTCAGAAAGTCTGTGACTCCTGCATCATAAAACCGCACGAGAGTAAGGAACACATCCGCAGTCAGAAGATCGATGAGGTCCTGACCGGAAAATACACCGGCATCCCCGTCTTCATCGGCGTCATGGCGCTGGTCTTCTATCTGACCTTCTTCCTGATCGGACCGTTCCTTCAGGGTCTGCTCGAAGCAGGCATCAATGTCCTCAAAGGTGCAGTCCGGCAGGGCATGGTGACCGTCCATGTCAATCCGGCCATCCAGAGTCTGGTTCTCGAGGGTATCTTCGAGGGTGTCGGCACCGTGGTCAGCTTCCTGCCGATCATCGTTGTCCTCTTCTTCTTTCTCTCGATTCTGGAGGACAGCGGCTACATTGCCCGCGTCGCCTTCGTCATGGACAAGCTTCTCCGCCGCATCGGCCTCTCCGGCCGCAGCATCGTGCCCATGCTCTTAGGCTTCGGCTGCACGGTCCCGGCGGTCATGTCCACCCGGACCCTGCCCAGCGAGCGCGACCGCCGCATGACGATCCTGCTCACGCCCTTTATGTCCTGCACAGCCAAGCTTCCGATCTACGGGTTCTTCGTGAACGCGTTCTTCCCGAAGCAAAGCTGGCTCATCATCACGGGCCTCTATATTCTGGGCATCCTCACTGCCATCCTGGCGGCCTTCTTCTTCAAGAAGACCCTCTTCAAGGGCGAAGCCGTCCCGTTCGTCATGGAGCTCCCGAACTACCGCTTCCCGAGCGCCAAGAATGTCGCCCAGCTTCTCTGGGAAAAATCCAGAGATTTCCTGCAGCGCGCCTTCTCGGTCATTCTGATCGCGACGATCGTGGTCTGGTTCCTCAAGAGCTTCGACTTCGGCTTCAACCTGGTCGAGGACTCCCATGCGAGCATCCTCGCCGCGGTCTCAGGCTTCTTCGTCCCGCTCATGCGGCCGGTCGGCCTCGGCGACTGGAGGATCATCACGTCGCTCGTCAGCGGTTTCATGGCCAAGGAGAGTGTCGTCTCGGTCATGGAGACCCTCTTCGTCGGCGGCGTGACCTCGATCGGTACCCTCTCAGCCGTCTCCATGCTGGTCTTCAGCCTGATCTACACCCCGTGCGTCGCCGCGGTGGCCTCGATCAAGCGCGAGCTCGGCGGCCGCTGGGCTTTCGGGATCGTCATCTGGCAGTGCGTACTGGCCTGGGTCATGGCGCTTATCGTTCGACTGATCGGGCTTGCCCTCGGCCTCGGTTAAGGAGTGTGGAAAATGAACATCTTCGATATCCTGATCCTTCTTATCATCGCCGGCATTGCCGCGTTCTCCTACAAAAAGCATAAGAAAAACGGAAGCTGCTGCAAAGACTGCAATGACTGCGGCAGCTCCTGCTGCAAAAGATGAGGTGACGGCTTGGGGCCGTCACCTCTTTTTTTCAATCATTTTTGTTATCTTGCTTTCCTTTTCCTGCCGCTTATTATCAGCGCTGCGATTCCTGTGACCGCAAGACACATGAGACCTGCCCAGAGCGCCGCATGACTTTTGTCGCCTGTCTGGGGCGACAGCCTTGGTGGGATCGGTACATACCTGGCCTCGCCGCAGCCGGTGCAGGTATATTTGATCTGTCCCGGTTCACCGCCCGATGCCTGCTTTACAATCACTCCGCTGTCCCACGTATGGACATGAGGAGGCGGAGCAAAGACGACTGTCAACAAGGCATTCCCCGTCAGGGCAGGTGCGGTATACACGCCGCCCGATACCGACTCCGTGACGTTCTCGCCGTTATAGAGGACGCTGCTTATCTTGCATCCGCTGTCAGGTGTGATCGTATAGGTGAGAACCGTATCCGGATCCGCCTTGAAAGAGGCGTCACCCGTGTACGTGAGACCGCCTGTCGTGACCGCTCCGTGATCCCCGATGCTCAGCGTCACCGTACATGGAATGGAGGTGGTAAGGGTCATGCTCCCTTCGGCAGCATATACCGGGAGCGATAAAGCTGCAGGCAGAAGCAAAACGGCAAGGAAAGCGGAAAAGAGCCTTACAATTCTTTTCATATGCTTACCTCTGAGAAAGATTGCTCTATATTATGATCCTGAACGAGAACGTTACTGTCGCCTGATAGGTCGCGCCTGCCGTTGCGCCTGACCAGTCGCCCACCTTGGCAAAATATTCGATATTGCTATAACCATTTTCGTCAAAATTCGGAAAAGTATTATGGTCGACACCTTTTTCATACGCAATCGGCCGGGCGTTCGACTCGTCCAAACCATTCTTTTTTACCAATTTGGGAGTATTGTAATTTTCGTAATGCTCATAAAGCTCCAGCGGAATTGTATCTGTGGAATCAGCTGTATTGATCAAGTCGTCATAAGGGGCTTTAACAGAAATCTTATTGAGCCCGGACACATCGGTGACATATACAATGCCCAGACTCTGCAGTTCCGTATTTCCATATTCCAGCGTGTAATCGGCCGGGATATGAATGGTATACGTGGGTGCCGGGATCTCAGCCGTAAGGGTCATGCTGGCGGTCGGTTCCTCCTCTGCATAGACGGCAACGGACATGCCGAGAACCAATACAAGACTGAGCATAAGAGCGATCATTTTTTTCATCGTGTTTGTTTCCTTTCAATTATTTATTTGACCTTCAGGGTCAGATTAGTTTCTACGCCGTTCAGCGGCGTCAGAGCTTCGTCCATCATGAAGCATTCATACTTCAAAACGGCGTCTTTGTACTCGCCCGCGGAAAGCGGAGTACTAAATACAACGGGACCGGATTCTTCTCCCGGGGCGATCAGTTCCGAAGTCCAGAGGAGCGTTCCGTCCTCAAGAAGCAGGCTGGCCCGGATATAACAGAAATTCTTCTCCGGGTTCGACAGACAAACCTCCTGTCTTTCGGTTCCCGCTTTAAAGCTCAGCTCCCCATAGCCGGGAAGCTCTATACTGTCGGTCAGCTTCTCTGCTGACTGAGCGGAGGAATTCGATGCATTTTGTCCCGCGCCGTCCGTTTTGTCCTTACTGCGCGTGGTAACCGGCCATATTGCAGCGGCAATCACGGCCGCCACGGCAATCAGGGCCAGTCCAACGATGAGGATATCCTTTTTCGTAAAATTCGCTTTTATCTGCCTCACCCCTCCTGCTTTTTAATAAACTTCCCAAGGCGGGGATCAAGAGGAGGTTTGGGCTGTCCTCCCGGAAGATGCGGCTTTCTGCCGTTGCCGCACGGATCATCCGTCTCCATCGGATCCTTCGGCCCCTGAAGGACGACAGGCGTGCTGCCGCACGGATCATCGGGATTCTTCGGAAGCACCGGTCCTTCAAGCTCGTGGGGCTCATTACCGCACCAGGACGCCTGCGCCAGCTTGAGGTCCGCATCTTTTTTATCCCGGAGTTTTTCTGCCTGCGCTATGACGCGGTTTTTGGAAATTTCCTTTTCACTCATTTTCTCTCCTCCTCAAGATTAGTTTTTATGATGATTGGTCCGTTCATCGTCATGGATGACCAGACCCAGCATCCGTACATTCATCGCCAGTTCGAGACGACTGGCAAAACCTGTCTTCTCCATGATATTCTGCAGATGCCGCTTTACCGTATTGACGGAAATATGCAGCTTGTCCGCAATCTCATCATTGGTGAGGCTGGCTGTCAGCTCACGCAGCACATCCAGTTCCCGTTCCGTCAGGTCGCTTCGCCTGATTCTGCCGAAGTTCACCTCCGGCGGCTCTGCCGGGTAGACCGATTCGCCTTCCGAGGTGCGGTCCATAATCTCGATCAGGCTGTGGTCGTCATACTCCTTGTACCAGAAGCTCTCCACACCGATTTCCCGGGCTTTGTCCTCCCAGCTGGTCTCCGAAGTGGATGTGGTCAGGATAATCTTAAGTTCCGGGTGCTTCTGCTTGATTAACCCGGCGGCAGTGAGCCCGTCGATTCCTTCCTGCATCATTACATCAAGAATTAAAAGGTCGGCTTCATGTACATCCACGTAATCGACCGCCTCCTGCGCTGTCCTGAGGGACGCGGCCAGTTCATAGCGGCCGGCGGCACGAACATACATTTCGAAAAATCCCCGGGATATATTCTGATCGTCCGCTACGACGACTCTGATTCGGTCATTCACATAAGCTCACCGTCCCTTCCGAAAATGCAGCGTAAAAAAAAGTATAGTTCACCCTTTCCCTCATTGATATACCATTATATCGGTCCGGGATAAGATTTCCTATCACCCATTTGTACCATTTTTGAAAATAAAAAACGCTCCCAACCTTTCCCGGAAGGAAGCGCTGAATCTTATGAGTTCCCGATTGTCAGGGTCAGTGAAAATGACGGCAGATATTCTACGTGCATCTGTCCGCCCGCTGCTTCGACGCTGCGGCGCAGGGAAAGCAGACCGCCGCTCTCATCAATCGGACCCTTCGGAGGCTTGCCGTTGTTGGTGACGGTTATGACGGTATCGGCAGCTTTTTCCGTGATTCGAACAAAAAGCCGGTCGCCCTCGGCGTGCTTGACAGCGTTGGCTGCACATTCCCGGATTGCGGCGGCAAGAAGAGAGCGCAGCTTTTCCGCCCGGGGAGGTTCGCCTTGCATCTCGACGGACACACCGATGCTGTCTGCCATATGAAACGTCTCCCGCAGCTTATCCCCGGGTTCGGTCATAGAAGCTTTGTTCTCACCCAGCAGAAAGCTGTTCATTTGCCCGGTCATCAGAGCGACCACGGCGGCGTCCGTGGTATCGGGATGCTCTATATAATGGCGGCCCATCAGCAGCACCTGCCCCAGCTCGTTGTGGAGGGCGGTATGTGCCCCGGCCTTCTCCTGGTTCACAAACATCTCCCCGGACAGTTCCGATGCTTTCCTCATACGGCGCTGAATCTCCTGCAGATGCTCGTTCTTTTCCCGGAGCTCCTCCGTAATACGGTACTGGCCGGTCGCATTCACCGCGCTTGTGCGCTCGTAATGCTGTCCGTCTATGGAAAGACTCTCCTCTTCGAACAGCCAGACTTCACCGCGCGGGGTATGGATGAGGTATTTGCCGCTCTGCTCCTCTTCGTTCTTCTTAATATAAGCCCGGAATGCCCGGGCATCAGACAGACGTTCGCCCGTGAGCTCACGGCACAAAGCGTCCATTTTGAGGTTCGCAAGCCGTACGGTGCCGTCCTCCGCACTGACCGAGATCCCTTCCGGGAGAAGATCGACAGCCTGCCGGATAGCCTCCGGGGTCACAGTATCTGTCTTATAACGCCTGTATTCCCGAAAATGAAACACCAGCACCGCCGCAGATAACGCCTCTAACCCCGCATAAATAACCCACGGCAGAGAAAAGACAAACCATTCTGTCTGAACCGAGTCTCTCGGTATCGTAAGAAAATTGACGTTGTCAAACCCATCCAGGATGACCACGAAAATCATAAAGCCGGCCAGAAGATGAAGCGCGGCAAACCGCAGCTGTTTTCCGCTCTTTTTCTCCTGAAGGGAAATCAGGAAAGCGGCTGTCTGGCCGATCACAAGGAAGAGAGCAGTCACGAGGAGGATCAATGCCCATGGTCTGTCAAGAATACTGTACAGCGGCCTCATCTTCCGCCACCTCCTTCCGCACGAACGGTCAGGAAGAAGCAGCCGTCGCTCTCCCTCAACTCCACCGGAAGCGCGGTCGCGGGCAAAGCAGGGCTCCTCGCTGCCTCCACGGCAAGCCGGACACCGCCTTTGGACAGCGATACGGTCATCCTGCGCATATACGGCAGGAAGGCTTCAATCAATGTTTCAAAACTGTCGTAGAGCGCATGAACGGAATCAAGCGGAAAACCGGAGTATTCTTCTCCCGTAGCCGCCGCATCAATTCCGCAGCATTTAAGGAAACGTGCAGACTCCTGCAGCGCAAGAAAAAGCTCACGGTTAGGCTGCGGGAGACTTTCCTCGGAAAGCAGCATCAGATTGCTCTTTCGTTTGCAGTAAGCGTTCAGTACGCAGCACACGGCCAGTACGGAGGGAAAGTTTTCCGACTCCGGAGACGTACTCTTCAGCAGCGACTCGATCTCTTTCTGTTTCGGGTAGAGCGCTGCCGCAATACGGTCATAAACCTGGTTCTGCGCGTCCAGATGAGCCTTCTTCGCCTTCAGCTCGTTCTCCAAGGCGATCAGGTCATTTTCCTCGCTTAAGAGTTCATTGGCCGAGGCAAGGCGCCTGCTCTCCTGATGGAGCCCGCTCTCATCTTCTGTCCAGAAGGCATAGCCGGGATGTATTTTCATTCCCAGAAGCTTTGTGTCTTCATTTAGATATACCGGCCCCCGTGCAGCTGCTGAAAGCTGCCCGGAGCCTGCGGCGACCGGCAGGTTGGTCTCGTAAACCGTCGTAAAGTCTTCGTCCGTTATGAGAACCGGCAGTCCCAGATTGGAAAAGAAGCTGATGTAATTCTCATTATACGGAATAAACCGGTTTCGGATACAGACCTCAAAAGAGCCCAACATGCCAAAAACCTGTATTTCCGGAAAATGGTACATGCGGACCAGATCAAGAGGTGTAAATACCAGTCTGTTGAGGAGGCTTAAGCCTGCCCAGATAAATGCGACCCCGGCGAACCATAATAATCCCCGAATATTCTGCCTGTATGTTTTACGGATCAGTATCACAAAGCCGGTCATCATCGTTATCACGATCCAGCCGTACATCAGATAAAACAGCGGACCGTAGGTATAAGTGCCGACGATGCTGTGAAACTCCGAAAGCGGAATGAGCCGGTGATAGAACAACTGATGCAGGTCGTTCATCATGATAAGGAGCAGCAAGGTGCAGGCGGAAAAGAGGAGCAGGCGTTCCTTCCCCTTCCCTTCGCCCTCCTCACCTCTGCTGATCCGGATGCAGGTCATAAGAAAAAGTGTCGGGACCAGGATCATCGGGATATTGTATGCATAATCGGCATAGCGCCTGATCACCACTTCCGTCAAAATGCGGAATCTCAGGACCCGGACAAGAAGGTAGAAGATCATCAGGATGGCAGACGCTAAGATGTAGCCCCGGGCTTTGGTCGGCAGGAGCCTCTCCCGGACGGCCTGCATCCAGAAGATCAGCAGTCCGATGTAGATCATGAAGTTCGCGCTGAACATGAAGGTGTCTAAGATGGAGATGTGCGTTCTGGTCAGCATGTTGGTGATTCCCCCGAGAAGGAGGAAGCCGAAAAACAGCCTGGTGCTTCTCATCTGTTTTTTCATAACTGCCCTTCTTTAAATGCGGATCTTCCGCATCACGCTCCCGATGCTCTCGTGAAAGACCAGATCCGCCCTGCCTTCAAGCCTCGTCGGCCCCTTGTTGATGATCACCAGGTATTTCCCGTGGTACATGTGCGCGAGCTGGGCCGCCGAACCCACCTCAAGCGAGGTCCCGCCGATGATGAGGCAGTCCGCGTAGCGGATCCAGGCGGCCGCCTGCTCGTACTCGTTCGTGGGGAGAAACTCCCCGTACAGCGTGACGTCCGGCCGTACAACGCCGCCGCACTCCGGGCAGTGCGGGATGGGCTCTTCATTTTCGAAAATGAAATTCTCCCCGTACTCCCGCCTGCACTTCGTACAGTAACTCCGCAGCACGCTTCCGTGGATCTCCGCCACGCGGCGGCTCCCGGCTTTCTGGTGCAGCCCGTCGATGTTCTGCGTGATGACCCCGTCGAGCCTGCCGGCCTTCTCCATCTCCGCAAGTTTCTCGTGAGCCGCGTTCGGCATAGCGCCTCTGCTGTCCAGGTTCTTGCGCATATAGGAGAAGAACACTTCAGGCTCCCGCTCGAGGCAGTCGATGCTAAGGAGATATTCCGGTTTGTATTTTTTGAAGGCCTTATCCCTCTTTTTGTAGAGCCCGTTTTTCCCGCGGAAATCCGGGATCCCGCTCTCCGTGGAGACGCCCGCGCCGCCTAAAAACACGATGTGCTCCGACTCCTTCAGGATACGGTTCAGGGCGTCATATTTCTCCTCGCCCTCTAGCGAATGAAAACACTTCTGTTTCTCCCTCTCGGAAATGAATTTCACAGATACCTCCCTGTCACGCTCTCCTCATTCTCCTTGATCTCCTCCGGCGTCCCCACCGCGACAACTCTGCCGCCCAGCACGCCTCCGCCCGGTCCCATATCGACGATATAGTCCGCATTTTTGATCACGTCGAGATCGTGCTCGATCACGATGACGGTCGCCCCCATATCGATGAGGCTCTGAAAGACCTTGAGCAGCGTCTCCACATCCAGCGGATGCAGGCCGATCGTCGGCTCATCGAAGACAAACACCGAGTCCGCCTGGCCTCGTCCCATCTCGCTCGCAAGCTTGAGCCTCTGGGCCTCCCCGCCCGAAAGACTCGGCGTCTCCTCGCCGAGCGTCAGGTACCCAAGTCCCAGATCATGCAGTACCTGAAGTCTTCTCGCGACCACCGGCAGGTCCGCGCAGGCATCAAGAGCCTCGTCCACACTCATGTCCATGAGTTCCGGCAGCGTATAGCCGCTCTCCGCCTTCTTCGGGATCCTCCGGATAAGGCTCGCCTCCTTCGCGTACCGCGAACCGCCGCACTCAGGGCACGGAATGTCCACATCCGGCAGGAACTGCACATCGAGGCTGATCGTTCCCGTGCCGTCGCAGACCGGACACCGAAGCTTCCCGGTGTTGTAGGAGAAATCCCCCGCTTTAAGCCCTCTCTTCTTCGCGTCGCCGCTTCTCGCGTAGACCTTCCTCAGCTCATCGTGCACATCCGCGTAGGTCGCCACCGTGGAGCGCACGTTGATTCCGATCGGCGTCGCGTCGATCAGCTTCACCTGCCGGATCCCCTCCGCGTTGATCGCCTTCACATGCTCCGGCAGCGTTTTCCCGTGAATCTGTGCCGCAAGTCCCGGAATAAGGCTCTCGAGGATCATGGTGGTCTTGCCCGACCCGGAAACTCCGGTCACCGCGATGAGCCTCCCTTTCGGGAACTGCACCGCAAGAGGCTTCACCGTATGAATCTCGCCGGTCTCAAGGCTGATCGTCCCGAGCGCGAACATCTCCTCCCGCGGAACATGCCGGCTGAGGTCGATAACGCTCTTCCCGGACAGGAACCCGCCGATGCGGGAGTCCGGATTCTTCTCTATATCGGAAATGCACCCCTCCGCAAGCACCCTGCCTCCCTTAGCGCCCGCCTCGGGCCCCATCTCGATGAGCCAGTCCGCTTCCTTCAGGACATTCGTATCATGATCGACCATCACCACCGTGTTGCCGTCCGCCAGCAGGTCCTGCATGACGCCGGTCAGTCCCTCCATGTTGGCCGGATGGAGCCCGATCGAGGGCTCGTCCAGCACATAGAGAACGCCTGTCGTGCGGTTTCGGACCGCCCGGGCGAGCTGCATGCGCTGCCGCTCACCGGTGGAGAGCGTCGACGCGGCCCGGTCGAGTGTCAGATAGGTGAGTCCGAGATTCACAAGACGCTTCGCCGCCCCCTTAAAGGAGGCACAGATGCTCTCCGCCATCGGCCGCATCTCCTCCGGCAGGGAGGCCGGCACGCCGTCCACCCACGTGATGAGCTCCGCGAGGGTCATCTTACAGGCGTCCGCCAGCGAGATTCCGCGCAGTCTCGGGGCTCTCGCGGCATCCGACAGCCTGGTTCCTCCGCAGTCCGGGCAGACCTCCTGCCGAAGGAACTTCTCCACCCGCTTCATGCCCTTCTCGTCCTTCACTTTGGAGAGGGCATTTTCCACGGTGTAGGTCGCGTTGAAATACGTGAAATCCATGTCTCCCACCGCGCCGCTCGTCTTGTTCTGGTAGATGATATTCTTCTTGACCGCAGGTCCGTGGAAGACGATCTCCCGCTCTTCCGGGGTCAGGTCCTTGAAGGGCACATTTGTCCGCACGCCCATCTCCCGGGCGATATCCTTCATCAGCGACCACATGAGGGTCTGCCAGGGCGCAACCGCCCCCTCGTCGATCGTGAGGTTCTCGTCCGGCACCAGTGTCGACTCGTCCACCGTCCGGACGATGCCCGTTCCGTCGCAGCGCTTGCAGGCTCCCTGGCTGTTGAAGGCCAGCTCTTCCGCACCCGGTCCGAAAAATGACTCCCCGCAAACCGGACACACGATCGGCCGCTCGGCCGCCACGTTCATCGACGGCGGCGCATAGTGCCCGTTCGGGCACCTGTGGCTCGAAAGTCTCGAAAACATGAGCCTCAAGATATTTAAGAGCTCCGTGCCGGTTCCGAAGGTGCTGCGGATTCCCGGAACCCCCGGCCGCTGCCGGAGCGCCAGCGCCGCCGGCACATATAAGACGTCGTCCACCTGGGCCTTCTCCGCCTGGGTCATGCGCCGCCTCGTGTAGGTGGAGAGCGACTCAAGATAGCGCCTTGACCCCTCCGCGTACAGAATTCCCAGCGCCAGGGAGGATTTTCCCGAACCGGACACGCCGGCGATGCCGACGATCTTATGAAGCGGTATATCCACATCAATATTTTTTAGGTTATGTACTCTTCCGCCGCGCACTTCAATGCGGTCCGGTGTTTTCATCATATGTCCAGCTCCCTTATCATGTATTTCACCTTGCAGTTACCGGGAATCTACCTTACAATAATATCTTAGCAAATCCAGGAAAGGACCACCCCATGAACGAAACCGATTACACGCTTCTTCTCGCACAGGCCAAATCCCTCACGGAAGATGTCCCTCATTTCATCGCAAACCTCGCCAACATCGCCGCCCTGATCTACAACACCCTTCCGGATATCAACTGGGCCGGCTTCTACCTCGCCGAGGAAAATGAACTCATCCTCGGCCCCTTTCAGGGCAAGCCCGCCTGCGTCGTCATCCCCTGGGGCAGGGGCGTCTGCGGGACTGCCGCGGCCAGGGATGAGACCCAGCTCGTCCCGAATGTCCATGAATTCAGCGGCCACATCGCCTGCGACAGCGCCTCAAACTCCGAGATCGTTATCCCGCTGCACAAAAACGGCAGGGTCGTCGGCGTCCTCGACATCGACAGCCCTTCATTTTCCCGCTTTTCGGAAAATGACAAAAACGGCCTCGAAGCTCTTGCGTCATTCCTCGAGGCCGTCGTGTTCTCGTGATTTATACCTTGATCTCCCCCGAGAGGATCTTCTTGTAGTCGATCAGGTTCTCCAGGAGAAGGTTCGGCGTGTCGAGCCCGTAGGGGCACTTCGATTTGCACTTGCCGCAGCGGATGCAGTCGTCGATCCGCAGCATCTTCTCCTGCCACTCGGGCGTGAGCCAGTTCGCCGACGGAGCCCGGCGGATCATCTGCCGCATCCGGGCGCAGTCGTTGATCTGAATCCCCACCGCGCAGGGCATGCAGTAGCCGCAGCCCCGGCAGAAATCGCCCATGAGCTCCTCGCGGTCCTTCGCGATCGCGGCTTTCCTCTCCTCATTCATCTCCGGCTGGTCTACAGCGAAGCTGAGAAACTCATCAAGCTCGCGCTCTCTCTGCACGCCCCAGATTGGAAGGACAATATCGTGCTCGCACATGAACGCGTAGCAGAGGTCCGCATGGTTTAAGAGACCGCCCGCGAGAGCCTTCATCGCGATAAAGCCCATTTTGTACTCCCGGCACATCTCGACGAGCCTGAGCTCCCTCTCCGTTGCAAGATACGAGAAGGGGAACTGGAGCGTTTCGTAGAGCCCGCTCTCAATTGCCTCCTCCGCGATATGCAGCCTGTGGTTCGTGATACCGATGTGGCGGATCTTGCCCTGGTCCTTGGCCTCGAGCGCCGCCTCATAGAGCCCCGTGCCGTCGCCCGGCTTCGGACAGAACGGCGGATTGTGGAACTGGTAGACGTCGATATAATCCGTCTTAAGGAGCGAAAGGCTCGTCTCGAGGTCCTTCCAGAAGTCCTCCGCCGTCTTTGCCATGGTCTTGGTTGCGATAAAAATGTCATTTCTCACATCCGAAAGAGCAAGCCCGATCTTCTTCTCGCTGTCCGAATAGGCCCGGGCGGTGTCAAAATACCGGATCCCGTTGTCATAAGCCTTCCGCAGCAGCATCCCCGCATACTCCTCCGAGACTCTCTGGATCGGCAGCGCACCGAAACCGTTCTTCGGAACCGTGATTCCCGTACTTCCCAGTGTAACTGTCAGCATAAAAATACCTCCTTACAGTTTTCTGATTGATCTGATGAGGATCGGCACCTCCAGGATCGACATCGCGAACCAGCCGGTGAAGCAGGCCCACGGCACCGCCTCGATCCCCATTTTGAAAATGAAAACATACAGCACGCAGCTAAGAAACCGCATGCCCATATTCATGATACTGGCGACCAGGGTAATCTTCATATTTCCGATTCCGCGGAAATACCCCTGAATTCCGTTGGTCAGCGCCGGCATAAGATACATGAGCGCGATCAGCCGGAGGTAGGTCTCCCCCTGCATAAGCACCGGAGCCTCATCCGTAAAGAGCCGCATGCCTGCCCCGTAGAAGAGAAAGAGCAGCACCGAAGCCGTCACTCCGAAACCCGTTTCCAGCGCCATCCCGACAAAAAAGGCCTTTTTTACTCTCTCCTTCTTGCCTGCGCCGTCATTCTGAGCCATCACCGCCGTCATCGCGTTGGCGATATTTCTCCCCGGGATCAGCGAGAAATCATCGATCCGGTTGGCCGCCGCGAAGCCGGCCGTCGCAGCCGCCCCCATCGAGTTGACGATTGCCTGGACACCCAGAATCCCCATCTGGATCGTCGACTGCTGGATCGCGGTCACACTCCCGTAGGTCACCGTCTTCCTAAACATGGTCCTGTCAAATAAAAACCAATCCTTCCCCATATTGAGGAAAGGGATTTTCCTCACAATATAGAGGTAGGCCAGCAGGCAGCTTAAGCCCTGGCACACCAGCGTGCTGAGCGCACAGCCGGCGATCCCCAGCTTAAACACCACGACCGCGACGATATCCCCGACGATATTGAGCCCTGCGCTAAGCGTAAGAAAATACAGCGGCGTCACACTGTCCCCGAGCGCCCGGAGTACCGACGAAAAATAATTGTAAATGAAATTAAAGATCAGGCCCAGCCCGACGATCCTGAGATACAGTACCGCCGTCCCGAGTATCGCCTCATCCACCTGCAGGATCCTGAGAAGGATCGGAGCCCCCGGCACGACCGGCACCGTGAGGATCAGGGCGAACACGCATCCTGAGACCATGCCGGTGCTGACCTGCCGCCTGAGCCGCTCCGTCTCGCCGCCCCCGAAGAGATGGCCGATCAGAACCGCGCACCCAAGGCTGATCCCCTGCATGAACATAATGAGGAGGGACATCAGCGGGTTGCTGGTCCCGACCGCCGCGAGCTCTCCGCTACCGACAAAACGGCCGAGTATGATCGAGTCCACCGCATTGTAGGTAAGCTGCAGGATGTTGCCGGCGATGAGCGGCAGCGTAAACTGAACCAGCAGCTTCAGGGTGGACCCCTCTGTCATATCATGTGTCATATAAATATCTTTCTGTTATCTGAGTTTCTTGTAAAGCTTAGCGTAATCGATCGTATCCTTCGGGAGAACGACTTTCAGAACTTCCTCCGTATCTCCGTCCACCATCTTATCAAAGGTTACTTCCAGCGTCCAGTCATATATTTTTCCCTCGTTCAGCACCTGGCAGAGCGCGGTGTACGCGCAGGCCTTCCCGGCGATATACTCGAGCTTCTCCCTCGGGACGTCACTGTTCATCCGGATCGAGAGCCCCTGATAGACCTTGTTCATATTGTTAAATGCAAGCCCATACCAGGGATCATACGACCGAAGACTCTCCTCAAGCGCATCAAGCTCCTTCTCATAGGTGCGGCGCAGCCTCGAAAGCTCGCGGCCCTTGCCCTCTATGCGCACAGCACTGCCCGAAACCTCAAGATTTCGGTAATAGTCTCCCTCCATAGCCTCAAGTTCGGCCGCGAAGGTCTCTGCATCTGTCCCCAGCATCGAAAGAAGTGTCTCATCGATGAGAACCGTCTCCATCTCCGTACCGTCGTCGAGGTTCAGATCCGTCGCCGCATTGATCACCTCGACATCGATCTCTCCACGGTCATCGTCATAAGAGAAGGAATGCACCTCTCCGTCCTTTCCGACAAAGGAAAATGAACCCCAGTCTCCCGTAAGCACATATCCCTCCATCTCAAGGATCCGGTAGAGCGTTCCGCAGGGCACACTGTAGAAACTCCAGCCCGCATAGGAGTAGCCCGGGTAAGCCGCCGTCTCCTCTCCGATCCGCCGAATCTCGGTGTTGTAGGGATCTGCCTGAATGGCCGCGCTTCTCTCTGCTATACTGTACTCGTCCATCCGGTCAAGGGCTCCGCTCGATATAGAGTCCATGAGATATCGGTTCTCGGCCTTTCTGAGCTCTTCCGCCGTCTCCTCATCCGTCATGCGGGCATCGAAAAATACTGAATAATCGTTCCCTGCCAGCCACCGATCGCGGGCCTTCCCCGTATCGCTTCCCCGGAAACTCAAGTATATTACCGTGTCGTTGATCGTCGGATAAGAATTCGCATGCTCCCGGTAGGCCTTAACGAAGATCGGTCCCTTCTCAAAATCCACCCGTCGCCCGAGCCCGCACACAATCCTGTGCCTGTAAACCCGGCCGCTTTCGTCTGTCATTTCCTCGATTCTGAAATCTTCCGGCAGCTCAAACGTCTCAAGCAGGACACACTCCTTCTGATATGCCAGATCGTCCGTGATCTGGTTTGTCACCCACTCGAGCCCCCAGTAGTGATCGTCGTAGACATGAAAGACCAGGTCCTCCGTGAGCGCAAACGCATCCGTCGACACCGTCCACATCCGGTCGGTGTATCCGTCCTCTCCTTCGACCTCCACGGGTCCTTCGAGTATGGAAAATGAAGAGATCCCCATCTCCTCCCTGATATATTTTTGAATATCGTCTTCTTTATAGTCTTTTGTGCAGGCCGTAAGGAGCAGCACCATGAGCAGCAGCGCGGCCTTGAGGATTGTTTTTTTCATTTCAGTACCGTCTTTTAGCAAAATGTAATGTCGCAGTCAGTGAAGCCTCTCATTTCCGCCATCCCTGCAGCACTTTCGGTCTGCCGCACTCTGTGCAGAACCTGTATCCTACAGCGCCTTCTTCGGACAGTTCCTCACGCACTCCATGCACAAAATGCACTCCGTCCCATTCTCCCGCTTCCTCGAATTGTCCGTGACGTCAACATTCATCGGACACACCCGTTTGCATTTACCACAGGAAATGCACTTATCCTTATCGCACGTCACCCGAATCACCGAATAATAGCTCATCGGCTTCAGAAACACGGTGATCGGACAGATGTATTTGCAGAACGCCCGGTTGTCCTTGAACGCAAACGCCAGGGCGATACCGACACCGTAGTATGCAGCATTCCCGATGATGAATGCCCAGAACATAATACGCTCAAGATTCCCGACCTTCGCCAGGAAAAGCGCTGCTACGAAAATGAAAGACGCCGCAAACGTAACGTACCTGATCCACCCGATTTTTTTCCTCGGCTGAGCCGGCGTCTTGTAAGGCAGGAAATCCAGCACCATCGCCGTCCAGCAGGCATATCCGCACCAGCCTCTTCCGAAGAAGAGCGGCCCAAATATCTTCGCGACAGCGTAATGAATCGTCGCCGCCTCGAACACCCCGGTGAACAGGTAGTACCAGAAGCCCTCGATCTGCATATTTTCATTGCAGATGAGCCCCAGGTAAATGAGCATGTAAAGCCCGACCAGCAGCTGCACAACCCGCCTTGCATGCTTATACTCCCTGATAAACAGGAACATCCCGAGTGAAATCGAAATACCGATATAACTGAAATTGAACAGATAAAATATATTGTTCTTCGTCAGCCACAGCGTCACGGCGATCGTCTCAAAAATCGCAAGCATCATGACCGGCAGAAGGTAATTTCTTTTCTGCATAAGCGCCCCCAGTGTTCTGCATTTCCGAACCGGCCCGGTTCAGTTTTCGAGGTTTTACCGAACCAGCTCCGCCCCCTTCGAGGCCTCCGTGAGCAGTGTGTCCGTGTTCCAGCCTTTTCTCGGTCCGGCGTTAACAACAATAATCTTTTTACTCATTTTTCCTCTCTATACTCCACAAATCAATCTTCATAAAAATCACAGCAGGCCGCTGATCACACTAAGATACTTCTTATCACACTCTTCAAAGAGTTCTTTGCCTTCCATTGCATAAGCGGCCAGAAGGTGCTCCCTTGCGAGCTCCTCATTTCCGGTTTCATACAGACACTCTCCATAGCGCAGCCGGGTGAACGGGTTCCCGTATTCCTCGTACTCCACCATCAGCTTCCGGAAGCATTCCAGCGCTGCGCCGAAGTCCATTAACCAAAAATGACAATCTCCAATCGCCGCAAGCACCCACACAGACGCTTCCCACCGCTGCTTCGGTTCAGGGATAAGGTCAAGCGCCTTGCTGTACTCCTCCAGCGCCTCCGGGAATCTGCCGTGGTAGAACAGCCTCTCACCTTCATCGCTGTGTTCTTTGATTTTTTCATATAAGGCAGGATCCAGTTCCATATTACCACTCCTCACAAATCTCAATCTTCCCTTCACCCAACCGTACACAACCTCCCCCTGAGAACATACCCGATCTTCTCATAGCACGCATTCGACGCCGCATAATCCGCATCCGTATAGAGCATCGGCACGTACCCCGCCTCCTGCGCCCTCACCGTCACCTGATAGACCAGGTTCTCCGCGTAATGCCTCCTCCGAAACTCCGGCCGCGTGTACACGAGGTTTACAGACGCCATCTCCCCGTTCGGCGCATATCTGCAGCTTGCCACATGCCGCCCCTGTGCGTCCTTCCAGAAGTACATGGTCCCCGCCTTGATAAATGCCTCCGCATCCGCCCGATACCCGGCAGCATCCTTCTGATCGATCCCGATCTCGTTATGGAACATTTCAAGAAATGAAACCAGCTCCTCCACATCCCGCATCTCACAGCGGTAAATCTCACCGTCCGCCTCCGCTTCCGGCCTGACGGGCTCCGGGCAGTCGTAGGCGAACATATTTACGAGAAGTTTCATTTTCAGTCCATCCCGAGCCGCCCTTCTTATAAAATGCTCCGCCAGATTGTACTTCATATTAAAATGATGCTCTCCCGTAACCAGCCCATTCTCCCCGGCGAGCTGATAGGCCCTCTCCATTTCCTCCTCCGAGGCGTCATCCGGCGTCCAGATCCACACCGGAAACGGGCGCTCGCTGAAGCATATGATCAGCCTCTCATGGTCGGAAATGAGAACCTCGGGGCTCCCCCGCATGATGCGGTCCAGGACGAAGAAGGTGTATTTGTCGGGCTTGAGAAGCTTAAAGTCTTTTTCGATGATGAATGGATCCATAGGGTACTCCTTTCGGTTCTTCATTCATATATCCCTAAGACTACTATATCAAATTTCACGTTCCATGTCTTTATCGATTTAAAAGATAAAAATAGCGGTTCCCGGTTCATCGCCGGAAGCCGCTATACTGTTATTAGTCCAGATTGATATCCATCGCATATGCATAGGAAATAATTTGTCCCTTTTTTGTAGCCTTGTATCCCGTCTCCCTATGTGAATAGTTGGATATCTCCGCAGATCCGAAGTTCTTAAACTTCTCATAAACACGAGTAAGAACTTCGATTTCTTCATCTGAAAGAACTCCTTCAGGAACATCGCATTCAGGAACAACCTGATGATTTTCATACGCCCCATCATAAAATACTTCAATATGAGCGATATGATCTGCTGCCATCTTTCCAAAAATCATATCAAAATTGTCAGGAACCGGTCCATAAGGAAGATGGGCATACTTTAATCCGGATATAGATAATCCATTTTCTTTATAGAAAATCATATCCGAATAATTGAGCAATTTCATAAGCTTTGTTTTTAATAGGCCTGCACTCTTATGCACAAAAAACAAAACCATTGCACAGAGCTTTTCATAATCAAATCCCTTAAAGCCGTTCTCCTCACATGGTATCCTGGAAAAGAACAAATCAAAATAGCGCCTATCTGCTCTGAAATCAGTATCCTGCTCCAGTTTATCGACTGTATTAAGCAATTTAGCTACTTGTTTTTCATCAAGAGCAACTTCGTTTTCGGTAAGATAGGTGCGCATGTTTTCAGGTTCGCGTAAGAAGAGCATTAAACTATTATGTGCACGATCCTGAACAGCGCCATTCTCATATCTACGAATAGTCTTGTCACCCCAGTTTAAGAGCTTTGCAAAGCTTCTTTGACTAAGCCCATACTGCTCTCTTATCTTTCTTATTTCTTCCGGTAGAAGAAGCTTATGTCTCCTTCTGTATTCATTGTAGGCATTGATGAGTGTCGCAGAATCAAGCTCTTCATTAAAAAGTTCTTCGCCGCACTCAGCGCAGACCATCACCTGAGCATCGACTTCAATGTCTTCTCCGCATACATTATAGATCTCTTTCCGAGTAATTATCTTGGTTTCAACTTCTCTTCCACATACTTCGCAATAATCCATCATTACCATCACCTCCTTTGCCTAACTATAATCATCCTCATGGAAACTTAGGCATTTGAGGATATCCTTCCCATTTCGATTTTGTATTTTTAATTTCACATAAAACTGTTCACCATCAACAGTTTTCTTAAACTCCCATATGTCACCAGGCTGGCTTCTATCAAGGTCTCGCTTGGGTCCTTTATAGTAATCGCTGACCATTAACCCAAGCATTTCATCTTTCGCATCCTTGACAGTAAGTCCATGATCTGATAGGGCTTTTAGATTTTTTCCTCTCGGTACAAATAAATAATTCCCCGCTGCAATGAGCCTTTTCGCCTGAGCAAGAAATGATGAAATGTCCGATGTGCTCGCTTGCTTACTCACTCAGTCACCTCCGTGTACTTTATATTATACTCGTGAAACCTAAAAAGTCAAGAGAAAATGCGGTCATATGACCGCATTTTCTTGTCGTGGAACACATCCAGAATTCCGTCATCGCCCACAGGAAACACTATTCGACATATCTCCACCTCAGCTCATTTGCAATAATGTAGGTATCCGCCGGCTCATGAACAGCGTTATCGATTTTGTGCGGATCAAAGGAGCTGTAGTTTGACCAGACTATCTGTTTCCCGGGTTCTCCCGGAAGCAGCCCTTCTGCAAAAGATAAATAAGCCTCACATATATTACATGAATAATTATATTCCCATCCAATCAGATGGACCTGTCTTACCCCAATAAAATACAGCTCCAGACTCCTCTTTGCCATCTGTGACTGAAAGATCACCGACATCCTGTGCCCGCCGGCACCCGGGCAGTACAGTGTCCCCTTGCGGTCAACGCCTGCCCCGCTTTGATAATTGACCGCGACGATGCAGGAATCGTGGAAGCCAAAATACGCTTCATACAGCGCTTCGAGATCGTCTTGTGTACTGATAGTTTTCCATGGATCCATAGTTTTTTTCCTTTAGCTGTACCGGCTTATCAAGCATGCTGCGCCCCAGTGCGAAATCAGAACGCAATGTATTTATATCCGACCTCTGTCACTTCTCCATCTTCAATCAACACGGCAACGCCGTTATCTTCTATGTCTTCTCCACCCCAGTCACGGTTGAACAAAACATATAACGGGTTTTTACCCTTGGATTCCATAACATATTCCGACTGAATGACGATCGAATCCAGGTGTACCTTCGCGAGAAGTTCCTCTTCCGTATCAATTTCCGGCCACCACAGCTTAAATTCATCCGCATCTTCCGGACCGTATGCACCCTTTTCTTCGTCGTTATAATACTTCAATATTGCAGCAGCTATCTTATGCTGTATCTCATCCCATCCTTCAATTAACGCTTCAAATGCATCACGATGGAACTGTGATATCTCTTCATCATCGTCACATATGATCATTACTTCTACAGGCTGCTCGGTTCCGCCAAAGCTGAGAGTCTTTTGGCAGATATATCCGCACTCCTCATCGTATTCGATTTCTCCAAATGTCTCATCTGTCATCTTCTTCCGCCTCTCTTTTTAAAATGACAACCTACAACTCGCACACCATGATATACTCTTCAGCGTTCTCATCAACGATGTCGAACCCAACCTTCTTGTACATCTTCACCGCATAGTTCGCCTTCTGCACCGCCAGAGACGCCCGGTCATATCCCTCCCACTTCAGGAGTTCCAGCATCTTCACCATCAGCTGGGAGCCGATGCCCTGCCTGCGGTACTCCTTGTGCAGCGAAATCGCA
>ONHA01000059.1 GCA_900317515.1 uncultured Eubacteriales bacterium
CTCACCGAGGAGGGCTATACCCGCATCGAGCGGAACCGCTGCCTGACCGAGCTCATCCGCCGAATGAGTGATGACGGGGAGTTTCCCCATGAGATCGGCCTCTTCCTCTCCTACCCGCCGGAGGACGTCCGGGGCTTTATCAAGAACCGCCGGTCCGGCTGCAAACTGGTCGGCACCTGGAAGGTCTACGGCGATGAGGAAAATGCAAAGCACAAATTTGATCTCTACAAAAAATGCACCGATACTTACCGCAGACAATGGGCCGACGGCAAAACGCTCTCAGAGCTCGCCGTGCCCTGTTGTTAAATATATTTATCATCAGAAAGGAAGAAAAAAATGAGCAAAGCAGCAGTTATTTACTGGAGCCAGACAGGCAACACCGAGGCGATGGCCAATTTCGTGGCGGACGGCGCAAGAGCAGCCGGCGCCGAGGTCGATGTGATCGCGGCCGACGGGTCCGAGGTTGATGTATCTTCTTACGACGGCGTCGCGTTCGGATGCCCGGCCATGGGCGCCGAGGAGCTTGAGGACGCCGAGTTCGCACCGACCTGGGAGGCCGCAAAGGGCGCTCTTGCAGGCAAGAAAGTCGCTCTCTTCGGCTCCTACGGCTGGGGCGACGGCGAGTGGATGCGCACATGGGAGGCTGACGCGAAGGATGCGGGCCTGACCCTCGCCTGCGACTGCGTGATCGCGAATGAGGCTCCGGACGACGAGGCCGAGGCGGCCTGCAAGGCACTCGGCGCGGCGCTGGTATAAAAGGCAAAACGAAAGAGGCGTGCCGCAAATAGCAGCACGCCTCTTTTTATGCATCTCTCTGTCTGTCCGATATCCTCCTCAGCATAAAGAGCACCGTCACCGGCATCACATACACCACCGGGAACATGTACCGGGGATGCAGCTGGATCACCGGCCCCAGGACCACGAAGACGACCGAGAACCAGGAGAAAGCCAGCAGGACAAAGTCATCCGCCCTGAAGACAAGGGAGAGAACCGTGGCAAACATGAGGATGTAGAACCAGAAGGAGACATTGCCGAGATACCTTATGAGCGGGATCCTGTGGATGAGTTCAAATTCCTTCACGATCCATTTTTTCAGCGTCACGAGCTTGTCCACCCGGCCGAACAGTCCGGTCAGCGAGGCAAACCGCTGCCCGTAGGCCTCAACCTCAAGATCGGTGTAGAGCGTGACGTTGTCCGCCTCCGGCATAAAGAGATAATGATTCTGGTCCCAGGTCGCGGAGACATACGTGAGAGGATGCTTCTTAAGCTGGGCAAGCCACACCTTAAAGTAGGGTCCGAGCTTCGAACTGTCCCCCCTGTACTTTCCTTTGACCGGATCCGAGATCCTGGGATCGTAGGCCTCCGCCAGCTCATCGTACGGAAGCACCGCGTCGATGGCCTCCCGCTCCTCCTCCGTCACTTCATTTCCGTGATATTTCACATAGCGGGCCGTCTGCTGGAACGGGAGCGAGAGCGCTTCCGCAACGCTCCCCTTCTCCGCATGGAAGAAGGCACCCAGAGAGCTGTAGAGGACCGCGGACACGATAAGGGCCGCAAGGAGCACCAGAACAGGCCGCTTTGAGAGCCTCTTTCGGAAACTCCTTATCACAAGAAGCACCGCCGTGGCCAGGAGGATGTAGGACCCGTTCTTGCGGATCAGCCAGATATTGATGACCGAGACAAACATGACCGCAAGCTTCACGGGACTTTTCGCGAACGCCTCATGGTCCAGAAACAGTTCAACCATGCACAGGAAAAAGAGCACGATAAAAGCCGTATAGAGTTCGTCCTTGATGATCACGCCGACATACCCGGAGATGTAGGGGTTCAGGAGGTACATAAGAAGGACCGCCCGCTGAATGCTCCGCCTCACTCCCATCTTCCGAAGGATCCCGACAGACCACCCGAGTGCTGCGACGAGGACTGCATAGTGAATCACGGAAAATGCAAACATCCCATAGTTCGGATGTCCGAAGACCTCGCCCAGCTCGACGAGCTTTCCCATGATGAGCGTGTAATAAACCGAGTGATGCTCGCTGAAAAGGCCTTTTCGGTACTGTTCCACCATCGCGAGCGTATCCCAGCACACAGCCGCAGGATACTTGATGAGAAGAAGCGGAAGCCAGCCGCCGGCCAGCACAAGATAAGGCTCCCACGGTTTTCCTTCTTTCTCATTTCCGGATCCAAAGAGAATCTCCTTTGTGCTCCGGCTGCGGAGGATCCTGTGAAGAAGCGCAAACATTCCCAGAAAGAGAACAAAGTAGATCGGGAACCGGACGATGAGAAATATCGTCTCAAGGCGCCACGAGAGCGTGATCCTTGCGTCCTCGTAAAACTTCACGCTTCCCGCGCGGCCCGCCGCCATAAGAAAAGACGCGGCAGAATACCATATGAGGTTTCTGCCGCGAAAATCATTCAGTGCCTTCATCAGTTAACTTCCTCCTGCCTTCCCTCGCTGTCCTTGCGCCTTTTCTCATCCATGGCCCGATACAGCTCGATTTCAAACTCCTGCCGGTCCTTGCGGTGCAGATTGTTCAGGATCATACCCGCGAAGAAGGCCTGGATCGCCGCAATCGCGAGGAACCCGCAGGCGATCAGAGTCGGAAATCTCGGAACGAGACCGGTCTCAATGTACTCTGCGAGCACCGGAACAAAAAAGGCTGCCGCGACTGCCATAAGCACACCTGCAATGATTCCGAAATACCGGAGCGGCCTGTAGGTCGCAAACAGTCTCCCGATCGTCCGCAGGACCTTGAATCCGTCCGAGTAGGTGTCGAGCTTCGAGACACTGCCCTCCGGGCGGTCCCGGTACTCGATGATGACGTTCTCCACCTGAAGATTCTTGTCCACCGCGTGGATGCTCATCTCCGTCTCGATCTCAAAGCCGCGGGACAGAACCGGAAACGTCTTGACAAACCGGTAGGAGAAGGCTCTGTACCCTGTCATGATGTCCTTGATATTGTTCTCAAACAGAAGATTGATGCTCTTTTTGACCAGTGTGTTCCCGAAATTGTGGAAGGGTCTTTTATTTTCCTCGAAATAGGTCGAGGAGAGCCGGTCGCCCACGACCATGTCGGCCTGATGAAACAGCACCAGATTCGCCATCTCCCGCGCGCTCTCCGCCGGGTAGGTGTCGTCGCCGTCCACCATGATGTAGCACTTCGCGTCAATCTCTCCGAACATGCGGCGGATCACGCTGCCCTTGCCCTGCATGTACTCATGGCGGACGACGGCGCCCGCGGCTTCCGCGATGTCGGCCGTATTATCCGATGAGTTGTTGTCGTAGACATAGATGACCGCGTCCGGAAGCACGGTGCGAAAATCAGACACAACTTTTTCTATTGTTTTCGATTCGTTGTAACACGGTATCAGGACCGCGATCTTGTCCATATACATGCCTCTATCTTTTCATTCAGTCAGTAAGCTGACATACATTTCCGCCGGCTTTTCAAAACACAAATCTTTTCTGTATCCGATAACTGATCAGGAAAAGCACTGTATCCACGACAATCTTGACCAGACTCTCCGGAATCTTGATGATTCCGTAGAAGAAACTGACCAGAAGTGCGGACAGAATCATCTGGACCACGCAGAGGACAAAATATCTGACCCCGGAGGAGGCTACCGTACTCTTACTTTTGAATACCAGCTTTCTGTTGACCGTATAGTTATAGACGGCGGAGATCACCCTGGCCCCAACCGTAGAGGCAAAGATATAGTTTCCCGTCACAGGTTTTAACAGCATGACAAGAAGCTGGAACATACCGATGTCGATCAGGAATGAGCTCAACGACGAGAGGGTATATCGAAAGAAGGTCCCAAGAAGAAGTCTGTAGATCTTGAATGAGTCGACGAGCGGATTAAAATGAGAAGACTTGTTGCCTTCCAGGTAGATTGTCTCAATCGTCACACTCTTAATGGGGATCTTTTTCTCCGAGCACCGTATGAGCATATTCATCTCATATTCATAGCGTTCCCCGTCCAGTTCCGTAAATTCATCGATCACTTCGTTCGGCAGTCCTCGAAGGCCTGTCTGCGTGTCCCTGAGTTTTATATGATAGAGAGCCCGGAACAGGACCGCTGTGATGGAATTGCCGAACTTTGAGCGGAACGGCACATCCTTTCCGAACTCCCTCTCTCCGAGCACCAGTACCCTGCCTCCATCATGAGATGCTGCATCCATAGCCCTGGATACTTTCTCGACGTCCTCCGCTGTGTGCTGGCCGTCCGCATCCGCCGT
>ONHA01000017.1 GCA_900317515.1 uncultured Eubacteriales bacterium
CAACGTGCAGGATATCTTCAGAGAACTGAACATGGACGACCATATCAAGAAGATGGATAAGGATGGGTGTCTGTATTCGGTGGTCAAGGCATTTTCGGAGCTGGATCTATCCATTCAGACCTTCGACAGCATCAAGATGGGATATATCTTTGAGAATCTAATCGGTCGATTCTACCAGAACGTGGATGCCGGACAGTTTTACACGGGCCGCGATATCATCAAACTTCTTGTCTCAATTTTGCTTGCAGAAGGGTGCGATGATATCTTTGATGACGGAAAGGTGATTACCGTATGCGATCAGGCATGCGGTACCGGAGGTATGCTCTCAACCGCGTATTCGTATATCCGGCATTTTAATCCGACCGCAGATGTGCGCCTGTTTGGTCAGGAGTTCATGGGACAGACCTATGCGATCGGACTTGCAGAGATGCTGATTAAAGGGCAAAATGCGGAGAATTTCCGCCATGCGGATACGCTGAAGGAAGATTGTTTTAGCGGCACACGCATGCGGTTCCTGATCGAAAACCCGCCATTTGGAACACCCTGGTCCGGCTCAGATGCAAAAGCCGGTCAGGAAGACGCTGTTAAAAATGAGTACGCAAAAGGATTCAACGGACGCTGGGGAGCAGGGCTTCCGGGCGGAGGTGATTCTCAGCTTCTGTTCATGCAGTCTGCGATTGCGAAGCTGGATGACAATCTTGGTCGTGCAGCTATCATCGAGAACGGATCTCCGCTCTTTACCGGCGGCACGTCTTCGGGAGAATCGCAGGTTCGCCGCTGGCTCCTTGAGCAGGATTTAATCGAAGCAATCATCGCTATGCCTACGGATCTCTTTTACAATACGGGAATTGCCACGTATGTATGGCTTATTTCGAAGAATAAGCGCGCAGAGCGCAAAGGCAAGATTCAGTTGATCGATGCGACACAAATCTCTCATAGACTGAGAAAGCCTTTGGGCAATAAGAAAAATGAATTTTCCCCGGAAGACCGTGCGGAAATCACAAGAGTGTATGCGGCATTTGAGCAGAGTGAGATCAGCAAGATTTACGATAATACGGAGTTCATTTACCGTGAATATACTGTGATGCAGCCACTTCAGAGAAGCTATGGCTTCAGTGAAGAACGTATCCAGAACATGCTGCAATCCGGTGCGCTGAAATCTTTGTGGGATGATGCGAAAGTCGCAGACCTCGAAGAGAAAGGTACGACAGCTACTGCAAAAGAGCAAAAGGCTTTGGAAGATTTCATGAAGACGAAGCCTTTATACGAGGCGATCATTGAGACGCTGAATGCTGCGGTATCAGAGCAGAAATGGCTGTCTCCGGAGGCATTTTTGCCTGTATTAGATAAGGTTCTGGCCGGCCTCTCCGTTGATAAAAAGCTGTTTGATAAGATTATGGATGGGCTGTCCGTCATGGATAAGGAAGCCGAAATCCAGAGGGAGACGAAGGGAAAGAACAAAGGGGCCATTATCTATGATAAGGCATCGAAGGATACCGAGATTGTGAAATGGGACGAGACCATCGAGGATTATATGGCCCGCGAAGTACTTCCTCATGTTCCCGATGCAAAGTGGTTCTGGGAAGAGAATGTCGGAGCAAAGAAGCCTGTAATCAAGACAGGTGCCGAAATTCCGTTTACACGGTATTTCTATAAGTATCAGCAGCCTGAGGCGAGTGAAGTGCTGGCGGAGCGGTTCAGTGCTTTGGAGAGCAGTGTGGATGAGCGCATTCGCAAACTGTTTGGGAAGGGCTGATGGTGAGAGCGTATGAAAGCAATGAAGAATAGTAGAATTCCATGGATAGGGAACATCCCTTCTCATTGGGATGTTGGTCGTATTGACAGTTTTTATAAGTTAAGGAACACAAAAGTAAGTGACGAGGATTATCCTCCACTTTCGGTTACCAAAGAAGGTATTTTGCACCAACTTGAAACTGCAGCAAAAACGAATGCTCATGATGACAGAAAGTTAGTACACAGAGGTGATTTTGTTATAAATAGTAGATCAGATCGTCGTGGTTCGTGTGGTATTTCGCCATATGATGGGTCTGTTTCTCTAATTAACACTATATTGGCTCCGAAGGGGGAGATGAGCCCTAAATATTATGATTGGCTATTTCATACTGCTCAGTTTGCTGATGAATTCTATAAGTGGGGACACGGTATAGTTGATGATTTATGGACTACAAACTATCAAGATATGAAGAAAATTAATATTCCTGTTCCTCCAATTGATGAACAACAGAATATTGCAATATATCTGAATAAGCAGTGTGCTGAAATCGACGCACTTTCCGCCGATATTCAGTCCGAAATCGAGACGCTGGAAGCATATAAACGGTCTGTCATCACGGAAGCCGTGACGAAGGGACTGGATAAGAATGTGCCGATGAAGGATAGCGGGACACCTTGGTGTCCTGAAATTCCTGCACATTGGGAGTATTCAAATCCCAAAGCACTTTTTACGCAAAGGGGTGACAGAGCATTTTTAGGGGATCGCCAACTGACAGCAAGTCAAGAATATGGCATTGTGTATCAAGATGAATTTATGGAAATGACAGGTAATAGAGTTGTTACAGTTATGAAGGACTTCAGCATTCTGAAACATGTTGAACCTGGAGACTTTGTTATTAGTATGCGCAGTTTTCAGGGGGGACTAGAATATAGTGAAGTTAAGGGATGTATTAGCTCAGCTTATGTAATGCTGATACCAAATAAAAATTTAGTGTATTCTCCTTTTTACAAATGGTTCTTTAAGTCTGATAAATATATCAATGCTATTCAGAGCACTTCCAATCTTGTTAGGGATGGGCAAGCAATGCGTTACGCTAACTTTGCAAAAGTTCCCTTATTTATTGTCCCTTTAGATGAACAAAAAAGAATTGCAGATTATCTTGACCGTCATATATCAGAAATTAATAGTATTATGAAAGGAAAGCGGGAACAACTTGCAGTCCTTGCCGACTACAAAAAATCTATCATCTATGAATATGTAACTGGAAAGAAGGAGGTTCCGGCCGTATGAATGACATCCTTTCCGAGAAGCAATATCAGCATGAAATCATGGACTATCTGCATGATTACAACGGCTACACGATCCGTAAGAACAAATCTTTTGACCGCTATTATGCTCTGGACCGTGAGATGCTGTTTAAATTTCTCGATCAGTCTCAGCCGGATGTGATGGCGGAACTTCGAAAAATCTTCAAGCAGGACACCGAAGATACGATTGTCAACGTCATCAATGAGGCTGCGACAGCGAACAAGTCCTCTCTGGTAGAAGTGTTCAAGAACGGCGTCGAAATCAGCAATCGTCACATAGACCTGATGTACACAAAGCCCGCCACAACGTTCAATAAAACGCTGAATAAGCGGTATGACGACAATATTCTTTCCGTGATGGAGGAAGTCTGGGCAAACGACAATGAACGGGTGGATCTTGTCATTTTTCTGAACGGGATTGCGATTATCTCATTTGAACTAAAGTGCAACGCCGCCGGTCAGTCATACCACGACGCGATTACGCAATATCGCACCGACAGAGACCCGAAGACAAGGCTCTTCAGGTTCAAGGCAGGCTGTATCGTCAACTTTGCTATGGACCTTGAAGAGGTCTATATGACCACGAAACTGGACCGGCAGGCCACTGTGTTCCTGCCGTTCAATATGGGACGCGGCGAAGGTGTGAACTCCGGTGCCGGAAATCCTATTTTTGAGGACAGATACAGTGTCTCGTACATGTGGGAAGATATCCTTACAAAGGATACGATTCTGGACCTTATCAGCAAATTCATTTTCATCGAGCGCAAGGAGGAAGAGGACAGCCTGACGGGGAAGAAAAAGCGTTCGGAGACCGTTATCTTTCCGCGATATCATCAGCTGGACCTTATCAGGAAGCTTGTGGCATCCGTATCAGAGCACGGCAGTGACCTGAACTATCTGATTGAGCATTCCGCAGGTTCGGGAAAGACGAACAGCATCGCGTGGCTGACATACAGACTTGCATCGCTGCATGATGCAAACAATCGGATTATTTTCGATAACATTATCATTGTCACTGACCGCGTGGTCGTAGACAGGCAGCTGCAGAAGGCAATCCTTGGAATGGATCACAAAGCAGGTCTGATCCGTGTGATGGACGATAAATGTACATCTGCCGATCTTGCGTATGAACTGACACACAATACGAAGATTATTGCCACAACCATTCAGAAGTTCCCCTATATCGTGGATACGGTGGCGAATCTTCAGGGAAAGCGTTTTGCCGTTATCATCGACGAAGCACACTCCTCAACATCGGGAAAAGATATGCAGGCGGTGACGCAGTCTCTGAGTTCCGGTGATCTGCATTATGTGGATGCGGACGATATGATAAATGACCAGATCGAAAAATCCGGGAAACAATCGAATGTATCTATGTTTGCATTTACTGCGACACCGAAGCATAAGACGCTTCGGCTGTTCGGACGGCTTAACACGAAAGGTCAGTACGAAGCTTTTCATCTGTATTCCATGAAACAGGCTATCGAAGAGGGATATATCCTGGATGTTCTTCAGAACTTTACGGAATACGATACGATGTATCAGCTGAATAAAGTGATAGAAGAAGATCCTGAACTGAAGACGGATGAGGCAAAGAGGCAGATCGCAAGATTCGTGGCTCTTCATGAGACGAACATCGCACAGCGTGTGGAAGTGATAGTGGAGCATTTCAGAACGGTCGTCATGCAGGAACTTGGCGGTATGGCGAAGGCGATGGTTGTCACATCCTCCCGCGAGGAAGCTGTGAGGTACCACAAGGCTTTCAAGAATTTCATTTCTCGAAAGGGATACAAAGGGATCGATGCTCTGGTGGCGTTCTCGGGCAAAGTGAAACTGGAAGATGACGATACAGAGTATACGGAACCCGGGATGAACGGCGCACGTGAGGAACAGACGCCGGTCCTGTTTGACTCCGATGATTACAATGTGCTGATTGTCGCAAACAAGTATCAGACGGGATTTGATCAGCGAAAACTCTGTGCCATGTATGTTCTTAAGAAGCTGAAAGGAGTCAACGCGGTTCAGACATTCAGCAGGCTGGATCGTATCTGCCCGCCTTTTGATAAAAAGACCTTTATCCTTGACTTTGTGAATCAGTATGAGGATGTGCAGAGTTCGTTCGCACCGTTCTATACGACGACGCTTCTGTCAGGGAATATGAATCCGAAACATATCTATGATCTTGAAGCCAATCTGGACGCATTCATGGTTATGGATCCTCTGGATATCCAGAATTTCAATGATATTCTGTTCAAACAGCGCAATAAGACCGTTACGGCAGCGGAGAAGAGGGCACTTACCTTCTATCTTCAGAAATCTTCGAAGCTGATAAAGCAGTACAATGTCATTCAGCAGAAGGAAATCAGGATGAGGCTTCGAGGCTTTGTCCGGTTCTATGAGTTCCTGCTTCAGGCAAGCTGCTTTAAGGATGTCGAGATTCACAAGAAGTATGTGTTTATCACCTATCTGCTTTCGTATCTGGATATATCGGGCGGCGGCAGCGGATTTGATCTTACCGGAAAAATCAAAGCAAGCCAGTTTGTCCAGAAAAAGGGTAAAACTCATGTGGATGAGAAGCTTGTGTCTAAGCCCGTGATGAGACTTCCGCAGTCGGATGGGTTCAATCTTACCGTGGAAAAGAAAGAGCGACTTAGTCAGATAATCGCGGATATCAATTCACGAACCGGGAAGAAATACGATTCGGATGTGGCTGTAAAAGCAATGCTGCAGATCCGTGATATCCTGATGAAATCCGACAAGCTGAAGAAATCCGCGCAGAACAACAGCGAAGCTGATTTTGAATTCTCGTTCTATGACGATATTGACGATGCTTTAATTGAGGGTCTGGAACAGAATCAGGACTTTTTCACGCTGCTTCTGAATAACGAGGAACTCAAACGGTCGGTGCTCGGAATCTTTTCAGGAGAGATTTATAAGGCGCTGAGGCAGAATGAGGCTTCGGAAAAGAATATCATTTATGAATATTCAGCACCGATGGGAAAAGTGGCAGAAGATTTGCCGGTGTATGATGAGAAGAAGCAGGGATGAAGTGTATTGTAAAGTGAGAATCGTCGCTTAAACCCGAAAAGGAGAGAGCATGGCAAACAGCCTCCGCCGCAAAGACGCAAAACAATTGAAGGCAGCGCACGAAGCGCTGCTCGAAGACCTCCGCTCCGCCGCCGGACTGGCCACGGAGTGCAAAGCGCGCGCAAAGGAGGCCGCGGAAATGATCACCGCGCGGCGGATCATGGATGTGCTGAAGGAGGTCCCGGTCGAGGAGATCAACCGGGACAGGAAGGGATTCCGGACCAAGACACTCAGAGACTACGGCTACAACACGCTCGCGGACCTCGCGGCGGCGAGCGAATTCGCGCTCGAGGCCATCGACGGGATCAGCCCCTCGGCGGCGAAGGAAATCAAGACCCTGACCGATGAGATGACCGCGAAGACCCGCGAGGGAGTCCACATCCGGATCTCCGTGGATGAGCGAACCCCGGAAGTGACAGCTCTCATCAGGGCGGTGAGCCAGGCGAGGGATGCCGGCAAGGTTTCCGAGGCCGCGATAAAGCTCCACGGGCACTATGCGGCAGGGATCGAGAGAGCCCTGGAAGCTCTCGCTCCGACATCAAACGTGTTCAAATGGCTCTTCGCCGGGAAGGCGAAGAAGGAGACGGCGGGGAGTGCATTTTCATTTCTCGCGGAAGCAATTAACGGCGACTACGGGAAGGCCGGAGAGCAGATCATCTCGGTCGCTGACACAATCAGCGGGAGGACGGAGGACGAGGCCTGGGCGGATTTTCAGGAGGAGCCGATTCCATTTTTCACGATGATCGAGGAGATCGCGCCGGGATTCCTCGGCAACGGCGACGGGACCTACGGGCTCCCGGAGGAGCTCGCGAGGAAGATCCAGGACGAGAAGTTGTTTCCGGAGGGTCTCAAATGCACGCTCCGCCGCTACCAGGAGTGGGGTGTCAAGTACATCCTGCACCAGGGAAATGTGCTCCTGGGCGATGAAATGGGTCTCGGCAAGACCGTGCAGGCGATCGCCGCGATGGTGTCGCTCAAAAATACGGGGGCGACGCATTTCCTGATCGTGTGCCCGGCGGGCCTCAGGGTCAACTGGGTCAGGGAGATCCGGAAGCACAGCTATCTGCCGGTCGTCGAGATTTACGGGGCGAGGCGCGACGAGCACCTGGCCTACTGGCTGCGGGCCGGCGGCGCCGCGGTGACGACGTATGAGACGTGCGCGCATATTCATTTTCCGGAAGATTTCCGGTGCTCGATGCTGATTGCGGACGAGGCGCATTATATCAAGAATCCCGAGGCGCAGCGGACGATCAACACAAAAAGGCTCTGTGAGAGCGCGGAGCGGCTGCTCTTTATGACCGGGACTGCGCTCGAGAACCGGGTGGATGAGATGATTTCCCTCATCGAGATCCTGAATCCGAAGGTTGCCTTCAGCCTCCGCGGGCTGGAATTTCTCTCGGCGGCCCCGATGTTCCGGGAGAGGGCAGCGGCCGTCTACTATCGGCGGAAGCGCGAGGATGTGCTTACGGAGCTGCCGGAGCTCATCGAGAGCCGCGAGTGGTGCAGTCTCACGTTGGAGGAGACCGCGCTCTACGAGCAGGCGATCCTTGCCCACAAGGTGAATGATGCCCGCCGCGTCTCCTTCAACGTGCAGGATGTCAGGCGCTCGTCCAAGGCGAAGCGGCTCTTTGAGCTCGTCGAGGAGGCGAGGGACGAGGGCAGGAAGGTTGTGGTGTTTTCATTTTTCTTAGATACGATCCAAAAGGTGCGGGAGCTCCTTGACTATCGGTGCCTCCCGGCGATCACGGGATCGATGTCCTCGGAGGAGAGGCAGCAGGTGATCGATACGTTTGAGGAGTCGGCGGCGGGCACGGTGCTGCCGGCGCAGATAAGCGCGGGCGGGACGGGCCTCAACATCCAGACCGCGAGCGTGGTGGTGATCTGCGAGCCGCAGCTGAAGCCTTCGTCGGAGAACCAGGCGATCTCGCGGGTCTATCGGATGGGGCAGACCAGAAATGTGCTGGTGTACCGGCTGCTCGCAGAGGATACGATCGACGAGAAGATTTTGAACCTTCTTGCAGGCAAGCAGGAGCTTTTTGACGCGTTCGCGGATAAGTCCGCGGCTGCCGAGGCGGAGGTTGACGCCGGGAACGTCGGCCGGATCGTTGAGGAGGAGATTGAGCGGATCAAAAGGGCGAGTGGGGACGGTTCCTGATTCTCCGGGGACGGTTCTTGAGGGAATCTGCAGAGCAGATTCCTTCCGAGAACCGTCCCGTTCCTGTCCCACTTGCATTTTAATTGAGTGTATTGTATAATAGAAAGATACAATTGCGGCTGTGGCGGAATTGGCAGACGCGCAGGATTTAGGTTCCTGTGGCACACCCGTGTGGGTTCAAATCCCACCAGCCGCACTCTCTTCATTATTAGAAGACTTATCATATATCAAATTCACATTTTTCAAAACAGATCCAGGAGGATCAGAATATGAAAATCATAATCGTGGGGTGCGGGAAAGTCGGCGCCACTCTTGCCGTGCAGCTGTGCAGGGACGGACACGATGTGACGGTTCTCGACAGGAACCCGCTCGCAATCCGCTCGGTCAGCTCTGTTTATGATGTCCTCGGAATGGAGGGCGACGGCTCGAGCTACAGCACGCTGAAGGACGCAGGCATCGAGACGGCGGACCTTCTGATCGCGGTCACGGACTCGGACGAGAAGAACCTGCTCTGCTGCCTGATCGGCCAGAAGGCAGGCAACGTGAAGACGGTCGCGCGTATCAGGGATCCGATCTACAACAGCGAGATTTCATTTTTCCAGAAGAACTTCGGGCTCTCCATGGTCATCAACCCTGAGCTCTCCGCCGCACAGGAGATGGGCCGCATCTTCCGTTTCCCGTCGGCGATCAGCATCGACACATTCTCCAAGGGACGCGTCGAGCTGCTCACATTTGTGCTGAGCAAGACCAGCGTGCTTGTCGGAAAGCCGCTGACCTACATCCATTCAAAATTAAAATCCGACGTCCTGGTCGCCGTCGTGCGCCGCGGCAATACCGTCACGATCCCGTCCGGCAACTTTGTACTGGAGGCGGAGGATACGGTCTCGGTCATCATCGGCAAGGGGCTCGCAAATGAATTCTTCAAGAAGATCGACGTCAAGGCCAACCCGATCCAGAATGTCATGATCGGAGGCGGCGGACGAGTCGGCGTGTACCTGGCAAAGCGCCTGATCTCCGAGGGCATCGGCGTCAAGATCATCGAGCGCGACCATGCAAGGTGCGAGGAGCTGTCGGAGCTTCTGCCGCGGGCCCAGATCATTCACGGGGATGCGGCGGACGAGGAGCTTCTGCTTGAAGAGGGGATCCAGGAGGTCGACGGCTTCGCCTCCATGACGGACATCGACGAGCAGAACATCATGATGAGTCTTTTCGCCAAGCAGAATTCCAATGTCAAGGCCAAGCTGGTCACCAAGATCACGCACATCGGCTTTGACGATGTCATCGAATCGCTCGATCTCGGCTCCATCATCAACCCGAAGGATACGACGGCGGCCTACATCCTGCAGTTCGTCCGTTCCATGGAGGCCTCCGAGGGCTCCAATATGGAGAACCTCTACCGTCTGGCGGGAGATGAGGTCGAGGCCATGGAGTTCCACATCAAGGAGAAATGCCGCGCGACGGGCGTTCCGCTCCTCAAGCTCAATCTAAAAAAGAATACGCTGATCGGTAAAATCTACCGCGGCGGCAAGCTGTTCACCCCGACCGGCCAGGATACGATGGAGGTTGGGGACCATGTGATCCTGGTCACGCTTGCCAAAAATAAATTTCAAGACCTCGACGATATCCTCGAGGCATAACCGGAGCTTCTATGAATTACGGAATATTAATTTTTATACTCGGCTGGATCCTGAAGATCGAGGGAGGGCTGCTTCTTCTGCCGGCGGTCGTGGGTTTCATTTACCGCGAGTCGGCAGGAGTCTGGTTCCTTCTCACGGCGGCGATCGCCTTCATCATCGGCACGGTGATGACGATCAGGAATCCGAAAAGCCGCAAGGTGTATGCGCGTGAAGGCTTTGTGGTCGTCGCGCTGGCATGGCTCATCATGTCGCTGATCGGCGCACTGCCGTTCACGCTGTCGGGGGACATCCCCAACTATCTCGACGCGGTCTTTGAGACCGTGTCCGGTTTCACGACGACGGGAGCTTCGATCCTGCCGGAAGTCGAATCGCTGAATCACTGCTCCCTCTTCTGGAGAAGCTTCACCCACTGGATCGGCGGCATGGGAATCTTCGTATTCATGCTGGCCGTTGTGCCGCTCCTCGGCGGCTCCACATTCAACCTTATGAAGGCGGAGAGCCCGGGCCCGGTCGTCGGAAAATTCGTCCCGAAGATCCGCGACACCGCAGCCATCCTCTATACGATCTACCTTGCGATCACGATCGTGGAGTGCCTGCTCCTTACGATCTGCGGGATGCCCTTCTTTGAGGCGATCTGCCATACGTTCGGTACCGTCGGAACCGGCGGCTTCGGCGTCAAGAATTCCGGCTACACGGAGTATGCTCCGATCCTGCAGAACATTACGACATTTTTCATGATCGCCTGCGGTGTGAATTTCCAGTTTTACTATTATCTGGTCGGGAAGCGCTTCAAGCTGGCCTTCTCGATGAGTGAAGTCAAGGCCTATCTGATCATCATCCTGGTTGCGATCGTGCTGATCGCCTTCAATGTCAGGGGGATGTACGGCACCACGGAGGAGGCGGTCCGCCACTCGGCCTTCCAGGTCGGCACGATCATCACGACGACGGGCTACGCGACGGCGGATTTCGACAAATGGCCCGCCTTCAGCCAGTCCATCCTGGTCCTGCTCATGATGTGCGGCGCCTGCGCGGGTTCGACGGGCGGCGGCATCAAGGTTTCCCGTATCGTGCTTCTCTTCAAGACGATCCACAAGGAGCTTTCCAAGATCATTCACCCGCGTTTCATCAAGAAGATCCAGTTTGACGGGGTCTCGGTGGCCCATGAGACGGTGCGCAACACCAATGTCTTCATCGCGGTCTACTGCGTGATCTTTGCGCTGTCGGTGCTTTGCATTTCCATCGACAACCACGATTTTACAACGAACTTTACCGCTGTCACGGCGACGATCAACAACATCGGACCGGGGCTTTCGCTGGTAGGTCCGACCCAGAATTTCAGCTTTTTCTCACCGTTCTCGAAGATCGTGCTGATCTTTGACATGCTGGCCGGGAGACTTGAGCTCTTCCCGATGCTGCTGCTCTTTGCGCCGCATGTGTGGAAGCGATACTAAAAAGGATAAAACTTATATATGGCAAATGAAATGACAAAAGAGCGCTATGAGACGCTGAAAGTGGCCCAGATACGCGAATTTGCAAAATCCCGGGGCATCAAAGGGGCCTCTTCCATGAAGAAAGCCGAGCTCATCGAGGCGATGGTCCTGAAGGATGAGCAGGAGAGGGCGATGGAGCTTGCCCGGAACACCGGCATGCCGATGCTTGTATTTGAGGAGGCGCCCGTAAAGCCCGCCGAGGAGAAGCGCGAGAAGCCGGCAGAGAAGAAGGCTGAGAAGCCGGCCGGGGAAGAGCGCGCAAAGCCCGCCGGGGAGAAGCGTGAAAAGCCGGCGGAGAAGAAGAGCGAAAAGCCGGCCAAAGAAGAGCGCGCAAAGCCCGCCGGGGAAAAGCGCGAAAAACCGGCGGAGAAGAAGCGCAGGAAGCCGGCGAAGGAAGAGCATGCGAAAGCTGCGGAGGAAAAGCCGGTGAAGACGGAAGAACCGGCCCCGGCGGAGGCTGCAAAGCCCGCCGGGGAGGAGAAGCCGGCTCCGAAGCCTGTTCAGGCTGAGAAGGCGCCTGAGGCTGCAAAGCCTGCGGCGGAGGCTCCGAGAGCGGAGGAGGCCAAGGCTCCTTCCGACCAGGCGCCGATCCCGTCCAAGGCGGCGCGGGGCGTCCTCGAGATCATGACGGACGGCTACGGTTTCCTTCGAAGCGCGGCGAATTACCTCTCCGGCGAGGAGGACGTCTATGTGTCGCCCTCCCAGATCAGACGGTTTAACTTAAGGACCGGCGACCTCATCACCGGATTCCGCCGCGACAGAGGTCCGGGTGAAAAATACGGCGGCCTCCTCTATGTGGGCACGGTCAACGGAAAGCGGGCCGATGACGCGAGGAAGCGATTTACATTTGAGAAAATGACGCCGATCTTCCCGGACGAGCGCATAAGGCTCGAGCACCCGGGCGGATCCCGCGCGATCAGGATCGTGGATCTTATTTCCCCGATCGGCAAGGGCCAGCGAGGCATGATCGTATCACCCCCGAAGGCCGGCAAGACGACGCTCCTTAAGGATATCGCAAAATCGATCCTGGCGATCAATCCGAAGGCCAATCTGATCATTCTGCTGATCGACGAGCGTCCGGAGGAGGTCACCGACATGATCGAGTCCGTGACCGGGGAGAACGTCGAGGTCGTCTATTCGACCTTCGACGAGCAGCCGGACCATCACAGGAGAGTGTCCGAGATGGTGCTCGAGCGGGCCAAGAGAATGGTCGAGCTTAAGCAGGACGTCGTGATCCTGCTCGATTCCATCACGCGCCTTGCGCGGGCCTACAACGTGCTGGTACCGCCGAGCGGCCGCACGCTGTCGGGCGGTATCGATCCGACGGCCCTCTACGCACCGAAGCGCTTCTTCGGTGCTGCGAGAAACATGCGGGAGGGCGGAAGTCTCACGATCCTGGCCACGGCCCTGGTCGATACGGGCAGCAAGATGGACGACGTCATTTATGAGGAATTCAAGGGCACCGGCAACATGGAGCTCATTCTCGACCGGAAGCTGCAGGAGCGCAGAGTGTTCCCGGCCATCGACATCGTCCGGTCCGGAACGCGGCGGGAGGACCTGCTGCTTGACGAGAAGGAGCAGAGGGCGGTCTATCTCATCCGCCGGAGGCTCAACGGTCTCAAGCCGGAGGACTCGGTCGAAACGCTGCTGAACGCCTTTGCAAAATACGAGACCAACGAGGAGGTCGCGGACGCGATCATCGCGGGTTGGGGACATTAAAGAGTTTTCCTTAAAATTCCCTTTACAAGCGAATAATCGTATGCTATAATTTCATGGCTGTCCAATGGACAAAAATAATTTGCAAGTCGGAAATTTGCGAAAAGAATGAGGTGAAAGAAATGAGAGAAGGAATCCATCCGAAGTATTATCAGGCAACTGTGACCTGCAACTGCGGAAACACATTTGTTGTCGGCTCGACAAAGAAGGACATCCACGTTGAAATCTGCTCCAAATGCCATCCGTTCTACACAGGCCAGCAGAAGGCGATCAAGGCCCGCGGACGTATCGAAGCATTCAACAAGAAGTTCGGTCTGGGCAAATAATAAAAGCGGAAACAAAAGGACGGCTAAGGAGCCGTCCTCTTTTTACATTTGAGGAGGTAATCCATGCAGAAATCATCCGGCATCGGCGGCCAGGCCGTTCTGGAGGGGATCATGATGCGGAACGGCGGCCGCTATGCGGTGGCTGTCCGCAAGGCCGACCATGAGATCGAGGTGAAGACCGAGCCGTACAAGAGCGTTATCCCGATCAAGGGGATCGAGAAGGTGCCGATCATACGCGGTGTCGCCGCCTTCATCGATTCGATGGTCGTGGGCGTCTCATCCCTCATGTGGTCCGCGGAGTTTGCGGCGGACGATGAGGAGGAGATCGAGCGCAAGAAGAACATGACCGCGGAGGATACCGCAAAGGAAGAGAAGATGTGGGGGCTTATGATGACGGGGACGGTTCTCTTTTCCGTCTGCTTCTCCGTCGGGCTCTTCTTCCTGCTTCCCTACCTGCTGGCGTCGTTTCTCCGCAGGTTCGGGGTCTCCGAGATCGGGGTTTCCGTCGCGGAGGCGCTGCTTCGGGTGTGCATTTTCATGACGTACATGTTCCTGATCTCCCGCATGAAGGATATCCAGCGGGTGTTCGCGTTCCACGGAGCCGAGCACAAGTGCATTAACTGCATCGAGAACGGCTGGGACCTCACGGTGGAGAACGTCCTCAAGGCCTCCCGCCGCCACAAGCGCTGCGGGACGAGCTTCCTGCTCTTCGTCATCATCATCTCGGTGATCGCCTCGATCTTCCTGGGGATCCTCGGGATCCGGACGCCGCTCATGCGGCTCATCTCGCGCCTTCTGCTCATCCCGGTCATCGCGGGCGTCTCCTACGAGGTGCTGCGCCTGGCGGGCTCGAGCGACAACAAGCTTATCTGCACGCTCTCGAAGCCGGGCCTTATGCTCCAGGGGTTCGTTACCCGGGAGCCGGACGCGGATATGGTCGAGGTCGCGATCGCGGCTGTCGAGGCGGTTTTTGACTGGAAGGCCTGGCAGGGAAAATGAAATTCCGGGAACTTTTGACTGAAGGGAAAAATAAGCTTGAAGCCGCCGGATGCCCGGAGGCGCCTGCGGATGCGAGAGCCTTGCTTTTCCATGTGTTTCACCTTACGCTGGGAAGCTACGCGGCAAGGAGCGAGGATGAGGCCCCGAAAGAGGGGGAAGAGTCCTACCTTGCGGCGATAAACGAGCGGATGAGCCGGCGGCCTCTCGGGTACATCATCGGGGAGGCGCCGTTCTACGGGCGGGACTTTTACGTGAACGAGGATGTCCTGATCCCACGGTTTGACACGGAGGTCCTGGTCTTTGAGGCGCTCTCCTTAATGCACGAGGGCGACCGTGTGCTCGACCTCTGCACGGGGTCCGGGTGCATCCCGGTGACGCTTGCGCTTGAGGGGCCGGCCGGCTGCCGGATCGATGCGCTCGATATCTCCAAAGGGGCGCTCGCCGTGGCGGAGAAGAATGCGGCGAGGCACAGGGCGGCAGTTAATTTTATTTTAAGTGATTTGTTTGAGAATATTTCCGGCAGGTATGCTATAATAACGGCAAACCCGCCTTATATTCCGTCCGGCGTGATCGGAACGCTCATGCCGGAAGTGCGCGACCATGAGCCGAGGATCGCCCTTGACGGGGCTTCGGACGGGCTTTGTTTTTACGTGAGGATCGCCGCGGAGGCGAAAGACCACCTTGAAGCGGGCGGACACCTTGTCATGGAGATCGGGTACGATCAGGGCGAGGCGGTCTCAAGGATCCTCAGGGAAGCCGGATATCATGATGTCAGGGTCGTGAAGGACCTTGCGGGGCTTGACCGGGTCGTGTGCGGCGCGTTTTAACGGAGCGTACGATGACTGATAAGATAGAGGCAATTTTAAGACGGTATGAGGAGGTGCTCCATGAGCTCAGCTCGGGGGCGGCCGCGGGTGATCCCGGGAAACTCTCCTCACTTATGAAGGAGGAAGCGCAGCTTGCTCCGATTTCTGCGTGCTACAAGCGGATCCGGGAGGCCGAGAAGAACGAGAGCGACAGCCTGGAGCTCCTCTCCGGGGAGAAAGACCCGGAGATGCGGGAGATGCTGAAGGAGGAGCTCGAGGAGGCCAAACGGACCCTGGAGGCGGAGAACCGGCAGATGCGCATACTGCTTCTTCCGAAGGATCCGGACGACCGCAGGAACGCGATCGTGGAGATCCGGGCCGGCGCGGGCGGCGACGAGGCCGCGCTCTTTGCCGCCGAGATCTACCGGATGTACGTCCGGTACGCGGACTCAAGACACTGGAAGACCGAGATGATCTCGCTCAACGAGAACGGTCTCGGGGGCTTTAAGGAGTGCACGTTCCAGCTCACGGGTGACGGCGTGTTTGAGCGGATGAAGTACGAGTCCGGGACCCACCGGGTCCAGCGGGTGCCGGAGACCGAGAGCGGAGGGCGGATCCACACCTCGACGGTGACGGTGGCGGTGCTGCCGGAGGCCGAGGAGGTGGACGTCGAGATCGACATGAAGGACTGCCGGTTCGACGTCTTCCGCGCGAGCGGCAACGGCGGCCAGTGCGTCAACACGACGGATTCGGCCGTGAGACTGACGCACATTCCGACGGGGATCGTCATTTCCTGCCAGGATGAGAAATCGCAGCTGAAGAACCGGGCCAAGGCCCTGAAGGTCCTCCGGACCAAGCTGTACGATCTCAAGGTGCGGGAGGCCCACGACAAGCGGGCGGACATGCGGAGGAGCCAGGTCGGCACGGGCGACCGGTCGGAGAAGATCCGCACCTACAATTTCGGCCAGGGGAGAGTGACGGATCATCGGATCCATCTGACTCTTCACCGGATAGACAGTATTTTAAACGGTGATCTCGACGAGATCATCGACAGCCTGATCGCACAGGATCAGGCGGAACGGCTGGCAGCAGCCGAATAAAAATCCTGAAAGAGAGGAGAGCAAGGAAAATGAAGAAAACAGCACTGGTTGTTCTGGCGGCAGGTATCGGAAGCCGGTTCGGCGGAGGCATCAAGCAGCTCACGCCGCTCGGCCCGTCCGGCGAGATCATCATGGATTACTCGATCCACGATGCCGCGGAGGCGGGATTTGACAAGGTGATCTTTATCATCCGCAAGGATATCGAGGAGGATTTTCGGAGGATCATCGGCGACCGCATGAGCCGTCATATCGAGGTGGCGTATGCATTTCAGGACTTAAACGACCTGCCGGAAGGCTTTGCTCTCCCGGAAGGCCGCACGAAGCCCTGGGGCACCGGCCAGGCGCTGCTCGCCGCGCGGGACGTCATCAAGGAGCCGTTCGCGGTCGTGAATGCGGACGACTACTACGGCAAGGAGGGCTTTAAGCTGCTCCATGACGCTCTGGTCGCGGAAGAAGCCGATACCGGGAAGGAAGAGATCTACATGGCAGGCTTCGTCCTTAAAAACACGCTCTCGGACAACGGCGGCGTGACCCGCGGCATCTGCAGGCTTGATGAGAATAAACTGCTCGTCGGCATCGATGAGACCAAGAATATCGTGAAGACCGAGGACGGAGCGGCCGAGGATCTCGGCGACCGGCTCAAAATGCTGGATCCGGAGAGCCTTGTCTCCATGAACATGTGGGGCTTTGCGCCTTCGTTCGTGGAGCGGCTGAAAACCGGCTTCCCGGAGTTCCTCGCTTCGGTACCCGAAGGCGACATCAAGGCGGAGTATCTGCTGCCGACGATTGTCGACGGGCTGCTCAAGGCGGGCGAGGCTGAGGTGCACGTTCTTCGGACCGATGACCACTGGTTCGGCGTGACCTACAAGGAGGACCGTCCGACGGTGGAGCAGGCATTTGCGAAGCTGGTCGAGGAAGGTGTCTACAAGTCACCGCTCATGGAGGATTGATGTTGAGGAAACACGTAAGGAAAGCCTTGTGCCTGCCCGCACTCGCGGCGGCAGCGGTACTGATGCTGACCGGCTGCGGAAACCCGGAGGCAAAGGAGGCCTTTGAGGCCGCGGCCGCTGCGCTCGATGAGGGCAGGATCAGCGAGGCGGAAGCGGGCTTTGCCGCGCTCATCGAGGAGGGTGAATTCCTCTCGGAGAGCTGGCGCGGCACCGGAATCATACAGCTTCTCTCGGAGAAGCCGGCGGATGCCTGCATTTCATTTGAAAAAGCGCGCCTCTACGCGGAGGACCAGAGCCCGGACTATCTCAGGGATGTCGATATGTATCTGGCGGCCGCGCGGACGGAGCACGGTGAGGCCGCAAAGGCGCTCGCGATCTATGACGAGATCCTTGCGGAGGCGTATGACCCGGAGACGGCTTTTCTTCGGGGAAGCCTTCTCTTAAAGAGCGGGGAGGCTGAGAAGGCCGCGGAGGATTTTTCCTCCATCGCGGCTGAAAATGTCAACTCCGACCTCATGATCGCGATCAGCGACCTCTACCGCATGAACGGATACGCCGCAGAGGCGGATGAGTATCTGGAAAAAATCATCGCCGGCGGCTCTTCCGTCGACGCGGCCCGGCGCGGGCTCGCCCACTACTATCTGGAGGAGTACCCGGAAGCGGAGGCGGATCTTCGCGATGCGGTTGCGGCGGATCCTGCTGACAGCGATGCGCTCATCCTGCTGGGGCAGGCGCTTCTTGCCCAGGAGAGAACCGAGGCGGCCCGGGCGCTCTTTAAGGAGCATTCCGGCGACCAGTCCGCGGCATCCCTCTGCGGCCTTGCGCTCTGCGACATGGCGGACGGCAATTACGAGGATGCGCTGGCAAGGATCGAGGCCGGCCTTGCGCTCGGGGACGAGACGGCGGCTCAGGGGCTTGCCTACAATGAGATCGCGGTCCTCGAATACCTGGGCAGATGGGACGAAGCCAAGGCGAAGGCGAGAGCCTACGCGGCGGCCTACCCGACGGATAAGGCGGGCATTCTTGAGAATGCATTTTTGAAAACCCGCTGAACATTACGGAGACTTACAGTATTTATGATCGATAATCAGGAAATAAAAGAACGCTTCGTCCTTGTGGCGGCGGTCACGGATGACGGCCGGAACCTCGAAGAGTCCATGCACGAGCTTACTGAACTCACCAAAACGGCCGGGGCCGAAGCGGTCGGCCGCGTGGTGCAGATGCGGGAGTCGATCCACCCGGGCACCTATATCGGCAAGGGCAAGATCGAGGAGGTCCGGGAGACGATCAACGCGCTTGACGCGACGGGGATCATCTGCGACGACGACCTCTCGCCGGCCCAGTACAACAACCTCGCGGACATGCTGGATGTCAAGGTGATGGACCGCACCATGCTGATACTGGACATCTTTGCGGGGCGCGCGAGGACGAGCGAGGGCAAGATCCAGGTCGAGCTGGCGCAGCTCCGCTACCGCTCCGCGAGACTAACCGGCATCGGCCGCTCCATGTCCCGTCTCGGCGGCGGCATCGGAACGCGCGGCCCGGGCGAGAAGAAGCTCGAGATGGACCGACGTCTGATCGGGAAACGCATCAGCTCCTTAAAGGAGGAGCTCGCGGAAGTGAAGCGCCACCGGGAGCTTGTCAGAGCCCGCCGCAGGGAGGGAAAAGAGAAGACCTGCGCGATCGTCGGCTACACGAACGCGGGCAAATCGACGCTCCTGAACTACCTCACGGGTGCCGGCATCCTGGCGGAGGATGCGCTCTTTGCGACCCTTGATCCGACGACCAGGGAGCTTCTGCTGCCGGACGGCAACAAGATCCTGCTCACGGACACGGTCGGCTTCATCCGAAAGCTGCCCCATCATCTGGTGGACGCTTTCAGAAGTACGCTGGAGGAGGCGGCCTACGCGGACCTCATCCTCCATGTCGTGGACGCCTCGAACCCGAACATGGACTCTCAGATGCAGGTCGTCTACGAGACCCTGGCGATGCTGGGCGCGGGCGACAAGCCGGTCTACACGCTCTTCAACAAGATCGACCGGGAGGAGGCAAATGAAAACCACCTGACCGACCGGCACGCGAAGAAGACGTTCAGGATCTCCGCAAAATACGGTGAGGGGATCCCGGAGCTTCTGGACGCGCTCTCGGACTTCATCACGGAGGGCCAGATCCTGATCGAGCGGGACGTGCCCTACGCGAAGGCGGGCGTCATCGCGAGGATCCGCGCGGAGGGCCAGCTCCTTGCCGAGGAGTATCAGGCCGGGGGAATCTACGTGAAGGCGTATGTCCCGAGGAGGCTTTACGGACAGCTGCTGGCGGAGCTCGGATGATCGGATTTGAACAGGAAATGAATAAAAAATGTTCGCATGTGATTCGAAACAGAACGCTCAATAACCGTATATTTGTTTTCACTGTGCACCTTGTTGTCGAGACGAGGTGCATTTTTTGTGCATATACGACAAAAACGACGGCGATTATTTGTGAATGAATTTGATTGAAAATGATTGATTATGAGCAGAAAGTGATGTATGATATCCTTAGAGAACCAAATGGGAGGCGTACCAAATGTTAACGGAAGAACGCCGGAAAATGATACTGGACATACTGGAGAAGGAAGGCGCGGTGTCGGTGCAGGAGCTTGCGATGCGTCTTGACACGTCGGCCGCAACCGTGCGGCGCGACCTCACACAGCTGGACTCCATGGGGAAACTCGTCAAGGTTCACGGCGGCGCGACCTCGGTCAGCCTGCAGTATGTGACCCACGACATGTCCATGGAAGAGAAGTATGTGCTGCACACGGAGGAGAAGAGAGCCATCGCGGAGTATGCGGCACCGCTCATCAGGCCGAATGATTTCGTGTACATCGACGCCGGCACGACGACGGAGATGCTGGTGGACGTCATTGAGGAGAAGCAGGCGATCTACATGACCAACTCGATGGTCCATGCGAGAAAGCTCTCTCAGAAGGGATGCAGAGTCTACCTTCCGGGCGGTGAGGTCAAACAGCTGACGGAGGCTATCATCGGCGGCGAGGCGGCGGATTTCATCCGCAGCTATCATTTCACGATCGGCTTCTGGGGAACCAACGGCGTGACGGTGGAGAGCGGCTTCACAACGCCGGAGCCGCATGAAGCTCTGATCAAAAAAATATCGATGGAGAATACCGCCAGACGATATGTGCTGATGGACCGGAGTAAATTCAATGTGGTGGCTCCCGTGACCTTCGCCAAATATACGGACGCGGAGATCATTACGGATATGATTCCGGATGTGCGTTTTGGAAAGCAGAAAAATATTGTGGAGGTGATGAAATGATCTACACGGTAACTTTCAACCCGTCGCTCGACTATATCATTCGGGTCGACAACATGCGCCTCGGCGTGATCAATCGTACGTATTACGAGAACATCCTCCCCGGCGGAAAAGGCATCAACGTGTCAATCGTGCTCAAAAACCTGGGGCACGAGAGCACGGCGCTCGGCTTCATGGCAGGCTTCACGGGGCGCGAGATCGGCGCAAGACTTGCAACATTCGGCGTAGCATCGGACTTCATCGAGGTAAAGGAAGGTCTCTCCCGCATCAACGTCAAGGTGAAATCCAATGAGGAGACCGAGATCAACGGTCAGGGACCGAAGATCACGGAGGAGAACATCGAAGCTCTCTACGCGCAGCTCGACAGGCTTGCCGCGGGCGACATGCTGATCATCTCCGGCAGCGTTCCCAATACACTGCCCGGCGACATGTACGAGCGGATCATGGAGCGGCTTAAGGGGCGCGGCATCGACATCGTTGTCGACGCGGAGAAAGATCTGCTGGTCAATGTTCTTAAGTTCCACCCGTTCCTCATCAAGCCGAACAATCATGAGCTCGGCGCGATCTACGGCGTGACCCTGAAGACCCAGGATGAGGTCATTCCCTACGCAAAGAAGCTGCAGGAGGAAGGTGCGCGCAACGTTCTCATCTCCATGGCGGGAGAGGGCGCGGTTTTCATTTCCGAGAAGGGCGATATCTTAAAGAGCCCCGCCCCGAAGGGCAAGGTCGTAAACAGCGTCGGCGCAGGCGACTCGATGGTGGCAGGGTTCGTCACCGGCATGCTGGAGACCGGCGACTACAAGTCGGCTTTCCGCATGGGGCTGTGCACGGGGTCGGCGAGCGCATTTTCGCCGGATCTGGCCACAAGGCCGGAGGTAGAGGATCTTCTTGCGAAGCTCCCGGAAGCGTAACAGTGGATAAAAGCGAGTTGCTTTTATATAAAAAGGAGGTAGGTTATGAGAATCACTGATCTGTTAAAGCCGGAAGGCATCAAGCTTGGCGGAGCAGCAACGGACAAGCTCGATGCGATCAACCAGATGGTTGAGCTTATGGCGAAAGAAGGAAATGTCGTCGACAAGGAACAGTACAGAAAAGCTGTCCTTGCCCGCGAGGCGGAGAGCACGACCGGCGTCGGCGACGGCATTGCGATCCCGCACGCCAAGACATCGGCTGTCAGCGCACCGGGTCTTGCAGCCATGACGGTTCCGGCCGGCGTCGATTATGATGAACCGGACGGTGAGCCGGCGAATCTTATTTTCCTCATTGCGGCGCCGAATACGAAGGAAAACGTCCACCTGGAAGTCCTCTCCCGTCTGTCCACACTGCTGATGGACGATGATTTCACGGAGGCTCTCCGCAGCGCGAAGACGGTCGAGGAGTTCCGCGCCATCGTCGACGAGGCGGAAGGCAACAAGGTCGCGGATGAGGAGGCGAAGGAGGCGGCTGCCGCTTCGGGAGCATCCGGCTATCCGGACATTCTGGCCATCACCGCCTGCCCGACCGGCATCGCGCACACATACATGGCCGCCGAAGCCCTCGAGAAGAAGGCGAAGGAGATGGGCTACACGCTGAAGGCCGAGACCCAGGGATCCGTCGGCGCCAAGAACGTTCTCACTGCCGACGAGATCGCCCACGCAAAGGGCATCATCATCGCGGCCGACAAGAACATCGAGATGTCCCGTTTCGGCGGCAAGCAGGTTTACTCCACATCGGTTTCCGCCGGCATCAACGATCCGGAGAAGCTGATCAACATCATCCTGAACAACGAGGCGCCGATCCAGACAGGATCCGCTCCGTCCAGGGCCGCTTCCGGTGAGAAGGAGTCTGTCGGCCATGTGATCTACAAGAACCTGATGAACGGCGTCTCCCACATGCTTCCGTTCGTCGTCGGCGGCGGTATCCTGATCGCCATCGCGTTCCTTCTCGACGGCTCCGCGGCAGGTGCGTCCGACTTCGGTTCGCACACACCGCTCGCGCATTTCTTCAAGGCGACCGGTGACGCCGCATTCGGCTTCATGCTTCCGATCCTGGCGGGCTACATCGCCATGTCGATCGCTGACCGCCCGGGTCTTGCGGTCGGTTTCGTCGGCGGCGCGCTGGCAAATGCCGGCTACAGCTGGGGATGGCTCTCCGGCGGCGCGGCAGTCGGCGGCGGTTTCCTCGGCGCTCTCTTCGCCGGATTCATCGGCGGCTACCTGACTAAGGGTCTTGAAAATGTCTGCGAAAAGCTTCCGGATTCCCTCGAAGGCATCAAGCCGGTCCTGCTGTACCCGCTCTTCGGTATCCTCGGCATCGGCCTTGTCATGTTCACGATCAACCCGGTCTTTGCGGGCATCAACACGGCAATGACAAATGTCCTTAACGGCATGGGCACCTCCAACCTGGTTCTTCTCGGCGCGATCGTCGGCGGCATGATGTCCATCGACATGGGCGGCCCGTTCAACAAGGCAGCGTACGTCTTCGGCACCGCAATGCTGGCTGAAGGCACCGACGCAGGCAAGGTCATCATGGCTTCCGTCATGGTCGGCGGCATGGTTCCCCCGATCGTCATCGCCCTCTCCACCACGATTTTCAAGAACAAGTGGTCCGAGGCCGACAGAAAGTCCGGCATCGTCAACTACATCATGGGCCTGTCCTTCATTTCCGAAGGTGCCATCCCGTATGCGGCTGCCGATCCGCTCCATGTCATCCCGTCCTGCATCATCGGCTCCGCGGTGGCCGGCGCGCTCTCCGCGATGTTCGGCTGCGGCAGCCCGGCTCCGCACGGCGGCTTCTGGGTCGTTGCGATCATCTCGAATCCGGTCATGTACGCGGTTGCCCTGATTGTCGGCTCTGTCGTCGGCTGCCTGATCCTGAGCTTCTGGAAGAAGCCGTATGAAGGCTGAGAATATTTCACAAAATATTCATACCAAACCTCTGTCCGGTGTGGTATAGTAGAGACAACAGATTTTACCCATCAAAGGAAAAGGAGTGATTAGAAATGAAAGAATTCAAGTATGTCATCACAGATCCCGAAGGTATCCATGCACGTCCGGCCGGCGAGCTCGTGAAGAAGTGCAAAGGCTATGCGTCCAAGATCACGATCATCAAGGACGGCAAGGCTGCTAACGCTGCCAAGATCCTCGCTGTCATGAGCCTCGGCGTGAAGAAGGGCCATGAGGTCACTTTCCAGGTTGAAGGCGCTGACGAAGAGACCGCAGCGGCTGAGATCGAAGCCTTCATGAAAGAGAATCTGTAAAGCATCAGCGCATTACAGTTTTCGGGCGGATCCTTAAAAAATGACGCAAAACCCGGGGGATGCTTGCATCTTCCCGGGTTTTATTCTATTATGAGAAAGGCGAATACTAAATAAGGAGGATTCCGATGTACTGTACCAACTGCGGCGCCGAGATCGACGAGAACGACGCAAGCTGCCCCTACTGCGGGTACCTGAACCCCTACGGCGCTGAGCGCAAATATATGAAGGAACTGGAAGTGATCCGGGTGAAGACGGACAAGCTGGACGATCACCCGGAAAATTACGTGAAGGCGGAAGTGAAGAAGAAGGGCAGGAAGGCGGGGTTCATTTTCCTCGTCGTGCTCGCGGTGATCGGCGGACTTGTGGGGTTCTTCTTCGGACTCGGCTATATCCTCGATCACAACTTAATCGGGGATAATGCCCGGGAGGAGATGGAGTTCCGGGACAAATATATCCCCGAGCTCAACCGGATGCTCGAGGAGGGCAGGGACGAGGAAGCCTACAACTACATGATGGGCACCCTCTACAAGGAAAAGGGAAGCGATTATCTCTGGAACTGGGAGCATTATGAGTACCTGACCACCTACGGATCGCTGGTCTACGTGCGGCAAATCAACGAGAAGGCTTTAACGGAGGGACTTGAAAAGCGGGAATTCGTGAGCGCCGGGCTGGATGTCCTCACGGACGCGAAGGAAGAGCTCTACACGTACGGGCGGAAGATCCCGGACAGCGATCTTGAAAAGATCGAGGCGATGCACGAGGAGGAGATGCTGTTCCTCACGGAGACGATCGGCATGACGGAGGAGGAGATCGATGAGATCTATGAATCCGCGATGGAGGACGACTGGGTATCCTACACAAAGCTCGAAGAGGCACTCTCAAAATACTGGGACAAGGTCCCGAATGAACTAAAGGAGGGCGGCAAATCATGAAATGTGAAAACTGCGGAGCTCCGATCGGACTCGAGGACAAATTCTGCGCTTACTGCGGCGCGCCGAATCCGCATTTCCTGAAGCATCAGGCGGATATGGAGCACTACGAGAAGGAATTCGTCAGGACCCAGACGGAGGTCATGAAGAGCACCGGCCGGATGGCCCGGATCAGCTCGAACCTGATCATCCTGGCGATCCTTGTGGTTCTCAATATCATAGCCGTTGTCTTTGCCTTCAGCGCCACCGAGCTTGCCTGGAACGCGCGGGAGCAGGCCCAGAAGAAGAACATCGCCACCTACCGGGCGGATATGGAGGAGCTGATCGAAGCGAAGGAATATCAGAAGCTCTACTCCTACTACAGCAGCAACCATATCACGGGGATCGATGAGCTGTCCGACTACTCGATCATCTGCCGGGCATCCGGGTATTACCAGGATATATACGAGACTCTCTGCGGGCAGAAGAATCTGGGGTACGGAGGCATCTACAATACGCTGAAAGGTCTCGGCGATTATGACGTCGAGTACCTGGCCTCCCAGCTGGGGCGTCTCTACGAGCTCGAGAGTGATTATTATTTCTCCAAGCTCAGCGAGAGGGACAAAGAGGCCCTCGAGGAGATAAGGACATACACGCTGGCGCTTTTCCGCGGCTACACGACGCTTACGCCGGAGCAGGTGGAGGAGCTGCCGAACCTTTCAAAGGCAAAGGCGATCGAGACGATCAAAGAGGGGGTGAAGATGCGTGAACAGGGATAACAGAAAAATGAACTTCCGCTCGGTGCCCGGGAGGCCCGCGCCGCGCGGCCCGTGGAAATACAATGAGCCGCCCAAAAAGAAAAGCTCGGCCGGCAGTATCCTCTTTACGGCGGCGATCGTGTTTCTTTCATTTACACTGATCATCACGATCGTTACCGCAATTCACACGTATCAGGATCATCTGACCTGGTACAACTACCACGAGGATGAGGATGGGCTCATCCGGGATTATACCTACGGGAATTTCGCGGAGCTTATGACGGAGGCCTACTCCGATGCGAACATCGACCGCAGATATACGGATACCGAGATGTGCCTGCATGCGGTTGCGGAATACTATGAGGCCGCGACGCTCGTCCGGGCCTTTGAGGCGGCCGGCGATGAGGAGAGAGCGGCGCTCTACCGGAAGAAGATGGAGGCGCTTCCGGAGAAGATGGGAGAATTCTCCGACGCGGCGGAGAAGATCGATGCGATCGTATTCGGAGAATGACATGAAAAACGGGCGGAAAGCAGTCTGCTTTCCGCCCGATTCGTTTGCCTTTAGTTGGTCTCTTTCTTTGTCTCCATGAGCTTCATCGCCCGGACCTTTAAGGGAAGGCCGAAGAGGGTGATGAATCCGTCCGCATCGTGGTGATCGTAGAGATCGCCGGTCGTGAAGGATGCGAGGGATTCGCTGTAGAGGCTGTACGGGGAGGTCGTCCCGGCCTTGATGATGTTGCCCTTGTAGAGGCGGAACTTGACCTCACCGGTCATGTACTCCTCGGTGGACTTCGTGAAGGCAATCAGGGCGTCGCATAAGGGTGTGAACCATTTGCCTTCGTAGACGACCTGGGCCAGCTTGTTGCCGACTTCCTTCTTGAACTCCATGGTTGCGCGGTCGAGGACGAGCTCCTCAAGCTGCTTGTGGGCCTCCATGAGGATCGTGCCGCCCGGGGTCTCGTAGACGCCGCGGGACTTCATGCCGACGACACGGTTCTCGACGATGTCGACGATGCCGATGCCGTTCGCGCCGCCGAGGGCGTTCAGCTTGCGGATGATGTCGGCGACTTTCATTTTCTCGCCGTTGAGAGAGACCGGGATGCCTTTCTCAAAGGTCATCGTGATCTCGGTGGAGACGTCCGGAGCCTTCTCCGGGGTGACGGAGAGGACCAGCATGTGGTCATAGTTCGGAGCGAGTGCCGGATTCTCGAGCTCAAGTCCCTCGTGGGAGATGTGCCAGAGGTTGCGGTCGCGGCTGTAGCTCTGGGAGTGGTCGAACGGAAGGTTGATGCCCTTGGACTTGCAGTAGGCGATCTCATCCTCGCGGGACTGCATGGGCCAGATGTCGGTCATGCGCCACGGAGCGATGACCTTGATGTCCGGAGCCAGGGCCTTGATGCCGAGCTCGAAGCGGATCTGGTCGTTGCCCTTGCCGGTTGCGCCGTGGCAGATGGCGACGGCGTTCTCCTTGCGGGCGATCTCGACCAGCTTCTTCACGATGGCCGGGCGGGCCATGGAGGTGCCGAGCAGGTATTTGTTTTCATAGACGGCGCCGGCCTGCACGCAGGGCATGATGAAGTTCTCGGCGAAATCGTCGCAGATGTCTTCGATATATAATTTGGAAGCGCCGGAGAGGCGGGCTCTCTCGTCGAGGCCGTTCAGCTCGCTTTCCTGGCCGCAGTCGACGCAGCAGCAGATGACTTCGTAGCCGAAATGCTCCTTGAGCCACGGGATGATCGCGGTCGTATCAAGGCCGCCGGAATAGGCGAGAACAACTTTTTCTTTGCTCATGATATATTTTCCTCCTTGGGCGGGCGTAATATGCGCCCGCATTACTTTCTGACACGGAAACTATACACTATATGCAGGAAATATGCAACTCAAAAAACGGTATTCCGCAAAAATTTGTCGGTTCTACACGAATAAATATGCAGTATAAATGTATAAATATGCAAATTTTGGTGTTTACATTTCCTGCCGGATGGTCTATTATACTAGGAAAAGCTAAAGGAGATTGTATTTTATGATAAAAGTCGGTATTATCGGCTCGACCGGCTACGCCGGAGCGGAGCTTGTACGTATATTGCTGAACCACCCGGATGCGAAGATCGTCTGGTACGGTTCGAGGAGCTATGTCGGATCGGAGTACGCGGATATCTACGGAAACATGTTTGAGCTCGTCGACGACAAGTGCCTCGACGACGACATGGACGCGCTGGCGGATGCGGCGGACGTGATCTTCACGGCGACGCCCCAGGGCTACTGCGCATCCAAGGTGAGCGAGGGCCTGCTTACTAAGACGAAGATCATCGATATCTCGGCGGACTACCGCATCAAGGACGCGGCCCGCTACGAGGAGTGGTACGGCATCCATCATCCGACGCCGGAGTTCCTGCCGGAGGCGGTCTACGGCCTGCCGGAGCTGAACCGGGAGATGATAAAAAATGCAAGGCTCATCGCTAACCCGGGCTGCTTCCCGACCTGCTCGATCCTCACGATCTATCCGCTCATCAAGGCGGGGATCATCAACCCGGACACGGTGATCATCGACGCGAAGTCCGGCACGACCGGAGCGGGCAGAGGCGCGAAAGTCCAGAACCTCTACTGTGAGGTCAACGAGACGATCAAGGCCTACGGTGTCGCGGTGCACCGCCACACGCCGGAGATCGAGGACCAGCTCTCCATCGCGGCGGGCCGGCCGATCCTGGTCCAGTTCACGCCGCACCTTGTCCCGATGAACCGCGGCATCCTCGTGACCGCCTACGCGTCTCTCGCGAAGGAGACCTCCTATGAGGAGGTGAAGGCGGCCTACGATGCGATGTATGAAAATGAAAAGTTCGTCCGTGTGCTGAAGAAAGACAAGGTCGCGGAGACAAGATACGTCAAGGGCAGCAATTACGCGGATGTTGGCTTTAAGCTGGATGCCCGCACGGGCCGCATCGTCATGATGGGTGCGATCGACAATGTCGTCAAGGGCGCTGCCGGCCAGGCGGTCCAGAACATGAATATCATGTTCGGGCTCGACGAGGCGGAAGGCCTTCACATGGTGCCGGAATCGATCTGACACCGGAAAGGACAGATTATGAGCTTTGAAATGATTGACGGCGGCTTCACCGCCGCGAAAGGATTTAAGGCATGCGGCGGCGCGGCCGGCATCAAGAAGAACGGCAGCGCGGACATGGCGCTCTTTTACTCGGAGGTGCCCTGCACGGCGGCCGGCACCTTCACCACGAACCGCGTGAAGGCGGCTCCGGTCATCTGGGACCGCGACATCGTGCGCGGCTCGGACGCAAAGGTCTCGGCGGTCGTCGTGAACTCGGGTGTCGCGAACGCCTGCACGGGCGAGCTCGGGCTTTCCTACTGCAAAAAGACCGCTGAGGCGGGCGCGGAAGTCTTCGGTGTTCCGGAAAATGCGGTCCTGGTCGCCTCCACGGGCGTCATCGGGCAGCAGATCCCGATCGACAAGATCACCGCAGGGGTGAAAAACCTCTCCGGAATCCTCGGGAGCTCCCGGGAGAAGGGCCACGAGGCCGCGCTTGCGATCATGACGACGGACACGGTGCCGAAGGAGGCGGCGGTTCGGGTTTCATTTTCAGACGGAAGCGAGGCCGTGATCGGCGGCTGCTGCAAGGGCTCGGGCATGATCCATCCGAATATGTGCACGATGCTGGCATTTCTGGCCACGGACGCGAACATCTCGAAGGAGATGCTGCAGAAGGCTCTGTCCGCGATCGTTCCGGACACCTTCAACATGGTCTCCGTGGACGGCGACACCTCCACCAACGACACCTGCCTTGTTCTCGCGAACGGTATGGCCGGCAGCAAGCTCATCGAGGCGGAGGGAGAGGACTATAAGGCTTTCTATGAAGGCCTCAACGCGGTGCTCGAGTGCCTGGCCAAGCAGATGGCGAAGGACGGAGAGGGCGCGACCTGCCTCTTTGAGGTGAAGGTCATCAACGCGGACACGAAGGAAAATGCAAAGATCCTGGCCCGCTCGGTGGTCTCCTCGACCCTGACCAAGGCGGCCATCTACGGGCACGACGCGAACTGGGGGCGGATCCTCTGTGCGATGGGCTACTCGGGTGTGGATTTCGAGCCGGAGAAGGTGGACCTCTACTTTGAGAGCGCGGCCGGCAGGCTGCAGATCTTAAAGGACGGCGTCGCAACCGATTACAGCGAGGAGTTTGCGACGAAGATCCTCTCGGAGAGCGCGATCACGGCGACCTGCGACATGAACGCGGGAAGGGCCGAGGCGGCGGCTTGGGGCTGCGACCTCACCCATAAATATGTAGATATCAATGCGGATTACCGCTCGTAAGAAAGAAGGCTCAATATGGCTGATTACATCGATTCCTGGCTTGAGAAAGCCGGCATACTGATCGAAGCTCTCCCCTACATCCGGGAGTTCAACGGAAAAATCATCGTCGTAAAGTACGGCGGTTCGGCAATGACCGATCCGGCGCTCAGAAGAAGCGTCATCCGGGATGTCGCACTCCTTAAGCTTGTCGGCATGAAGCCGATCATCGTCCACGGGGGCGGCAAGGAGATCTCCAAGTGGGTGAAGCTCTCCGGCCAGACGCCCGAGTTCGTGAACGGACTCCGCGTGACCGACCAGAACACCATGGAGATCGCGGAGATGGTCCTGAACAAGGTCAACAAGCACCTGGTCCAGTATATGGAGCAGAACGGCGTCGCAGCCTGCGGCATCTGCGGCAAGGACGGCGGCACGCTGATGGTCAGGAAGAAGGAGATCCCGGGCGGCCGCGACATCGGCTACGTCGGTGAAGTGACGAAGGTCAACACCAAGATCATCGACACGCTGATCGCCAACGACATCGTCCCGGTCGTCTGCCCGATCGGTCTCGGCGAGGAGGATTTCCACACCTACAACGTCAATGCGGACGACGCGGCCTGCGCGATCGCGGAGGCGGAGCACGCGGAGAAGCTGGCTTTCCTCTCGGACATCGAGGGCGTCTACCGGGATCCGCACGATCCGTCGACGCTGATCTCCGAGCTCTCCGTGGAGGAGACAAGGGCCTTCATCGAGAGCGGCAACGCGGGCGGCGGCATGCTGCCCAAGCTCACGAACTGCATCGCGGCCATCGAGAGCGGCGTCTCCCGGGTTCATATCCTGGACGGCAGGGTCGAGCACTCCCTGCTCCTCGAGTTCTTTACGGACAGAGGTATCGGGACGGCAATCATTTCCGACAATGCAAAGCGCTACTATAACGAGGGAAAATAAATGAATCAGAAAGAGATCACGGAGAAAGTCGAACAGTACGTTCTCCACACCTACAACAGGTTCCCGGTCGCAATCGACCGCGGCGAAGGCCTTTACGCCTACGACATCGAGGGAAATAAATACCTGGATTTCATGGCGGGAATCGCGGTTTTTGCGCTGGGCTACCATTATCCGGAGTACGATGAGGCCCTGAAGGCCCAGATCGACAAGGTCCTGCACACCTCGAACCTCTACTATCACGAGCCGCTGGCAACCGCCGCGGAAGCGGTCGTCACATCGACGGGCCTCTCCAAAGTCTTCTTTACGAACAGCGGTGCGGAGGCGATCGAGGGTGCCCTCAAGGCCGCCCGCAAATATGCGTGGCTCAAGGACGGAAAGAACGACCACGAGATCATCGCGATGAGGAGCTCCTTCCACGGCCGCTCGGTCGGCGCGCTCTCGGTCACCGGCAACGACCACTATCAGGAGGCCTTCAGACCCCTCATGGGCGGCGTCGTGTTCGCGGAGTACAACAATTTCGACTCGGTCCTCGAGAAGGTGAACGATACGACCTGCGCGATCATCATGGAGACGGTGCAGGGCGAGGGCGGCATCTATCCGGCGGATCCGGAATTCATCAAGTCGGTCCGGAAGCTCTGCGACGAGAAGGACATCCTTCTGATCCTCGACGAGATCCAGTGCGGCATGGGCAGAACCGGAAAGATGTGGGCCTATGAGCACTACGGCGTCAGGCCGGATATCGTGACCTGCGCGAAAGCCCTCGGCTGCGGCGTTCCGGTCGGCGCGTTTGTCCTTGCGGACAAGGTCGCGAAGGCTTCGCTCGTCGCCGGCGATCACGGCACGACCTACGGCGGCAACCCGTTCGTGCTGGCTGCTGTCACGGAGGTCTTCAGGCTCTTTGAGAAGCATGACATTGTGGGACACGTAAATGCGATCGCCCCCTACCTTGAGAAGAAGCTTGACGAGCTCATGGCGGCCCACCCGGACAAGATCAAAGCCCATCGCGGGCTCGGCCTCATGCGGGGACTTGAGCTGGCGGACGGCTTCCCGGTAGGTCAGGTCACGATGCAGGCCCTCAAGGAGGGCATGCTGGTCATCTCGGCGGGCTCCAACGTGCTTCGCTTCGTTCCGCCCCTTATCATCACGGAAAAAGAGGTGGATGAGGCGGTCGCGATCCTTGAGAAGTGCTTTGCATAACAGGTGAAAAATGTTTAAGGAACCGCGCAGGACGCACAGGCGTTTTGCGCGGGTTTTTATTTTGTAACTGTTCAGCACCCCGCGAAAGCGTGTGGTTTGCAGGGCGAAACGCTTGCGTTTCGAACAAAAACCACACGCTTTTGCGGGGCGGGCAAGGCGCGAAGCGCCTCTGACCGCCGACATGAGCAAGCCGCTTTAAGCGGCTGCGAATGGGGGTGCTGAATAGTTACCATTTTTTTCTTTCTTTCCGTCTTGTAAATTGGCCCCCGATTCGTTAGAATAGACATGTACACTGCCGAAAGGGGGTAGTATGCCCCGGAAAGGCTTGTGTATGAAAAAAACAGGGAATATTACGGCGCGCATTGTACTTATTGTATTCATTTTTATGATGGGCTGCGGGCGGGAGAGCCGCGAAAAGCTGAGCGAGGCGGGCTCGGACTTCCTGATTGGGGAGGAGAGTCATGCCGCGGCGGAGACGGACGAGAGTCCCGCGGAGATCTGCGTATACGTCTGCGGGGCGGTGAATGCACCGGGGGTCTACACGCTTCCGGCAGGGTCCCGCGTCTATGAGGCGGTCAGGATGGCCGGAGGGCTCTCGGACGAGGCGGACGAGCGGGCCGTGAATCAGGCGGAGATCCTCACGGACGGCCGCCAGGTGACGATCCCGACGAAGGCGGAGGTCCTCAAAGAGGAGGAAGGAGCCGCCGGCGGGCCCGTCAACATCAATACGGCCGGTGTCTCCGAACTCATGCGGCTTTCCGGAGTGGGAGAGTCGCGGGCGAAGGATATCATCGCCTACCGGAAAGAGCACGGGGCATTCTCTGTGCCGGAGGACATTATGAAGGTCCCCGGGATCAAGGAAGCGGTATTTGAGAAAATTAAAGACGATATTACAGTCGGATAAGGTGGAAATATGGGACGCAAGGTACTGGTTGTTGATGATGAGAAGCTGATCGTGAAGGGAATCCGTTTTTCGCTGCTGCAGGACGACTACGAGGTCGACTGCGCGTATGACGGCGAGGAGGCGCTGGAGATGGCGAGGAGAAAGGAGTATGATATGATCCTGCTGGATCTGATGCTCCCGAAGATCTCGGGCCTCGACGTCTGCCGGGAGATCCGCGAGTTCTCCCAGGTTCCGATCATCATGCTGACCGCCAAGGGGGAGGACATGGACAAGATCCTCGGCCTCGAGTACGGCGCGGATGACTATATCACGAAGCCTTTCAACATTCTGGAGGTGAAGGCCAGGATCAAGGCGATCCTTAGGAGGACGCAGGCAGCCGCGCCGGCGGAGACAAAATCCAGGATCATAGAGCTCGGAGGAGTGAAGATGGACTGCGAGGGCCGCAGGGTCTTTGTCGGAGACAAGGAGATCTATCTTACGGCCAAGGAGTTTGACGTGCTCGAGCTTCTCATGATGAACCCCAACAAGGTCTTCAGCCGTGACAGTCTGCTGAACACGATCTGGGGCTACGAGTATCCGGGCGACGTGCGCACCGTCGACGTGCACATCCGCCGTCTCCGCGAGAAGATCGAGGAGAACCCGGGCGATCCGAAGTATGTACATACAAAATGGGGTGTGGGCTATTATTTCCAGGGATAATAAATTTACATTTTTCAAGAGCCTCCGCGTGAGGATCACAGTGATTTTGTTCTTCATCGGGATGGTGCCGTGCATAATCGCGACGAATGTTGTCGTGCAAAGTTATGAGGACCGCGCCGTTACGATCCGGGAAATGAACGTCAAAAACCAGTGCGATATCCTCTGTGACTCCCTTGTGGCGGAGAATTATCTGGAGAACCTCGACTCGACGGTCTTAAACAGCCAGATATCGCTGGTATCGACTTTCTACAGCGGACGAGTCCTGATTGTGAACCGGGATCTGAAGGTCGTGAGGGACACCTACGATATCGACATGGGCAAGACATCGGTCTCCAAAGAGATCGTGAACACCTTCGAGACCGGAAAGGGATCGACCCAGTACGACGACGAGAACGCCTATATACTGATGACATTCCCGATCAAGAGCCGCGACGTGAGCTTTGTCGAGGGCGTCATGCTGATCTCGATCTCGACAAACGACATCGTCCAGAACGCCCAGAGCCTGGAAAACAGCGGTCTCATGGTGACGGTGGCGGTCTGCCTCGCGGTTCTTATCCTCGGCTACGTGCTGGCCGGCTTCCTGGTGCAGCCGTTCCTGCGCATCACTCACGCGATCGAGGATGTGTCGGACGGGTTTGCCGACGAGGCGATCTCCGTGCCGGACTACACCGAGACCGAGCTCATCACGACCGCCTTCAACCAGATGCTCTCCCGTGTGAGGAGCATGGATGCCTCGCGTCAGGAGTTTGTGAGCAACGTCTCCCATGAGCTGAAGACGCCTCTCGCGTCGATGAAGGTCCTGGCGGACTCCATCAACGGTCAGGAAAATGTCCCGATCGAGATCTACCGGGAATTCATGTCGGATATCACCCAGGAGATCGACCGTGAAAATGAAATCATCACGGACCTCCTGGCGCTCGTCCGTCTCGACCGCAAAGCGGCAAAGATGAACATCGAGAGCACCGATATCGGTAAGCTCCTGGAGGACATTTTAAAGAGGCTGCGCCCGATCGCGGACAAGCACAGCATCGAGCTGCATCTGGCGATCAACGCGCAGGTCATCGCGGATGTGGATGCGGGCAAGATCAGTCTTGCATTTTCCAATCTGGTGGAAAACGGCATCAAGTACAATGTCGAAGGGGGCTCGGTGAGGCTCTCGCTGAACGCGGACAAGCGGTATTTCTACGTGACGGTGCAGGACACCGGCATGGGAATGGATGAAGAACAGATCGAGCATATCTTCGAGCGATTCTACCGCGGCGAGAAGTCGCATTCCAGCGAGATCGAGGGAACCGGCCTCGGACTCGCGATCACAAAGAGCGTGATCATGCTCCACCACGGCGTGATCCGGGTATCGAGCAAAGTCGGGGAGGGCAGCAGCTTCCATGTGCGCATCCCGATTGAATTCAACAGCTGAGGAGCGAGAGAACATGAAAAATAAAATGGGAATTTTCATATTGATCCTGGCGCTCCTTTTCACAGGCTGCAGGGCCACGCGGAGCGTAGGGAAAGTCGAGGGGACGAATGTCTACTGCCTCGATGCGGATTATGAATCGCTTGAGACGGAAACCTATATCATGATCACCACGAGGATCGAGGATGAGATCGAGGAGCTCATCTACGTGATCGAGACCGGGCCGGAAGAGGCGGATCACAAGGCTCTCCTGCCGGAGAACGTGACGGTCCAGGGCGTCAACTTTGAGAACGGGACGGCGACGCTGGATTTCTCCTCGGGTTATCGGGAGATGTCGAAGACCAGGGAAGTTCTGGTGCGCGCCGGCATCGTCCGGACACTGGTGCAGATCCAGGGCGTCCGGTATGTGGCGTTCACGGTGGACGGGATCCCGATCGCGGACTCCGAGGGCAATGAGGTCGGCCTCATGTCGGCGGACACCTTCATTGAAAATACAGGGCGGCAGATCAACAACTATCAGCACACCTCCATCAGCCTCTACTTTGCGGCTGAGGGAGGTTTAAGCCTTGTCAGGGAGGCGAGGTCGATCTACTACTCGAGCAGCAAATCCCTGGAATGGGCGATCGTCGAGCGGCTCATCGCGGGGCCGAAGGTGAAGGAGAATTATGCGGTGATCCCGGTGGGGACCCAGATCATCTCCGTGACGACCTCGGAGAATGTCTGCTACGTCAACCTGACCGAGGGAATCCTCACGGAACTCCCGGGGATCAGCCGCCGCGCAACCCTCTACTCGATCGTCAATTCGATCTGCGAGAACTGCAACGTCTCCATGGTGCAGATGTCCGTGGGCGGTGAGACGGACGTTGACTTCGGAGAAGGACTTGATTTTTCGAAACCGTTTGAGCCGGACTGGGCAGTGTGAATGTACGAAAACCTGAAAAAAGCCGAGCGGGCCCTCGGGCGCCGTCCGCTTCTTCTAGTGTGCCTCGCCTTTATGGCGGTGCTTATTTTTTTAAACGCGCTGGGGCTTCCGCTCGTGCCGGAAACGCCTGATGTGAGAGCGCTGCACGAGCATCTTATCTCCGGCGAAAATGAAGTGCGGCTCACGGGCTTCGTGAAGACCCGGCGGATAACGGATGAATACTCTTTTGTGGTCCTTGAGGACACGAAGGTTACCCTGGGCGGTGAGGTCTATGCCGCCGGCAATGTTCGGGTGACCCTCGATGAGCCGGCTGCTTACGCGATCGGCACCTTCATCGGCGCGGCGGGAGAACTGAAAGAAACAGAGAAACCGACCAATCCCGGGCAGTTTGACCGGGCTTTTTATTATAAAGTGCAGAAAATTGGATTTTTGATGTCACGCCCCAGGATCACCGTTCTGGGAAAACAGACCCGGCCGCTGTCCGAGGCGGTCGCCCGGGTGCGGGAGAGGGTGACCGCCCGCCTTGCGGAAGTTTATCCGGAGGATGCCGAGGGGCCGCTCGGAGCGATGATCGCCGGCGACCGTTCCTCTCTCTCCGAGGAGGATACCGCCTGGTACCGGATGGGCGGTGTCTCCCATATGCTGGCGATCTCGGGCCTTCACATCACGGTCCTTGCGATGGGACTCTACCGGCTTCTTGTGCTGCTGCATCTCGACTACCGCGCGGCAGCGGCGGTTTCGGCGGTTTTCATTTCCCTCTATGCGGCCATGACCGGACTTTCCGCCGCTACAGTCCGGGCGGTCATCATGTTTCTCTTCCTCATGGGGGCAAAGCTTGCGAAGCGGACCTACGACCTGCCGACGGCGGCGGCCTTCGCGGCCATCCTGCTCCTTCTGGACAATCCCTGTTACCTCTTTTACAGCGGATTTATCCTCTCGTTCGGGGCGGTGCTCTGTCTTCACGTCTTCACGGAGCGGAGCCGGTTCGCCGGAGGGGTGATCCTCGCCCTTCTCATGATGCCGGCGGTTCTGTGGTTCTTCTACGAGATTCCGATTCTGGGCGTCCCGGTCAATCTTGTCATCGTGCCCCTCCTGCCGCTCCTGCTCGTTCTGGGAGGAGCCGGGCTTCTTCTTGGCGGCGTCTTTGCCCTGCCGGCGGTCTTTCTCATCCGGCTGATCCGGCGGCTTCTCGTCCTCTGCGCCGGTCTTCCCTGGGCTTCCCTGATCCTCGGCCGGCCTTCGGCGGTGAGGATCGTCCTCTATTACGCCGCGCTTTTCATATTTCTCTATCTCTACAGCATCTATCGGACAAAGAAGAGGCGCTTTGCGCTGCTCCTCCTCATACCGTTTCTCGTACTGATCCTGGGGTTCACGCCCCGGACGGGCATCCGGCTGACATTTCTCGATGTCGGACAGGGGGATTCGGCGGTGGCGGAGCTTCCGGGCGGGGAGACCATTCTCACGGACGGAGGCTCATCGACCGCGCTTTTCGTGGGAAATGAAAGAATTCTCCCGTTCCTGAAATATGAAGGGATCCGTCATCTCGACTATATCTTTGTGACCCACATGGACACGGATCACACGAGCGGGATCACGGAGATCCTCACGGCCGTCCGGGATAAGACGACGTCCCTCACGGTCGGCTGCGTGGCGCTCCCGTATCTTGCGGAGACGGATGAGACGTACCGGGAGATGGCAAATCTTGCCAGGGAGGCCGGCGCCAGAGTGATCCGGGTGCGCGCGGGCGATGAGATCACTTTTAAGAAAGGCGCAGCCCTTGAGATTCTGGGGCCGGATCCGGCCGCGGAGACGGTTCCGCCGGATAAGAACGCCCAGTGCATCGTGCATCGAATCTCTCTGGGAGCGTTTGACGCGCTCATGACCGGGGATGCGGAGGGGGCAGGAGAGGAGGCGCTCCTTAAAAAGCTCATCTCCGCGGGCGTCGACTATGAGGTCCTCAAGGTGGCCCACCACGGGTCGAACAATTCGACTCCGGAGAAGCTCCTTGCATGCGTGCGCCCCGAGATCGCCGTGATCTCGGTGGGAAAGGGAAACGGCTACGGGCATCCGGGAGGAGAGCTTTTAAGCCGCCTTGAGGAGGGATCCCGGGAGATCTTAAGGACGGACATAAACGGGGCGGTCACGGTTTTCTCCGACGGAAAAGGCGTGCATTCTGAGACGATGAAGCCCTGACATAGGGCCTCAGGGCTCCCTTCAGCTTTTATCAGTTGAAATTATGTAAGGAAAGATGTACAATAGCAAAAAAGTTAACAGGAAGAAGTCAGATGTACAGAAACAGCAACAGCTGGATGAAGCACCTGGATTTTATTATATTGGATCTTATCGTCACTGTGGCGGCTTACATCATATCCTATCGCCTGCACCTGGGCGTGAAATGGATCAACCGGCGGGAGCTCTACAACAGCGGTACAGTGATTGCGGCTCTCTCGAGCTTATCCGGGTCGCTTTTTCTTCAGACGCATAAAAATATATTAAAAAGAGACTGGGGCAAGGAGCTTTTATCCGTAATCAGACACATGGCGTTTGTGATCCTTGTCCTCATAGGCGTGCTCTTTTTCCGCCAGATGGGTGAGCCGTATTCGCGGCTCTCGGTGCTCTACTATGCGGTTCTCGGAACGGTGATGATCTTCATTTCCCGGATCATCTGGAAGAAGCTCCTGCTCATGCGCCTGAAAAGAGGCGAGAACGTCAGAAAGGTTCTGATCGTGACGGACAGCGCATCCGCGGAAGAGACGATCCGCCGCATCCGGAAGAACATATCCCCGGACATCTCCCTTTTCGGGATCGTCCTGCTTGACGGCGAGGGTGATTCGGAGGAGGAGATTGCGGGGCTTAAGGTCTTTTGCAGGCCGGATCAGATGATCGACAAGCTTCAGGGAGCCTGGGTGGACGAGGTTATGATCTGTCCCTCACGGGACGGCGGCGTGCCGGAAGAGCTGCTCGGTAAACTGGCTGAGATGGGTGTCACGACACATCTTAAGATCGGAATAGAAAATGAGCGCAGCACCATGCAGACAATTGAACGGGTTGCGGGCATCACGGTGCTCACGGAGAGCATTCGGATCGCATCGCCCGGCCAGGTGCTGCTGAAACGGCTTATGGACATTGCCGGCGGCCTTATCGGCCTCATTATTACGGGACTCCTCACGGTCATCGTGGGCCCTTTCATCTATTTTGCGGACCCGGGACCGATCTTCTTCAGGCAGAAGAGGGTGGGAAAGAACGGACGCATCTTTAAGATATGGAAATTCCGGTCCATGTATCAGGACGCCGAGGCCAGAAAGAAAGAGCTGATGGATAAAAATGAGATGGACGGCCTCATGTTCAAGATGGAGGCGGATCCCCGCATCATCGGCAGCGGCCCGGACGGGACCCGCCACGGAATCGGCTGGTTTATCCGGAAGACTTCGATCGACGAGTTTCCGCAGTTCCTGAATGTCCTTATGGGAGATATGAGTCTTGTCGGCACACGCCCGCCGACACTGGACGAGTGGCGGAATTACGATCCTCATCACCGCGCCCGCATGGCAATCAAGCCCGGCCTTACCGGGCTCTGGCAGGTGAGCGGCAGAAGCAACATTACGGATTTTGAGGAAGTAATCAGGCTCGATCTTGAGTACATCAACACGTGGAGCGTCCTTGGGGATATCGGAATCATCCTGAAAACGGTGAAGGTGCTCTTTACGGGCGACGGGGCGAAATAAATCACGGAAAAGACACTGAAATTGAAAAAAGAAAAGCTTTCAAGCAATTTAATCATGCAGTTTCTGTATCAGGGGGTGACGCTCGTCATTCCGCTGATCATCTCGCCGTTTCTCACGCGCACGCTGGGCAGCAATGCGCTGGGGGTATATACCTACACATATTCGATTGCCTATTACTTTGTGATGTTCGCCATGCTGGGGATATCAAGACATGGGCAGCGTGTTATCTCACAGTGCCGTGAAGATGACGAAAAGCTTCGCAAAGTATTCTGGAGCCTTTTTTTTGCTCATATTGTCGTGTCGCTGGTTTCTTTTGCGGCCTATCTCTGTGTCGCATTTATCTTCGGCGGCAATGATCTGGTTATTTATCTGATCCAGGCGCTCTATGTGCTCTCGGCGCTTTTCAACATCACCTGGCTTTTTTACGGTCTGGAGAACTTTAAGACCGTTGTCCTCCGGAATACCGTCGTGAAGGCGGTCGAATGTCTTCTCATCTTCCTTCTGATCCGGCAGCCCTCCGATCTCTGGAAATACACACTGATCAGTGCCGGAGGCCTTCTGGTCGGCCAGGCGGTGATGCTCCCGCAGGCAGTCGCCGCCGTAAAACCCGTGCGGTTCGGGTGGGAGGATGTGAGGCAGCATATAAAGCCGCTCCTCGTCTTCTCGGTTTCGGTCATAGCGGTCTCCCTCTACACCGTGTTTGACAAAACACTGCTGGGACTCATGACGACGAAAGAGAATGTGGCCTTTTACGAGTATTCCAACAAAATAATAACGATCCTCGTCTCCCTGATCGGGGCGGTCGGCACGGTCATGTACCCGAGAGCATGCGCGATGGCCGCAAAAAAGGATTACGAGAACCAGAAGAAATACATCAATTATTCCTTTTTCCTGGTCAGCATGATCGCTGTCGGGGCGATGTTCGGGCTGTTTGCCGTCGCGAGAGATTTCGCGGTTTTCTATTACGGGGAGCACTTCAGCGCCTGCGGCGACATCATCATCGTCATGTCCCCCCTTGTCTTTATCATCGGGATGGGCGATATCCTGCGGACACAGTACATGATACCGAATCACATGGATTTCCATTATAATCTCTGCATTTTTATGAATGCGGTGGTAAATCTGGTACTCAGCTTTCTGCTGATTCCGAAAATCGGTATCTTCGGAGCCGTCGCGGGGACAGCCTCGGCGGAACTCTTCGGTTTCCTCTACCAGTTTGCGGTGTGCCGTTCATTTATCCGGCCGAGGGATATCATAGAGAACAGCGCTCCGTTTTTCCTGATGGGAGCTGTCATGTACGCCGCGGTGCGAGTCCTTAAGAATTTTCTCGGCGTGGGGCTCGGATCGTTCCTCATTCAGGTGGCCGCAGGTGTTCTTGTGTACGGGAGTCTCAGCCTCATCTATATTTTGTTCCGCAAAAGAGAACTGTGGGACCTTGTTGTCGGGCAATTTCTTAAAAAGAAGGCATGAATGCGCCGGTTCTATTGCACTCGGACTTACAAATAAGGTATAATAGAAAAGATAGATTATCCGTTTGGAGACAGAATATGGAATTTGAAAGTGCAGACATCATCACGCTTGACGGAGATAAGCTCCGGGCTTACCAGATGGAAGTCCTCGAAGTGGCGAAGGATGTCATCAGATTTTTTGAGGAAAATAAAATACGCTATTCCCTGAGCGGCGGCAGCATCCTTGGCGCCGTGCGCCATCAGGGCTTTATCCCCTGGGATGACGATATCGATCTTAACATGCCCCGCAGGGATTACAACAGGATGTGCGCCCTGTTTGAGGAGGCGCTCGGAGATCGGTATTTCCTGCAGACGCCGGGCAAGTGTCCCGAGCTCGGGCTTCTGGTCACCCAGATCCGGAAAAAGGGGACTGTCGCGAGGCGTAAATACGACTGGCAGACTCCGGCGGAACAGTGCGGTATCTCCATCGACATCTATGTGATGGAAAATGTCTTTGACGACCCGCTGAGAAGATTCATCCAGAAGAACATGAGCATGTTCACGACGTTTGCCGTCTCCGCCATCCGTTTTCGAAAGAACAGCGAGCTTCCGAAAGGAATCGAGGAGCTGGAAGGGCGGCAGTACAATTATCCGAAAATGAAACAGCTGGCCGCAGCCTGCCTCGGGATCATTCCGCTCGAGAAATGGATCCGCTGGTGCATCTTCTGGAACAGGGCGTGCGGTGATTCTCACTCCGAGTATGTGGCGATCCCGACGGGACGGAAGCATTTTTCGGGGGAGATCTACCTGAGGCGCGATATGTGCCGGTTCAGGAAAGCGGCTTTTGAAGATCAGATGTTTAATATTCCCGTGAAAGCCAAGAAGTACCTGAGAGGTTTTTACGGTGACTATATGGCGATTCCGCCTGTGGAGAAGAGGGAGAAGCATATTTTCCTTGAACTCTCCTACGGCGATGCAGGGAGGTAAAGTATGGTAGTGGCACTTCTTACGGCGGCCGGAACCGGTACGCGCATGGGACAGGACATACCGAAACAGTTTATCCACGTGGACAATAAGCCTCTTATCATTCACACGATGGAAGCGTTTCAGAGGCATCCCGGGATCGACGCGATCATGGTCGTGACACTCCCGGCCTGGATGTCGGTTCTTCGGGCCTATGCGAGCCAGTTCAACATCACGAAGCTCCGCTGGGTCGTGCCGGGGGGCGAGACCGGCCAGGAGTCGATCCACAACGGGCTTCTTGCGCTGGCGGAGGAGCTCTCCGACGACGACATCGTGATGGTGCACGACGGAAACCGCTGTCTCGTATCGAGCGAGATCATCTCGAACAGCCTGGCGGTCTTCGAACAGAGAGGGTCCGCCGTGGCCGCGATCCCCTGTGTGGAGGCGGTTTTCAGGTCCGACAACGAGGGAGTCTCCTCCACGGTTTCCATTCCGCGCGAGCAGCTCGTCCGCACGCAGACGCCTCACACCTATACGCTCGGAAAGCTTCTCTGGGCCCACAGGGAGGCCGAAAAGCGGGGGATCAGGTCGACAGCCGCCTCCTGCACGCTGATGCAGGCGCTCGGAGAGACCGTGTATTTTTCAAAAGGTTCGGAGGAAAATCTCAAGATCACGACAGTCGACGATATGATGATATTTGAAGCGCTGCTTCACACAAAGAAAGACAGCTGGCTGAAATGAGATACAGCGAACATTATTGGAAGGAAGTCAGGCGGGCCTGGACAACAGTTCCGGAGGCCGGCCGGATCTTCCGCAAAACGATTCTGGTGACCGGCGGCACAGGTATGCTGTGTTCGGCGGTCATTGACATGCTTCACGAATTGAATATAAGCAAAGGGGCGGATGTGCGCCTTATCCTTGCCGGAAGAAGCGAAAAAAGCATCAGGGAACGCTTCCCGGGTTTTTCGGAGATCGAATATGTCCCGTTTGACGCGCTCTCAACGGAGAAGCTCACGGCGGACGGCCCGATTGACTATGTGATTCACGGCGCCTCGATCGCCAATCCGGCCATGTATGCGGGACATCCGTCCGAGACGCTGCTGGCCAATATTCTCGGCACGAGGGCAGCGCTTGAACTCGCAGGGGAGAAGGGGGCGAGGCTCCTCTATGTCTCCTCGAGCGAGGTCTACGGCAGAAAAGACGGCAAAGACCTCTACCGGGAAAGTGATTACGGGTATGTGGATATCCTGAATCCGCGGGCGGCTTACCCGAACGGGAAGAGGGCTGCCGAGACGCTGTGCGCTTCTTACGGGGACCAGTTCGGGACCGACACGGTCATCGTGAGGCCGGGCCATGTATACGGACCCGGGGTGAAGGAGTCCGATACCCGGGCATCCGCCGATTTTTCCCGCAGGGCTGCGCGCGGCGAGGCGATCATCATGAAGAGTGCCGGGGCCCAGCTGCGGTCCTACTGCTATGCGCTCGACTGTGCGTCCGCACTCATCACCGTTCTCATCGCCGGGAAGTCCGGCGAAGCTTACAACATCTCAAACAGGGATTCGGTGGTGTCGATCCGTGACATGGCGGAAGCTCTGGCAAAGGCCGGAGGCGTGGAAGTGCGCTTTGAGAATCCCTCGGACCTCGAGAAAAAGGGGTATAATCTGATGGACAATTCCGGGCTGGACGCCTCAAAGCTCGAGGCTCTGGGCTGGAAAGCCTGCTTCAGCCTTGCGGAAGGGGCAAAGAGTACGGTGGAGGGCCTCAAAAATGAACAATAAGAACCGCTCCGTGCTCATCATGATGACGACGTATAACAGTGAGCGCTTCATAAGGGAGCAGCTGGACAGCATCCTTGCTCAGACTTACGAAAACTGGACTCTGTTTGTCCGGGACGACGGCTCGTCGGACGGGACGCCCGATATTCTTACGGAGTATGCTGCGGCGGATCCCCGGGTCCGCATTTTCAAAAATGAAGGGACCCGCGGCGCCTACCCCAATTTCCACGGCCTCATCGCCGAGGCGAGGCAGGCGGAGCCTTTTGATTACTATATGTTTGCGGACCATGATGACGTCTGGCTGCCGGGGAAGATCGCGTTTTTCAAGGAAAAGATGGATCGCTACAGGACAGACGTGCCCGTTCTTCTGTATGCCGACATGAGCGTGATCGACGAGAACGGCAGCGTTACGGCGGAGAGCCTCGATGCGCAGTTCGGCCTGCGCCTTAAAGGGACGTGGAGCCGCTTCTATCAGCACAGTGTCTTCGGCTGCAACACGATGATGAACCGGACCCTCTTTCTTGCGGTTCCGCCCGCGGATCCGGCCGATCCGAGGGTGTACATCCTGTCCCACGACAACTATTTTGCGAAATATGCGGCGCTTGGCGGGATCGTCTTCTATTTTCCGGAAGTCACGATGCAATACCGCCGGTACGGGACCAACGTCACCGCAAAAAACGAGATGACCATCACGCCGAAGCGGATCCTTGCGCGCCTTGCCGCGTTCGACAATCTTGCGAGGGATCACGCGAGAACCTATCTGCAGAGCCTCTATGCGCTCGAAGCCTTCATGCCGTGCCTTTCGGGGGAGAAGAGAAGGTGCGCGGAAGAGCTGAAGCGCTCGATTGAAAAGGGCGGGATCTTCGCGCTCTACGTGTTCCTTAAGCTTCATGTCAGCTGCGGGAAGAAGGTGCGGACGCTCAGCCGGGCCCTGGTGCTGCTCTCGGGGCGCTACAGGAAATACATGAACGAGGAGTTTTTCAGATGAATACATCCTGCGAAGGGACAAAGGTGCTGGCATTTTATCTGCCGCAGTACCATACATTTCCGGAAAATGACGAGTGGTGGGGAAAAGGCTTCACCGAGTGGACCAACGTGAAGAAGGCAAAGCCGCTCTATCCGGGCCATTATCAGCCGGAAGTGCCGCTTGACGGGAACTACTATGACCTCTCGGACTTTTCCAATATGAAAGCCCAGATGGAGACGGCGAAAAAGCACGGTCTCGACGGGTTCTGCTATTATCACTACTGGTTCGGCGGCAGGCTCCTCATGGAAAAGCCTCTCGAAGCCATGCGGGATTATAACGGGGAGAAGCTGCCCTACTGCCTCTGCTGGGCCAACGAGCCCTGGACGCGGGCCTGGGACGGCAACACGAAATCGGTGCTCATGCCCCAGAATTACGGCGGAGAGGAAGAGTGGGAGAAGCATTTTCAGTATTTTCTCACCTTTTTCAGGGATCCCTGGTACATCAGGGAGGACAATGCTCCGGTGCTGGTGATCTACCGCTGCAACAACATCCCGAACTGCGATGAGATGGCGGCCTACTGGGAGAGAAGAGCCCGGGAGGAGGGCTTTTCGGGAATTTATCTCATCGAGGAGGTCAATACTTTCCAGACGGAGCCGATCCTTAAGGCATCTAAGGCGTATCTTGAGTTTGAGCCGGTCTACACGACCAACCACAGAAGGAACTTCTTCGAGAAGGCATTTGATAAGACCAGAACGACCCTCTTTAATCTCTTTACCGGCAATAAGTGCATGCATGTCTACAGCTACCGCACGGTCTGGAAGAATATCCTGCGCCGGCAGGAGACGCCGATGGCAGGCAAGGAGCGCTGCCCGGGCGCCTTCGTGCGCTGGGACAACACACCGCGGAGAGGGAAGAACGCGATTTTTTATGCGGGTGCCTCACCGAAGGATTTCGGCACATTTCTTACGCGACAGCTTTTCCGGGCAAATGAGGCAGGAAGCCGGTATCTCTTTATCAATGCATGGAACGAGTGGGGCGAGGGCGCCTATATGGAGCCGGACACCCGCTTCGGCTGGGCATTTTTGAACGCTCTGAAAAGAGCAAAGGATATCTGACGGAGATTGTATGGATCTTAAAGCTTTAAAAAAGATTGTAAAACTGATACCGCGGGCATATTGCCGTCTTCGGTTTGCATTTTCAGGGCAGGGCGGCAGGAAGCATGAGCTCGCAGTCGTCGTGATCGTGAAAAATGAAGAGCCCTACATCCGGGAGTGGATCGAGTATCATCGCCTGGCCGGGATCAGTCATATCTACCTCTACGACAACGGGAGCACGGATAAGACAGCGGAGTATGTACGGCCGTATGCAGATGAGGGGTTTGTCACGATGACGTATTTCCCGGGGAGAGGCATGCAGACCGCAGCCTACAACGATGCCTTGAAAAAATACGGGAAGGACTGCCGCTATATGGCCTTCATCGATGCGGACGAGTTTCTCTTCTCCTTAAAGCCTGACAGGAAGCTGCCGGAGGTCGTCGAGGAGATCATGAAAGAAAACCCGAAAGCGTGCGGACTGGCGGTCAACTGGGCCATGTTCGGCTCCGCAGGCTTCAAGGAGCGTCCGAAGAGCGGCGGGGTACTCTCGAATTATGTCTACCGTGCGGGTCCGGGCGAGCGCGGGACGGACTGCGTGAAGACGATCGTGAGGCCGGAGACCGTATATCGCTATAACCATCCGCATTATCCGGAGTACATGCTGGGCGGATTCTCGGTCGATGAGAACGGCAGGCGGGCGAAAGGCGGGAGGAATCCGGGACCCGAGCCGGTGAGGATCCGGGTCAATCACTACTTTACAAAGTCAGAGGAAGAGTGGATAGAGCGAAGAAAGCTTGGAAAGGCAGACAAGAAGGACGAAAAGGATGTCCGCACGATAGATGAATTTTACCGCCACGACAACAATGACGTCTTTGACGATTCGATGAGCGCCTTTGCGGCGGCCATCGAGGAAAGGATCGGAAATACTGTCTATGAAGCAGAATGATCGCGAGGAACTTAAGGGGATGAAGATCCCGCCGGAGGTTCTCCTGAGAGAGATTTTAATGAGGTGGCGCATCATACTCCTCTGCGCGGTACTTTTCGCCGGGCTTTTCGCCGGGTACCGCTACCTTCGCCATGTCAGACAGAGCAGGACGGCTGTCGCCGAGGATATACTTACGACAGAAGTCTTTAAGAAGGGGATCGCCATCACGGAGGAGAAAATCGAATCCAGGAAGGAATATCTTGCCGGCAGCATCCTGGCGGAAATTAACCCCTACAGGATGGCCTATGCGGAGGCGTCCGTCTTTCTTTCCGGTGATCAGGATACTGTCAACAAGGTCATGCATTCCCTGTACTTCTATGCCGGCAACAAGTTCGACTGGTCGGAGTTTGCCCGGGAGCACGGGACGGAAGAACGGTATATGAAGGAGCTTGTCGGCGTTGCGGAATACTCCGAGCAGAACTGCTTTTTCATCCGCATAAGGCATCGGACGGAAGAAGAAGCCGGAGAGATGATGTCGTATCTCCTTGAGGGACTGGCCGAATATGATGAGCGGCTTAAGGAAAGCTGCGGCGCCCACACGTACGATGTGACAGACTGGCAGACCCGCACCGGAAACGACTCGAACTATGCCGACTGGGCGGAGGCACAGTTCAACCGGATCCCGACGCTTGAAACGGTTCTTGAGAACTTCAGGAAGAAGGCCGGGAGCGGCGGAGCAGTCTCTCTCTCAAAGAGTTCGCTTCTTAAATATATGGTTCTCGGGGGCGTCCTCGGGGCTCTTATTGCCGTGTTTGCGGTTCTGGTGTTCATTTTCATGAAGGACCGTCTTCTCGATGCGCGGGAGCTCAAGGCCCTGTACGGGATCAAAAACCTTGCGGTCTTCCCGGCGGAGAGGAAGGCAAAAAAATCCTTTGCGCCCGACCGGTGGATTGAATCGATCGGCCGCGATGCCGCAGAGCGTATCCCGGAGAAGGAGCGCTGCCGGATCGCGGGGGAGAAGCTGGCGGCTTTTGCGCCCGGGGCTAAGACACTTGCCCTGACCGGCGATGTAAAGGAAAAGGAGCTTCAGAAGCTTTCGGAGCTGCTTGCCGGGTATATTCAGGGGGCTGTCTTTGCGCCGGCACCCGCGCCTGACAAAAACGCGGACTCGGTCAGAATCCTGAGGGAGGCGGATGCGGTCATCCTGGTGGGAGAGATCCGCAGATCCTGCCTCGGCGTCCTGGAGCGGCAGATCGACCTTGCCGAAGAGCTTGGCAGGCCGATTGCCGGGAGTATCGTGCTTTGAGCCGGCGGCAGAGCGAAATCCTTAACTTCATACTGGAAGATGTCTTCTATGCGCTGATCGCCTTCCGGGTCTTTGCCGATGTCATGGTGGAAAATACCTGGCTGGAATCTCTGAAGCTGGTCAACGAGGCGCTTTATCATGCAGGCCGGGCCGCATTTGCCGGCATCGTCTGCATTGCGGCGGCGAGGGCTTTTCGGGACGGTTCCGTGAGGAAAATACGGGTGTATGCGGTTCTCCTCATCGGGATCCTGTCCGCCTTTTCGGGGGCGGAGCTCTGGATGCTGGAGATTGCCGTTCTCTCCGTCGGCCTCCGGGGGATGAAGAGAGATGTCCTGCTTAGAAAGGTGAGCACGGCCCTTGTCCTTGCGGTCGTCCTCATCATGCTGCTTGCCTTTTCCGGAATCATCTCCGGTGAGGGGGTGGCAAGGACGGACGGGACGATCCGGCGTTCTTTCGGCTTCTCGCATCCGAATGTCCTCGGCATGCGGTTTTTCGAGATCGCGGCCATGCATCTCTATTTCCGGTCGAAGCATCTGATCCGTCTCCGGGACGCGGCGCTGGTATTGCTTGCGGGCATCTTTGTCTATGTCGCCGCGGATTCGAGGACGTCGACGCTCCTGCTTCTCCTGCTCGGAGGGGCTGCGCTCCTCTTTGCGGCGGCGGGCGGACCGCGGGCCGGCAACACGGTCCTTTTCGGCGGCGCTCTTTTTAAGGTGTTCCGGGTTCTGCCGTTTGCCGCGCTTCTGATCCCGCCGGCGGCGGTTTTCGGCTCGCTCAGGCTCGCCGGGCTTCCCCAGGCGGCCGATATGAGTTCGACGATCTGGTCCAGGATCAACCAGAGTCTTGTCTATTACGATTACTACGGTCTTTCCTGGCACGGACGCGCCCTGATGGACAGAAATTCCGCAGGGGCGCCCGCGGGAATGTATACGCTGGACAACGGCTATATGTATCTGCTGCTGGGGTTCGGGGTGTTTGCATTTTTCCTGTTCCTGTCAGGAGAAATGTGTCTGGTCTTCAGAGCTTCGCAGGATAAGGAGTGGATGCTCCTCATAATCCTGGTGCTTTATCTGCTGTTCGGGATGCTGGAGACGAGCTTTATAAGGCCCCACTGCAATCTCTTTGTGCTGCTTCTTGCGGAGGTCCTGTGGCCCGGTGAGACCGGCGAAAGAATGAAACTAACCGGAGGAAAACGTGAATATACTGCTGATCGGACATGAGAGAGAGAAAAACGGGGCGAGCATGTCGCTCCTTAACATCATCGGGGAACTGGAAAAGGACCGGGACAATCATATATATGTCGTGACCGGATTTGCGGACGGTCCGTTCCGGAAAGCGCTTGAGACCCACCGCGTGACGATCCTCACAGTGCCGATGAGAAACTGGTATGAGCGAAACGAAGGTCCGCTTTACCGGGTCCGCAAGTTTGTGGGGTATCTTGTGAAGGGGACGGTGATCAATCACCGGGCCGCACGTATCATCGCGGCTTACGCAAAGGCAAAAAGGATCGATGTGATCCACTCGAATTCGAGCGTTATTGCGGTCGGTGTGCTGGTGAGCAAAATGACGGGGATCCCCCACGTGATACATATCCGGGAATTCCGCGACCTTGATTTCAATTTCTGTCCGGCGGTGCCGGAAAAATGGCTGGCTGCTCTGAGGAACCGCTACACAAATGCGTATCTCTGCGTGTCCAGGGCGGTCGCCGACCACAATGTGCTCCTTGACGGGAATAAAAAGCGTGTGGTCTACAACGGGATCGACCGGAAGAATTATTTTGAGCGGGGGGAGAGAAAACCGGGAGAACCGGTTCGGTTCCTCATTGCCGGACGTGTGAGCCCGGCGAAAGGCCAGGACGAGGCCGTGAAGGCGGCTGCGATCCTTGCCGGGCGCGGAATCGACGGGTTTACGCTCTCGATCGCCGGAAGCGGAGAGCTGTCCGCGCCCGTACCTGAGTGCGTGAAGGACCGCGTCAAGCTTCTGGGGTTCATCGACGACATGCCCTCCGTCAGGCGGAACATGGACGTCGAGCTTGTCTGCTCCCGCGCGGAGGCCTTCGGCCGCATCACCGCGGAGGCGATGATGGGCGGAATGCCGGTGATCGGGTCCGACACGGGCGGAACGCCCGAGCTGATCCGGGACGGAGAGACCGGCTTCCTCTACCCGTATGGGGACGCGGAGGCGCTGGCGGACCGGATGGCGTATTTCATTTCCGATCCGGAGAAGATCGGAGAGATGGGCAAAAAAGCGCAGGAATATGCGCTCACGCATTTCACGATCGAGCGGTGTGTCCGGGAGATCAGAGAAGTTTACCGGGAGGTGACGGCGGCACATGAGTGAACTTGCCGAAAAGCTGAAGAGAAAGGCCAGATACCTTTCCTACCGCACGAAAAACAAGAATAAGGACTTTACGCTGGTGTGCCAGAACTGCCTCGGAGGGCTCATCTATTCCGTTCTGGACCTGCCGTTCACGTCGCCAACGATCAATCTTTATATCGAGGACGAGAATTTCGTGAAGCTGGCGAACGATCCGGTTCGCTACCTCAGTATTCCCGCGGAGCCTTACATCGAGGAATTTCACGATCCGGTCGATCCTTCGGTCGTCTTTCCCAAGATAAAGGTGGGTGACATCGAGATCTGCTGTCTGCATTATAAAAGCTGCGCGGAGGCGGTGGACGCCTGGGAGAGGCGGCGGAAGCGCGCGAATCTCTCCAACATCTACATCATCGGCAACTCCTGGAACTGTCATGAAAATGAAGACCTGATCCGTCAGGTGGCTGCGGCCCCGTATCCTTCGGTTGTCTTTACCCTGAAGGAGATGGATATCCCGGGCACGATAAAGCTCCCGGGAGATTTCTGGAAAACCGACAGAAGAGGGATCGTCCGGCCGAACATCACGGACGAGAAACCGGGGACCCATAAGCGATACTTTGAAGAGTTTTTTGATTTTGTATCCTGGCTGAACGGAGGTGAACCTTAAAATGACGGACGGCAAGAAGCATATTTTCGTGATCGGAAGCAAGGGGATCCCGGCATCCTACGGCGGGTTCGAGACGTTTGTCGAGAAGCTGACCGCTTTTAAGAAGAGTGAGGAGCTCGTCTACCACGTCGCCTGCATGGGCGGAAAAGAGGAGCGCTTTACCCATAACGGAGCCGACTGCTTCCGCGTTAAAGTGCCGAATATCGGGCCCGGCAAGGCGGTTTACTACGACATTGCCGCCCTCAATGCCTCCATCCGCTATGTGAAGGAGCATCCCGAGATCGAGCACCCGATCTTCTATGTCCTTGCGTGCAGGGTCGGCCCCTTCATCAAAAACCTTAAGAAGGAGATCCGGGAGGTCGGCGGCCTCCTCTTCATCAACCCGGACGGGAACGAGTGGAAGAGGTCCAAGTGGTCATGGCCGATCCGCAGATACTGGCGGCTCTCCGAGAGACTGATGGTGAAGCACGCGGACCTGCTCATCTGCGACAGCGTGTCGATCCGGCACTACATCAAGAAGGAGTACAGGAGATACAAGCCGAAGACGGTCTTTATTTCCTACGGGTCGGAGACCAGAAAATCAAGTCTTGCGGACAACGATCCCGCCTTCACCTCCTGGCTTGAGGAGAGAGGGCTTGAAGCGGGAGAGTACTATCTCATCGTCGGCCGCTTTGTGCCGGAGAACAACTTCGAGGTCATGCTGCGCGAGTATATGGCTTCCGGGTCCGCAAAGAAGCTCGCAATCATCACGACGGAGAACAAAAAGCTCATGAAGGAGCTGGAGGAGAAGCTTCATTTTAAGGCGGACCCCAGGATCGTCTTTGCGGGAACCGTCTACGACGGGGAGCTTCTCATGAAGATCAGGGAAAAAGGCACCAACCCGAGCCTCCTCGAGGCACTCGGCAGCACGCAGCTGAACCTGCTCTACGACGTCGGCTTCAACCGGGAAGTGGGAGAGGAGGCCGCGCTTTACTGGACAAAGACGCCGGGATCGCTCGCCTCGTTCGTCGATTACGCGGAGAACCTCTCTGCGGAGGAGATCGCGGGCTATGAGAAGGCGGCCAAAGCCCGGATCCGTGATCACTACAGCTGGGATTTCATCGTCGGCCGTTATGAGGATCTGTTCCTGGACCGCAAACGGAAAGGCGCAGGAGGCGGAAATGAAGAAAAAGCGTAACCGGATCCTGCCGATTCTCCTTGCGCTTCTCATGGCGGGCTGCGGACCGGT
>ONHA01000034.1 GCA_900317515.1 uncultured Eubacteriales bacterium
TGAGGAGTTTTCCGTCGTCAAGAAGAAGTTCCTGCCCGCTCTCGATGGACAGGAACACCTCCTTTGATATCAGAATACTGTTCTTTTCCGGCTTCGCCGAAAGATAAACGCTGCCGCCGTTCTCGAGCCAGATCGGCGCGGACATGCGTCCGACCCTAAGCTCGGGGCCCTGCATGTCAATCAGGAGCTGAGGTTTCACCCCGGCTTCCTTCGCGGCCTCGTGCAGCATCTCAATCTGGTCTGCCGCCTCCGGCAATGAAATGTGGGATAAATTGAGCCGGATGCCGGTCATCCCGTTTTGAAACATCTGTACAAGTATCGGACCTTCCGCGCAGGAGGGCCCCAAAGTACCGTAAATGTCCATTATTTTGGAGGGCCCCAAAGTACCGTAAATGTCCATTATTTTGTCCTGTTATCTGATTCTGGAATAGCCCTTTCCGCTCACAATCGCGTCGACCTTCACGCCGGCCTTGCAGAGCGGGCAGTCTTTATGTTTGTATACATGGTAATCCGGCAGGTCGCTGGTCTTGAAGAGCGAGAAGATCGGATATCCGTCAATGCTGTTGACAGCCGAGAAGATGGCCGAGACGCCGCTCACCTTGCCGCCGTAGTAGAGAACCGTCTGGGCGGCCTTCGTGATCGAGGAGCCCGTGGAGGCGGTCGGAAGCAGGATCAGGATGTTCTTGTTGCGGATCCAGGTCTCCATATTCTCGCGGAAGAACATCTGGCCCGAGCTGTCGAACTCCGGAGAGATGATATACATGGTCTTGTGCGCGTTCGTGCTGAGGATGCCCGCGCGGGTCAGCTCATCGGCAAGGTAGGCTCCGATGACGTCCATCCCGTCGAGGCAGAGGATCGTGTCGACGATGGTGCTGTTGGTGTAGAATTCGCTCATCGCCTTCGCGACAGCCTTCGCCTCGCTTTGCCGCCGCAGGATCTGGGTCATCTCCATATAGTAATTCGTGTGCGCATTCGGGGTCACAAAATGGCCCGGAACGACGCGAAGGATCAGGTTCGAATTGTTCTTTGACTCAAGCTTTGTGTAGGCGTTCATGTGGTTCCTCCTTTCGGCATTAAAAATGAAAACATCTCTTCATTCAATAATACCACACAAATCACACATTTTCCACATATTTATGTGGAACCTGCACAAGTCAGATAAGACCCAGATGCCGGCAGGCCTTGAAGATCCCGTCCTCATGGAGGGGTGCGGTCACATAGGCCGCCTCCGCCTTCGCCGCCTCGCTTCCGTTCCCCATGACGACCGCCGTCCCGGCGGCCCGGAGCATCTGAAGGTCGTTTGCGCTGTCCCCGAAGGCGACTGTGCGCTCTGCAGGGATGCCCAGAAGCTCCGCGACCTTCAGGACGCCGGTGCCCTTGCTGAAGCCTTTCGGCACCGCCTCCGCAAGCCACTCGTTGTGGATCACATAGTCGTACTCCGTTTCAAGTTCCCGGAAACACGTCTCACGGTCACCGCGCGTCGCGATCGTCGTGAACTTGGAGATTTCCCAGCGGTTTTCATTTTCATCAATGTCGAGGATCCTATCACCGAAGAGCTTTCGCATGTCGCCGGGCATATCCTCAAATTCGGCCTCCTTGAAATAGAGCCAGTTCCTGCCCTCGCAGAGCGGCTGGATATGATAGCGGCGGAAGGTCTCGATGATCCTTTTGCAGACGTGGGTCGGGATTCGGTGGTAGCTAAGAACGCTCTCCTCCTTTACTTCCGGCCCGGCGAACCCGTCTTTCGCATATTCAATCATGGTCCCCATCCCGGAGACGACTCCGTTAAAACCCAGTTCAAAGAGCCTCGGGTCCCGGATCATGGCCCTGGCGCGGCCGCTGTTCAAAAATACGTAGTGGCCGTTCTCATGGAGACGCCTGACGGCCTCCTTCGTGGACTCCGGGATATTCATGTGGAAGTCCCAGAGGGTGTTGTCGATGTCGAAGAAACAAATGTGAGACTGCTGCATATTTTAATTCCTTTTTTGTCTGTTTTCATGCTCTGTTTCGCTATTTTAGCACATGTGCCTCCCATAAAACAAGAAGAACCACCCTTCCGGGTGGTCCTTCTTAGCTCCTCTTTATGAATTTTACGAGGCCTTGAGCGCATCTACTTTCATTAAAAATGTAACCATCATCGCCCGGTTGCAGATCACGTCCGGTCTGAAGGTACCTGCCCCGTAGCCGGATGTGATGCCGTTTTCAACCGCCCAGTCGACCGCTTTCTTGTACCAGGCGTTGGACGAAACATCTTTGAACCCGGAAGATTTTGTCGGCTCCTCATAAATTCCGGCTGCCTGTGCGTAGTTGCTGAGGAAGGTCACGATCATTGCCCGCGTACATTTCGCATTCGGGGAGAACGTCCCCTGTCCGTAGCCGGATGTGATTTTTTTAGCCACAGCCCACTTTACTGCATTGTAAAACCAGTCGCTTTTTTTGACATCCTTAAAGCCCGGATCCGGATATCCGTCCACATTCGGCTCACCGGCCATTTTGTAGAGGAAAGTGACCGCCTGCGCTCTGGTAAGGTCAGCCATCGGCTGGAAGGTACCCTCACCCATACCGGAGGTGATATCATTTTCGTAGGCCCAGTAGACAGCGTCGTAGTACCAGAGGGACATATTTCTCACGTCCCTGAATTCAAAGGCCTTTTTCTTTGTAGTCGCGAGACGGATGCTCTTCGAGTTCTTAGGAAGATATGTGTATGCCTTACCGGAGGCGTCGTACATGGTTTTGCCAAGGGGGACATCGATCTTCAGGTTCTTAGGGGTCTTGAGGACCTGGAGGTTTGTGTTATTAAACATACCGTCCGCGCTTGTAACTTTGGATGCTTCGAAACTGCTGAGGTCTAGATACTCAAGATTGCTGCAACCCGCAAACATACGGTACATACTTGTTACGCGGGATGTATCAAAAGCTGTAAGGTCAAGTTTTTGCAGACTACTGCAACCATCGAACATCATTCCCATATCCGAGACATTTGACGTATCAAAAGAACTGACATCCAGCGAGGTCAGACTCTCGCAATCATCAAACATAATACTCATATCAGTGACATGTGATGTGTCAAACCCGGAGAGATCAACAGATGAAAGTCTTTCGCATTCAGAGAACAAACCACACATATTCGTTACTTTTGACGTATCGAATTTGTCCAGCGGAATACTCGTGAGATATCTCAAGCAGTAGAACAGCGATTGGGAATTTTCCGGAAGATGTATTATTCCGGAATTATTTGCCACTTTAAGAGTCTTTAAATCAAAATAATAATCCTCCGGATTCTTGACTAACTCTTTCCACTCCTGCCATAGATTACCCCCGTCCGAATTGAGTACGATTACTTGCGCCGGATAATCATAAGATGCAGTCACCAGATCTCCAACTATCTCCCCCTTTTGCCATAGATTCTTTGTTGCCAGTACTTTATCTTCATTATACCAATGATGATACCTTGCTTTACTCAACACATCATATTTATAATAATCACTATAATTATGATGAAACCTTTCATACATAGTAACCGGCAGTTTTATTTCTGCGTTGCTGGAATCGCTGAAGGTCATCGGGCCGTAAATATACTCGAGTTTCGCACAGCCTTTAAATACCTCATCTGTAGAGCAGTTACCTATGATAAAAGCAGAGGACAACATAAGGCCTTGCAGATTCGAGCAGCCCGCAAACATATAGCTTATATCTGTGACATTTTGTGTGCTGAACGACCTGAGGTCCAATTTCTTAAGGCTTCTGCAATCTTGGAACATTTCATACATACTTTCCACTTTTTGCGTATTAAATCCGGAAACATTCAGCTTCTTAAGATTATAACAGTTGTTGAACATACCACCCATACCTTCTACAAGGGATGTATCAAAACTGCTGAGGTCCAATTCCGTTAAACTTTCACAGCCGGTGAACATATAGCTCATGTTCGTGATGTGGGATGAGTCAAAACTGCTGAGGTTGATTTTGGTCAGATTGGTACACTGTGCGAACATTCTCCATGCGTCCCTGACCTTCGAGGTATCAAAGATGCGCATATCCAGTTCCTTCAATCCCGACAAAAATGCAAACATGTAACCGCAGTCTTCCGGAAGATATATTTTTCCGGATCCGCTCCCCTTCTTGATTGACTTGATTTTATCAGCTATGCTGTCCTGAGACTGGGCGAGTGCAGATTTCCAGCTATTCCACAGCGTTCCTCCGTTTGAGTAGAACACAACTGCGCCTGTAGATGCAGTAAATGTCGCCTCCACCCCGTCACCCACCTTGATCCTGGCCCCGACAAGAGCGGCATCCTCGGCAGGATCCAGAACATCTTCCGCAGCCGGTATCTCCTCCGGGACTGGCTCTTCGGGGGACTCCTCCACGATTTCCGCATCTGCGGCCTCCGGCTCGGCAGGAACCTCCGCTTCCGCAGGCACCTCTGCTTCCGCAGGTTCTGTCACTTCCGCTGGCTCCTCTGCTTCCGCAGGTTCAGCCGCCTCCGCAGTCTCCTCCGCTTCCGCAGACTCCTCCGCTTCCGCAGGTTCCTCTGTTTCCGCGGGTTCCTCTGTTTCCGCGGGTTCCTCTGCTTCCGCGGGCTCCTCCGCTTCCGCAGTTACTTCCTCCCCAGCCGTTTCTTCGGGAACCGATTCCGTTGCTTCATCCGGGGCGATTTCCTCCGGTGCCGTCACGATTTGATTTGCCTCCGATACTTCCGCAGCTGCAAATGCAGCGGCTGGGCAGAGGTGCAGCATCATGGTCACTGTCAGTAAAACGGCAAGATATCTTGATAGTTTCTTCATGATAAATCCCCTTCGTATTAATCAAAATGTGATAAGCTGCATAATCACCGTCGGGAACCTCCCCGCAAGGAGGTTCCCGCTGTATCATCCTTATGAATTTGACAAGATCGGAAGCTCATAGACCTTCTTTAAAAATGAAACCATCATCGCCCGTGTGCAGTTCAGATTCGGCCTGAAGGTTCCCGTCCCGTAGCCGGATGTGATGCCGTTTTCAACCGCCCAGTCGACCGCGCTCTTGTACCACGCATTCCCGGGAACATCACTGAAGTGCGAGGAGGTCGTAGGCTTAACGTAGGTATATGCAGCATTTTGGGAATAATTCCGAAGGAATGTCACGATCATCGCCCGTGTGCATTTTGCGCCCGGCTGGAACATGCCCGGACCCATGCCGGATGTGATCTTGTTTGCCACAGCCCATCTCACCGCGCTGTAAAACCAGTCGTTATTTTTGACATCCTTAAAGCCAGGTTCCGGATAGGAATCCACGTTCGGCTGCCCCGCCATCTTGTAGAGGAAGGCGACCGCCTGGGCTCTGGTAAGGTCATCATTCGGCTTGAAGTAGGAGCTGCCGCCCACACCGGACGTGACATCATGGGCTGCCGCCCAGTAGACAGGCACATAGTACCATTTTTCCGGGTCCAGCACGTCGTCGAAGCCTCCCGTGGAAAGGATCTTGGAGCTCGCCAGATATTTGCTGTAGGTTAAATTCGGCATTTTGTTGTATGTCTCGTAGCCGAGATAATACATTGTCACGGGAAGATTTGTGCTGACCTTACAGTTTTTCGGGGTGTGAAGAGTGAGCAGGTTCGTCATATGATGGAACATATAGTCTGTTGACGTGACATTTGCCATATTAAAATAGCTGAGGTCAAGGCCGGTCATTTCCCACAAGCCGTAAAACATATAATCCATATATTTTACTTTTGAGGTATTGAAGCTGCGGAGATTCACCTTCTTCAGATTGCCGCAGAACGCAAACATATACGACATATCGGTGACGTTCGATGTATTGAATCTGTCGAGATTCAGTTCCTCAAGGCTCTCGCAGTGAAGAAACATGTAACTCATGTTTTTAACACGCGATGTGTCAAAGCCGCTGAAATCTATGCTTTTTAAATTCGTAAAGTTGCTGAACAGGTAGCTTGAATCCACCGGAAAATGAATCGTCGCGGAGTACTTATCCACTTTGATTGATGTTATTTTATCCCGTCCCCATGACTCCATAAAGTCCTTTGGCAGAACAGGGTCATCGGCATCATCATATGCAGTAAGGCTCAGCTCTCCTGATTGGGAAATGTATGCGATAACACCTCCGCCAATTCCAATCGGCCCAACCACGGGGCTGCCTGCCTCCTGCACCGCCTCAGCGGTTTCAAGCGCCTCAGCGATTTCAGGCTCCTCAGCCGATGCCCGAACAGATGTCGGAAGTACAAAAAGAAATCCGGAAAACAATACAAGAGCTAACAGAATATTTTTAAATTTCTTCATCTCAAATTCCCTCCCGCCTAAATCATTGCCTCAGGTTCCTTCCCGCAAAAGTAACATACTCTCTCTGATCTAACGTTCCGCTACCACCGCCTTTTCTCATTTTTCTTCGCACATGCCACGATATTCCATCATGAACTATATTAATTTCAGTATATCAGATTGTTTGTGCGTTTTCCATAATATTATCTGTTTATTTTATGGATTTTTGTCACTATAGCAAAAAATTATTCCCGCAATGCCTGGCATTGCGGGAATATTATTCATTCAGCTATTCTGATTTCAGTCTTTCTGCTCCGGCAGAATATTTCTCGCCTTGGTCTCGACCTCGACGTCGTAGCAGGAGAAGATATCGTCCACGTTCTTCGCCTCCATCTTGGGGGTTAAGAGGCTCACGATCGGTACCAGGATGAGGCCGCCCAGCATTGCGAACGCGCCCGCCTGGATCGAATTAAACCACTTCGTGTAGATATTGATGACCGTGAGGCCGACGCCGAACGCGAAGCAGGCCCAGCAGGATGCCGGCGTCACCTTCTTCCAGTAGAGCCCGTAGAGGAACGGGGCCAGGAAGGCGCCTGCGAGTGCGCCCCAGGAGATACCCATGAGCTGGGCGATGAAGGTCGGCGGATCCATCGCGATCACGACCGAGAGAACGATGAAGAAAATGACCAGCACGCGGAGGCACAGGAGCTGCTTCTTCTCATTCATGTCCTTCATGAAGGACCCCTTGAGGAAGTCCAGCGTCATCGTCGAGGAGGACGTCAAGACCAGCGAGGACAGCGTGGACATCGAGGCGCTCATGACGAGGACCACGAGGACGCCCATCAGGATGTCCGGGAGCTTCGAGAGGAGCTGCGGCATGACCGTGTCGTAGAGCATCTTGATCGAGCCGTCCGGATTGACCGTCGAGACGTTCGCTGCGTCGATGAGGCGGGCGAAGCCGCCGAGGAAGTAGGAGCCGCCGGCGATGACCACCGCGAAGAAGGTGGATACGATCGTGCCGGTCGCGACGGCCTTCTCACTCTTGATCGCGTAGAACTTCTGGACCATCTGCGGAAGGCCCCAGGTGCCGAGGGAGGTCAGGATGACGACGTAGAGAAGACCCATCGGGTCAGGTCCGAAGAAAGAGGCAAACGCGCCCGGCTGCCCCATCGTGATCGGGTTGTCGCTCGGGATCTCGGAGAGCTTGCGGACCGCCTCCATGAAGCCTCCGTGGCCGTTCAGGACCGCCAGGATGACAGCCACGATGCCGACCAGCATGATGATGCCCTGCACGAAGTCGTTGTAGACCGTGGCCATGTAGCCGCCCATGAGGACGTAGACACAGGTGAGGACCGCCATCATCAGCACGCAGTAGATGTAGGGAATGCCGAACGCCATGTTGAAGAGGTTCGAGAGGCCGTTGTAGACCGATGCGGTATAGGGAATCAGGAAAATGAAAATAATCACCGAAGCCGTGATCTTAAGCTCCTTCGAGCCGAACCGCTTCTCGAAAAATGCCGGCATCGTAGCTGCATTAAGGTGCTTTGTCATGACGCGGGTGCGGCGGCCCAGGATGACCCAGGCGAGGAGCGAGCCGATGATCGCGTTGCCGACGCCGATCCAGGTGGATGCAAGGCCGTATCTCCAGCCGAACTGGCCCGCGTAGCCGATGAAGACGACCGCCGAGAAGTAGGACGTCCCGTAGGCGAATGCGGAGATCCACGGACCGACCGAGCGCCCGCCCAGCACAAAGCCGTCGACGGTCTTTGCGGTGTGGCGGGAGTACCAGCCGACCGCGATCATGACGGCGAAAAAGACGACGAGAAGTATGATTTTGAGTATCATGGTTAAATTTCCTCCATAATTTTAAATACGCTTTAAAGCGTAACGCTTTAACGCATAAAAGTCAAGTAGTTTTTTATAGCGGGCGCATTAATTTGCGCCCGCAGATAGTTCTTTATTCGCCTGTCAGCTGGTAGCCGGCATCGAATGCCTTCTTGTTCAGCTCGATGGTCTTCGGCTTCACCGTGTGCTCGATGGCTGCGTACCAGTCCTCCACACTGTAATCCATGTGGCGGGCCGCCATGCCGAGGATGACGACGTTGAAGCATCTCGCGTTGCCGAGTCCCAGCGCGATCTCCGTCGCGTCGGCCTTGTAGACCGTGTGGTCCTTCGCGATATCCTCGAGGATATTTTCCGGATACTTCGCGGTGCCGATGCGGACCGGCATCGGATCGATGCGGGTGTCGTTGCAGATGAGGACGCCGTCCGGCTTCAGATAATGTGCATATCTCTTTGCCTCAAGGCGCTCGAAAGCGATGAGGACATCCGCCTGGCCGGGCTCGACGATTGGCTCCTCGACCTTGTCACCGTAGCGGACGAAGGTGACGACCGAGCCGCCGCGCTGCGCCATGCCGTGGACCTCGGAGAGCTTGACATCGTAGCCGGCTGCCGTGGCAATGTAGCCTAAAATGCGGCTGGCGATCAGGGTTCCCTGACCGCCGACGCCGACGATCATGATATTTCTTGTCTTCATTTTACATTACCTCCCTGATCGCATTGAACCGGCAGAGCTGCATGCAGAGCGTGCAGCCGTTGCACTGGGTCGGATCGATGGAGATCGAACCGTCCTCATTTTTGGAGAGAGCCGGGCAGCCGGGCTTCGTGCAGGCACCGCAGTGGATGCAGTTTTCCGGTACCGGGACGCATTTCTTCGTTGTCTTCGCCTCCGGGATCAGTGCGCACGGAGCCTTCGCGACGATGACGGACAGGTGGTCCGCCTTGACCTCGCGCTTCACGACCTCGGTGAGGGCTGCCTGGTCGTAGGCGTTTACGGTAAATACGTTCTCGATGCCGAGCCCGTGGCAGAATTTCTCAAAATCGATGGCCGTGACAACATCGCCCATGAGAGTCTTGCCGGTCGCCGGGTTGTCCTGATGGCCGGTCATGCCGGTGATGCGGTTGTCTAAAATGATAACCGTGCCCGTGCTCTGGTTGTAGACCATGTTCATGAGGGAGTTCACGCCGGTGTGCATGAAGGTGGAATCACCGATCACGCATACCCAGTCCTTGAGATACTCCTCTCCTTTTGCCTTGCCGATGCCATGCAGGGAGGAAATGGACGAACCCATGCAGAGGCAGGACTCAATCACCTGGAGCGGCGCCACCGCGCCGAGCGTGTAGCAGCCGATGTCGCCGGCGACGTGCAGTTTTAATTTTTTAAGGACCCAGAAAGTAGACCTGTGCGGGCAGCCCGGGCAGAGGATCGGCGGACGCGCCGGAATGTCGCTTGCCGGAACCGCCTCGATCTTCTCACCGAGAACCTTCTCGCGGAGCATGTTGGCGGAGTACTCGCCGAGCTTCGTGAAGAGATCCTTGCCTTCGCACTTGATGCCCCAGGAACGGACCTGCTCCTCGATGACCGGCATGAGCTCCTCGAAAACGATGAGGCGGTCAACCTTGGACGCGAACTCCTCGATCAGCTTGCGCGGCAGCGGGTGGACCATGCCGAGCTTAAGGACCGAAGCGTCCGGAAGGGCTTCACGGACGTAGGTGTAGGGAATGCCGCTCGTGATGACGCCGATCTTCGCGTCGCGCATCTCGACGCGGTTGATGGAAAATGAACATGCATCCTCCGAGAGGCGCTCCATCTGCTCTTCCACGATCACATGCCTGCGGATCGCGTTGGCCGGAAGCATGACGTTCTTGGCGATGTTCTTCTCATATTCCTTGTCCGGAACCTCTTCTCTCGGACAGAGCTCGACGACGCCCTGAGAATGGGCCAGACGGGTCGTTGTACGGATCACAACCGGCTTGTCGTACTTCTCGCTGATCTCGTAGGCCAGCTTCGTCATGTCCTTGGCTTCCTGGGAATCCGACGGCTCGAGAACCGGGATCTGGGCCGCACGGCTGACCATGCGGGTGTCCTGCTCGTTCTGGGAGCTGTAGAGGCCCGGGTCGTCCGCGACGCAGAGGACCATGCCGCGGCCCACGCCGGCGTAAGCCGCCGAGTAGACCGGGTCCGCTGCCACGTTGTAGCCGACCATCTTCATGCAGGCAAAGGAACGAACGCCCGCGATCGAAGCGCCGAAGGCGACTTCCGCCGCGACTTTCTCGTTCGGAGCCCACTCGCAGTACAGGGAATCCTTGTACTGGACCAGGTTTTCACTGATTTCCGTGCTGGGTGTGCCCGGATACGCGGAGGCCACCTTGACGCCGGCTTCGTAGAGGCCGCGCGCGATGGCTTCATTTCCGAGCATCAGTCTTTTCTCACTCAATTTCTCCATCTCCTCTTTTATTTCTATTTAAGATGCAGTCCCAATCAAAGCCGCCCGTGCGGCCTTCACATGGGACGCAAATGTACCTGTTACCGAGAGATTCAACTTTACCATTGTAAAGCAGCAAAGCGTTCCTGTCAACGCACTTTTATTTTTCGAAGCAGCACAAGGATCTTCCGGCCGAAGGGAAGCTTTTTGATCTCCTCGTCCGTCATATGCGTCGCCTTCGTGTAGAAGATCACGTAGACCAGGATGCCCGCTAGTACGGCGATAAGCGTAAGCACCGCGCCGGCGAGGTACCCTCTGAAGATCCCGGGCAGAAAGATGCTCGGAATCCAGTAGATCGTCCCCACGATCACGCCCATAAGCGCTGCCGCCATGAGCGGCTGAATGAGCAGGCGCTTTAAGTCATGCTTGTAATCCAGATATTTTTTCAGCGAGAACGCGTTCAGAACCATGACGGAGGCCGCGTAGAGCACCGTCGCCGCAAGAATTCCGTAGATGTCGGCGTGCATAAAGCCGACAAGAAGGACCGCCGAGACGATGTTGATGATGAGCGCGATAAATGCATTTTTCACGGGGTCTCCCGGATGGCCGAGTCCCTGCAGGACGCCGTTCGTGACCGTTGAGAGACTGTAGAAAATGACGGACACCGCGCCCAGCGAGAGCAGGATCGCCGCCCCCCAGATATCGCCGGTCGGATACATGATCCGGATCACCGGGTAAGAAAGCACCGCCAGACCAACCGACGCCGGCACGGCCAGGAACATCGAGAGCCGCATGGCCTCGTTGATCCGGTCGGCAGCTTCGCGGTCCCTCCCCGCGGAGATCGCCGTCGCGACCGCCGGAATGAGGGCCGTCGAGGTCGCGGAGGCCAGCGAAACCGGAATATTCAGGATCGGCTTGACCCTGTAGGAGAAAAGCGCATACTCCCGCGTCACCTCCTGCGGAGGAATGTTCCGCCAGTCCATGAGCGCCGTGAATATGTTCTGGTCCACGATCGCCGTACAGTTGTAGATGCCGGTTGCAAAGATGATCGGCGTCACCATCATGAAAATGACGTGAAACACCTGCCGGTAACTCTCCGCCTTCACGGTCTTGTCCCGGTTGATCCGCTTACTGATCGTTCTGCGGTTCAGGAAATAGGTGAACAGCATGAAGAGAATTCCCGCAAGTACGCCCGCGCCTGTCCCGAGCGTGCCGCCCGCCGCTCCGAATTTGCCGGTCATGTTCTCATCGCCGACGTAGCGCCTCGTGAGGAGCCAGGCCGCAAGGACCGAGATGACCGCGTTGACGATCTGCTCCGCCACACGGGATACCCCGGTCGGGAACATCGTATTCTGAGCCTGGAAATAGCCGCGAAGGCACCCGAGGAGCCCCGCCAGCACGATCGTCGGCGCAAGAACCCTGAGAGCCGGAACCGCATCGGGCTGCCTTGCGAGGAAGAAAGGCGCCCCGAAGAAGGCTGCCAGCGCACCGATCCCGCCCACGATCAGAACATAAAAGATGGAGGCATGGAACACTCTCTGCGCATTTTTGTACTGTCCCTTTGCCAGCCGGTCGGCCATGACTTTGGAGAGGGCCGAGGGAATGCTGTAGGAGGAAATCAAAAGAATGATCGCGTACCACTCGTACGCATACTGATAGTAGCCGTCGCCGATGTCCCCGATCACCAGGTGCATCGGACTTCTGTAGAGGAGCCCGATCACGCTGCAGACCATCTGGGCAGCCATGAGGAAGGCGGCTTCACGCACTATGCTTTTTGTTTTATCTGCCATGTTATATCCTTAAATAGGTTATTCTTCGTTTGCGGCTGCCCAGTCGATCGGCGTAAGGCCGCAGCGCACAAGGTAGTCATTGGTCTTCGAGAACGGACGGCTCCCGAAAAATCCGCCGGACGCCGAGAGCGGACTCGGGTGCGGTGACTCGATGATGAGGTGCTTCGGATTGTGGATGAGGGCTTTCTTGCGTCTCGCAGGCGTCCCCCACAAAATGAACACCAGCGGCCGGTCCTGGTCAGCCAGCACCCTGATGGCCGCGTCCGTGAACTCCTCCCAGCCGATCCCCCGGTGAGAGTTGGCCGCATGGGCCCGCACGGTGAGGACCGTATTGAGGAGCAGAACGCCCTGTCTGGCCCAGCCCGTAAGGTCCCCGTTTTCAGGGGCAGGACATCCCAGGTCGCTGCTCATCTCCTTATAGATATTGACGAGCGACGGAGGGATACGGATCCCCTTGTGGACCGAGAAGCAGAGCCCGTTGGCCTGGCCCGGCTCATGATAAGGATCCTGGCCCAGGATCACGACTTTTACCTGTTCAAGCGGTGTGAAGGCGAACGCATTAAAGATGTCCGTGCTCGGCGGATACACCGTCTCCGTCCGATACGCGTTCAGGACTTTTTTGTACAGCTGCGCATAGTAAGGCTTCTTAAACTCCGGGTGCAGCGCTTTTTCCCACTCTCCGGTAATCGCCATAACTGCCTCCTTCAAAGGCGCACGGGCACGTCCCGGCTCCTTAAGTATTCCTTGACCTCACGGATCGTCATCATCTTGTAGTGAAAGAGAGACGCCGCCAGCGCCGCATCCGCGCCGCCCTCCGTGAGAGCTTTATAAAAATGCTCGTATGTCCCCGCACCGCCCGATGCGATGACCGGAACACCGACCGCGTCGGAGATTGCCCGGGTGAGCTTAAGGTCGTAGCCGGCCCTGGTTCCGTCGCCGTCCATTGATGTGAGCAGGATCTCGCCCGCTCCGAGCTCGACTCCCCTTTTCGCCCACTCGACCGCGTCGAGGCCCGTGTCGATCCGGCCACCGTGCTTGTAGACCGTCCAGCCGCCGCCGTCCGGCCGTGCTTTCGCGTCGATGGCCAGCACGATGCACTGGTTCCCGAATTTGACCGCACCCTCGCGGATCAGCTCCGGGTTGTCGATGGCCGCGGAATTGACCGAGACCTTATCCGCCCCCGCACGCAGGATCCTGTTCATGTCCGCCACCGTGCGGATACCGCCGCCGACCGTAAATGGAATGAACACCTGGTCGCCGACCCGCTCGACCATGTCCACCACGGTCTCACGGTTGTCGGAGGAAGCCGTAATATCCAGGAACACCAGCTCATCGGCACCCTCGGCATCGTAAGCCTTCGCGATCTCGACCGGGTCCCCCGCATCCTTGAGTTCCACGAAATTGACGCCCTTCACGACGCGTCCCGCATTGACGTCGAGACACGGAATGATTCGCTTTGTCAGCATCTTATGCCTCCTTCTTTACTGCCAGGAAATTTTCAAGGATCTTAAGTCCGACCGCCCCGCTCTTCTCCGGGTGGAACTGGGTCGCAAACACGTTGCCCCGCTCCACGGCCGCACAGGCGACGTCCGCGTAGGTGCAGGTGGCCGTCAGGATTTCCTCCTCCGGCACCGCGTAGTAGGAATGGACGAAATACACAAATGATCCGTCCTCTATCCCCTCAAAGAGCCTGCTGCCGGGCTTTATAGCGAGCGAGTTCCATCCGATCTGCGGGACCTTCATGCCCGGCTTGTCGGTGAAGCGGACGCATTTTCCCCTGAAAACGCCGAGCCCCGGAATGCCTTCGCTCTCCTCACTGGCCTCGAAGAGAAGCTGCTCTCCGACGCAGATTCCAAGAAACGGAGTCCCCTTAGCGATCACCTCATGGATCACCGGGATAAGACCGTACCTTTTAAGGCGCACCATGCACTCCCCGAAGTTTCCGACTCCGGGCAGCAGGACATGGTCCGCTTTCAGGATGATCTCCGGGTCTCTCGTCAGGATCGTCTCCTCCCCGAGCGCCCGAAAGGCCTTCACTGCACTTTTGACGTTTCCGGCATCATAATCGATTACTGCCAGCATAAAAATCCCCCATTAATCTTTTTCAGCGCTCCCGCGCATCCAGTGTAAACCAGAAGGCGACCCCGTCGTCATAGTTTCTGACGCCGCATTTCTGGTGATGGCCCTCCATGATCGCCTTCACGATGGAGAGGCCGATCCCCGAACCGCCGTAGGCGCGGGTCCGGGCTTTGTCCACCTTGTAAAACTTCTCCCAGAGCTTCGAGATTGACTCCTCCGGGATCGGATCGCCGGAATTGAAGACCGAAGTCGTCACGACTCCGTCCTGCTCCGTGATCCGTATATCAATTCTCTTCTCATAATCGAGGTGATTGAGCGCATTGGACATGAAGTTGGTCACGACCTCCTCGATCTTGAACTCATCGCCCCAGACGTAAACCGGATCCTTCCGGTCGAACGTGACGCACGCCCCTTTCTCCCCGATGATGAGCTTCATGCCGTCGATCACGCCCTGGATCAGGGCGGTCAGGTCAAACCGCTCCATCTGCACCTGATTCTGCCCGAACTCAAGCTGATTGAGTGAAAGCAGCTGGCGGACCATCTTGTTCATCTTCCCGGCTTCATCCAGGATGACGTCCACATAGAAATCCCTGCTCTCCTTGTCGTCGCAGATGTCGTCCTTGAGCCCCTCCGCGTAGCCCTGTATGAGGGCGATCGGCGTCTTGAGCTCGTGGGAGACGTTGTTCAGGAACTCGATGCGCATCTCATCGATCTTCTCCTTCTCCGTGATGTCCCGCTGGAGCTCGTTGTTTGCATTTTTCAGCTCCGAGATCGTGTCCTTGAGCTCATCCGACATCCGGTTGAAGTTCTCGCCGAGCATATCGATCTCATTGCCTGCCTTCTCCCCGTATTTTGCCTCGAAGTCGAGGTTTGCCATGCGCTGGGAGAGGTCCGTCAGGGTCACGATCGGCTTTGTGAGCCTCTTGGAGAAAAGGGAAATGAAAACCACCGAGACCAGCACCACGAGGGATCCGACCACCAGATAGAACATGTTCGAGAGGTGGACCGCATTTTCGATTGCCTCGAGAGGCGTCCTCATGAGGAAGCAGTAGCCGTTGTCAAACTGGCCCCACATCTCGAGATAGCTGATGCTGATGGAGCGGTCGGACGTCTCCTGGACCGCGTACATGTTCGTCTCCTCGAGGACGTCGATCTTCTCCCGGTAGAACCCCGTATAGTAGCCGAAGAGGCGGAGCTCCAGGTCCCGCGCTTCGCGGCTGGTGGAGAAGAGCATGCTCTCCAGCCCCTCATCCTCCACGAGCATCTCGATGTTGTCCTGCACCGAGATCTGCATGAGCTTCGCCGCGTAGTCGTCGCTCTCGGAGGCAAAGATCTCGTTCATGGCCGCGTAGGTACTCTTCAGGGTCTTTATTTTCTGGGAATGATAGAATTTCGCCAGAAAGCCGTAGTTGATTATCGCGATAACCGCAAATGATACCGCCATCGCAGTCACGAAAAACGCTATCATCTGCCGCCTGATCGAGTGCTTCATGTTCATCCTTTCGCAGGCGGATTCGGGTCAAACTTGTAGCCCATGCCCCAGATCGTGCGGATGAGCTCGCCCTTGTCTCCCATCTTGCTCCTCAGCTTCTTGACATGGGTATCGATCGTGCGGGCATCCCCGTAATAATCGTAATTCCAGACCGCGTTCAGAATCTTCTCTCTCGAGAGAGCGATCCCCTGGTTCTCCACAAAATACTGCAGGAGCTCAAACTCCTTGAAGGAAAGCTCGATGGGGCTGCCGTCCACCGTCACCTGATGAGCCGCCTTGTCGATGCGGATCCCGGCCACCGCGAGCACATCGTCCGTCTCCGCCTTGCCGCTCCTTCGGAGGACCGCATTCACGCGGGCCACGAGGATCTTTGGTGAGAATGGCTTTGATATGTACTCATCGACCCCCAGGTTGAAGCCCAGAAGCTCGTCCCGCTCATCTCCCCGGGCCGTCAGCATGATGATCGGCACCTTGGAGAACTGGCGGATCTCGCGGGTCACCTGCCAGCCGTCCATCTTGGGCATCATGACATCGAGGAGAACCAGCGCGATATCCTTGTCACAGAAGAAAATATCGACCGCCTGCTCACCGTTCTCCGCCTCAAGCACCTCATAGTTCTCTCTGGTGAGGAAATCTCTCACCAGTTTTCTCATTCTGGCTTCGTCGTCCACAACCAGGACTTTCAGTCTGTCCATATACACCTCCGCTTTCGTGGTATAATGCGCCAATGTATTTGATTATTATAGTACAAGGGCGTTTTAAAGGCAATAAAAAAAGCGCGCCCGTCTCACGGGAGACAAGCGCGCATTTCATTTTCAATTCACTGAGTTTTAATCAGCCCTTCATCTGAGCCGCGACTTCAGCAGCGAAATTCTCCTGCTTCTTCTCAAGGCCTTCGCCTGTCTCGAAGCGGACGAACTTCTTCACAGCGATCTTAGCGCCGTTAGCCTTGGCGACCTGATCGACATACTTCTGAACGGTCTGCTTGCCGTCCTCTGCCTTGACATAGACCTGGTCAAGCAGGCAGATCTCGGAGAGCTCCTTGTTCAGGCGGCCCATAACGATACCGTTGATGACCTTCTCCGGAGCGTTCGGCTTCTCGTTCTTGGCGGCAACGAGGAGGATCTCTCTCTCCTTGTCAAGATACTCCTGGCTGACTTCGCTGCGGTTCGTGTACTCCGGACGCATAGCGGCGGCCTGCATGGCGATGTTCTTAGCCATCTCGCAGACAGCCTCGTTCACGACATCGGTCTCGACATCGACGAGAACAACGATCTTGCCGCCCATGTGTGTGTAAGCGACAACAAGGCCGTTAGCCTCCTCGACGCGTGCGAAGCGGCGGATCTTCATGTTCTCACCGATCGTAGCGATCTGGGAGACAAGGAGCTCCTGAACGGTCTGGCCGTCCGGAAGAGTCGTAGCGACAAGCGCCTCAACGTCGGCGGCATCCGTAGCCATGACCTGATCGGCGATAGTCTTGACAAAGTTCTGGAACTTCTCGTTCTTTGCGACGAAGTCGGTCTCGGCGTTGACCTCGACGACAACAGCCTTCTTCGCATCGTCGGAGACAACCGCGAGGCAGAGGCCTTCGGCCGCGATGCGGTCAGCCTTCTTCATAGCCTTCATCTGGCCGTTCTCACGAAGGAAATCAATTGCCTTCTCCATATCGCCGTCTGTAGCGGCAAGAGCCTTCTTGCAGTCCATCATGCCTGCGCCGCTCTTATCACGAAGCTCCTTAACCATTTTTGCTGTAATAGCTGCCATTTCTAAATTCCTCCTTTAAAAAGCGCCATCGGCCACTTGAGGCCGATGGCGGTCATCAGCTTTCTTTATGCCTGTGCCTCTTCATCCGGATAAGCGACATAGCCTTCTGCCGGAACTTCATCAGCGGTCATAAGGCCCTGGTTTGCCTCGACAACAGCGTCAGCCATCTTGGAGACGATCAGCTTGACGGCACGGATCGCATCGTCATTGCCCGGGATCACATAGGTGAGCTCTTCCGGATCGCAGTTGGTATCGCAGATACCGATGAGCGGGATGTTCAGAGCATGAGCTTCCTGTACGCAGATGCGCTCCTTCTTCGGGTCAACGATGAAGATTGCATCCGGGAGCTTTCTCATGTCGCGGATACCGCCGAGGTTCTTCTGCAGCTTCTCAAGCTCCTTCTTGAGCTTTAAGACTTCCTTCTTCGGAAGAGCCTCAAATGTGCCGTCCTCAGCCATGCCTTCGATCTCTTTCATTCTTCTGATACGGCTCTGGATGGTCTTGAAGTTGGTCAGCATGCCGCCGAGCCATCTCTCATTGACATAGAACATGCCGCAGCGCTCAGCTTCGGTGCGGATCGCATCCTGAGCCTGCTTCTTCGTGCCGACGAAGAGGATCTTGCCGCCGTTCTTGACGATATCTGCCACTGCGTTGTAAGCATCGTCAACCATGCCGACCGACTTCTGAAGGTCGATGATGTAGATGCCGTTGCGCTCGGTGTAGATGTACGGCTTCATTTTGGGGTTCCAGCGTCTGGTCTGATGTCCGAAATGGACGCCTGCTTCGAGCAGCTGTTTCATGGAAATAACACTCATTTTTAGTTTCTCCTTTTTTTGGTTTTTTGTCACCCATATGCTTCCTTGCGCCGAGACCTTACGGCACCGAACGGCGTGATCCGCATATGTGATTTTTTTGCGACTTTTCCATATTACACGCATTTTTCGCGCTTGTCAATACTCATTGCATTTTTCATCATCGCGGAAAATGAAAATCGCAAGCGAGATCACCGCGACGAGCGCCCCGGCAAGGAGCGCAAAATAAACCGGGTCCGGCATCTCAAAATCTGCCGCAGAATACAGTTCGTTCGCGAGGGTCGCATAGAAATTATTCAGCATATGGCAGAATATCGGGACCGCAATCGTCCCGTAGTGCTCATAGAGCATCGCGAAGGCGAATCCGAGGATACCCGCAAACACACCCTGCTCGACATTCCCGTGATAGATGCCGAATGCGGCCGCGCTGATAAGGGCCGCGTAGATCGGATCCACGTCATCGCGGAGCCGCCTGAAGATAAGGCCCCGGAAGACCATCTCCTCGCAGAACGGCGCGACGATCCCGACTACGATGATCTGCACCCAGAGCGAGGTCATGTTGTAGAGCTCTTCGATCTCCTGCTCATTTTCCGCCCCGGGCAGCTGCATGAAGGAGACCAGGAGATTCACGAGCAGAAGCAGGCTCATGGTAAAGCCGGCGATCACCAGCCAGTCCGTGATGCCTTTCTTTCTTTTATTAAGACAGCCCTGCGGATTTATGCGCTTTCTCTCCTGCTCGTCCCGCATAAAGAACACGAGGAGCGGGACGAACACGATCACCTCTGCGGCACCGGAGATGGCGATCTGGTTCTCATAGATGAACTCGTAGGCCGCCGTCTCGCTCAAAAACATTCCCGCAAGCACGGAAAGAGTGAGAAAGAGCGTCACGAACACCGTTGAGATTATCTCGATCCCGAAACTGTGGATCAGGACCGGATACATAAGCCGCCACAGCTTGTAAATGATTCCGCTCCCTCTCCTCTGCCGTACCGGCGGCTCATAAAATCGGGTATTTCTCTCCGGATAGCTCCCGGGGATCCCGTCGTCGCCGTAATAATCATCATTCGTAAATCTGTCCATCTTCCACCGCCTTGTCAAAAGCCCGGCTGCCTTAAGCTGCCGGGCCCCTTAATTTTATTCCATGGTTTTCGGATACTCTGCAAAATACGCGTCGATGCCGTTCGCAAGTCCCTCAGCGATCGCCTTCTGGCCTTCCTCGGAAGCGAGGTAGAGATCCTCGTCCGGGTTGGTCATGAAGCCCATCTCGACGATGGACACCGGCATGGTCGCCCAGTTGATACCGGTCATGTTGTCCTCATAGAGGTTTTCGATCACCCTCTGGCCGGTTGCCGCCGCCTGGGACTGCTGGAGAATCTCGCAGAGACGCACGCTTCTCTTGATAACTTCCTCCGGAAGGTACGGATTTGCGTAGGACGGACCGTAGCAGAGAACGCCGGTCACATCATGATTGTCCACGCCGTTGCAGTGAATCCTGACCAGGATATCCGCTCCGGCTTCCGTCGCCAGCTTTGCGCGCTCCACGTTGGAGATCTTCACATCGTTGATCTCGCGGGTCATCACGACCTCGTAGCCGCGCTCCTTCAGAATGTCTTTCAGCTTCAGGCTCACTTCCAGGTTGACCTCGTACTCGTATTTGCCGGAGGTCTCCCCGTAGGTTCCGCTTGTTACGCCCTGCTTCATGACATCGGAGCCCGGTGCGTTCGGCTCCATCTCCTTGATCTGCTCGGTCTCATGACCCGGATCGATGCAGACAATGATGCCGTTCCCCTCGGGTTCGGGGACGGATTCCTGAGCAGACTCCTCCTTCGATGCATCCGGATTCTCCGGAATGGACGTCACGGCGATCTCATTGGCGGAAACCGAAGTCTCGCGGGACTCCTCCGCCGTGCTTTCCGCGACGTTCTCGGCGACCGGCTGCGATTCGGTGCCCGGCTCGTCCCTGTGCAGGACGCCCGATACCAGAACAAGCACGCCGACGATAAATGCCAGGATCGCGCCGACAAGGATGGCCTTCAGCACACCGTTGGATGATTTCTTATTATTTTCCATAATGTTCTCCCCTTATTGCTTAAACTCCCCTTAAAGCATCCGCCCTTACATGTGGTCCGGGGCGGAAAATCCGAGCATGTCGATGCTCTTTTCGAGAATGCGGCGCGTGATGGAAAGAAGCTTCAGGTAGCTTGCCTGCTTTGCCGCGTCCGTCTCGCCCAGGATCCTTGTCTCGTGGTAGAAACGGTTGAAATCATTGGCTGTCTCGTAGATAAACGCGCAGAGCTTATGCGGCGCGAGCTCCGTGGCCGCCTCCTCCGCACAGGCGCCGAAGCCGGCCAGATCCAGCATGAGCGCCTTCTCCTCCGGGCCTGTCGGCGGGAGCAGGGCTTCATTTTCATAGGAAATGCCCGCCTCCTCCGCCTTCTTCAGGATCGATTTGATGCGCACGATCGTGTAGAGGATGTAGGGACCGGTGTTGCCCTCGAAAGCCGTAAATTTCTCCGTGTCAAAGATGTAATCCTTGGACGCCTGGTTGGAGAGGTCGCCGTACTTGATGGCGGAGAGGGAAACCGTCTCCGCGGTCTTCGCCGCGTCCTCGTCCCGGACATTCTTGTTCTCACGGATCTTCCTGACCATGCCCTCGTTGATATCGTCGAGGAGGGTCTCGAGCCGCATGACGCCGCCCTGTCTGGTCTTGAAGGGCTTGCCGTCACGGCCGTTCATGGTTCCGAAGCCGACATGGACGAGCTCCGTATCCTCCTTCACGAGGGAGGCCTTTCTGGCTGCCCGGAAAACCTGTGTGAAATAAAGTGACTGCCGCTTGTCGACCACGTAAATGATCTCGTCCGGGTTAAAAAGCTCCATTCTCTCCACGATCGTCGCAAGGTCGGTCGTGTTGTAGAGGGAAGCCCCGTCGGATTTCAGGACCATGCAGGGCGGGATCTCGATCTTGTCGGTCGGCTCCGCCACGTCGATGACCAGTGCTCCCTGGTCATAGTGGGCGTGCCCCTCCGCCTTCAGCCGTTCGACCATCGGCGGAATGTAAGGCTGAACGTCGGATTCGCCCTTCCAGAGGTCAAACGAGACGTTGAGGCGCGCATAATTGTTCTTGAGGTCGGCGATGGAGAGCTCCATGATCTTCTTCCAAAGCGCCCGGTAGCCCGGCCGGCCCGTCTGAAGCTCATGCGTGCACTCCATGGCTTTCGCCTTGTAATCCTCGTCGGTCTTGGATTTTCCGGACGCAAACGGATAGATCTCCTCGAGCTCGGAGAGCGTGAACGGAGCTTCCTCCGGGTAGGCGTCCTCCGGGACATTTTCCGCAAAATACGGAAGATCCGGCTTCCGGATGCTCATCTCATAGATGATAAGACCCATCTGAAGGCCCCAGTCGCCGAGATGCACATCCCCGAGGACCTCATGGCCCGCGGCGCGCAGGATTCGCTTGATACTCTCGCCGATGACGGCGCTCCGAAGGTGGCCGACATGGAGGGGCTTCGCGACGTTCGGTCCGCCGTAGTCGATCAGGATCTTCTTCGGCGTCTCTGCCTGCGGGATGGAAAGATGTGCATCCTTTCCGATCTCCTCGATCATCGGGGAAAGGAAGGACGGAGCGACATTGATGTTGATAAAGCCCGGGCGCACGACCGTGATCTCCATCACATCCTTTCCGAAGAGCTCCTCCGCCTTCTTCACCGCATCCTCGGCGATCATAAAGGGCGCCTTGTGGTATTTTTTTGCGCCGGCCATCGCGCCGTTGCACTGAAACTCGCAGAGATCCGGCCGGTCAGAGAGCCTGACCAGACCGTAGGATGCATCGTAACCGGCTGCAGCGAATGCAGCGCTCATTTTTTCAGTCAGTATAGTCTGTAAACTTTTCATAATACTCCTTATTTAGGATTTTATTGTTCCGGCCAGGGTTTGCCTTCCACATAGATGCGCTGGGAAGCCGTCGTCCTGTTGCCGGAAGAGTCAGCCACGGCATAGGTGACATCAGCGGTCTTCCCGTCCCCGGAATAGACAAACGAAACCACGCTGAGCTGGTCCCTTATGTCCCCGTCCTTATCATCCGAAACGATCATGTTGGAATAGAGAACGCTTTCGGGATCGCCCTCCCGCATGGTGACGGTCTCATCGGAAAATGCAATGATCGGGGCCTTCGTATCCTTCTCCGCAATCATGAACGCGGAGCCCACCATGAAGAAAACCGCAAGAGCCGCGAGCACGATGACCGTCTTTGCGGAGGAGCCGCTGCCCAGGGTTTTCATTTTCCCGGTGACTGCAAGGATCACGGCCGCAAGCACGATGCCGGCCGCTCCTCCCGCGATGAGGCTTGTGTAAAAATGCGCCGCAAATGTCTCCAGAAAAAGCGAGCAGACGAAACACACAGCCGACGCTCCGAGGATTCCGGAGAGAGCCAGCACCCATACAAGCGCTGACATTCCGCCGCCTACTCTTGTCTCTTCATTTGCAAACTGTTCCTTCATTTTGTTCTCACCTCTAAATCTATGCGAGCCTTTATGCGTATCAAAGAGTGTGGAAGAAAGATGCCAGCGCCGGCACCACGCCGCTGTTGCGGTCGCGGACATCGTCCCATTCCGAAGCGTAATCCCACGGCCAGTCATACCAGTCGCCGGTCTCGATCGTGATGGACGGAATGCCGAGCACCAGTATGAAGTAATCACTGCAGCCGCCCAGGTTCTGGTCGGAGGCAATCGTGGAGGTCTTTTTGTAGCCGGTCAGGCCGACAGCGGTATCCGCGAGGGCGCTGTCCGTCTCGTACATGGCGCCTTCCGTCCCGTAGTCCCAGTAGACCAGGTCTCCCGAGGAATGGTAGGCGATCTGCCCGATGCAGTTTGTGTTCTTCGCGAGGTTCACAAGCGCCTGGGTCTCGATTTCGGACGCCGCGGACGGTCCCTTGTACCTGGTGCAGGACGGGCCCGAGCTGCCGCCGGTCGTCTCCCAGCCCACGTCAAAGTTGCGGTTTAAGTCGACGCCGAGCATGTTGGCCTTCCAGCGCGAGCAGTAGCCCGCCGGATCCGGGTCGCCCTTGCCCGCCTCGTTGTCGCGGCCCCAGATGGTCTTGAGATTCGCAAGGATCTCCGGGTTTTGGACCGAATCAAAGCCGAGCTGCGAGAGGGTCACGCCGTCCGGGTTCATCATCGGGATGATGTGAAGCCGGAGGTCCGACCAGATGTCCGCGTACTCGCCGGCCTTAAGGGCTTTCAGGTAGGATTCGAGCTGCCACATGCCGAGCTGGACGTTGATATATTCGCGGGCATGGATCGTGTACTGGATGATCACATCCTTTTTAGCATTCCTGCTCCCGACGACCACGTCCACGATATCTCTGCCGTCCGCCGTCGTTGCAAGGCTGACCACCTCGCAGTAGTCAGAATAGCGGTGCATCAGGAAATAAATATCCTGCCTCATGCGGTCGTAGGTGTACATCTGGTAAGTGGTGGGAACGATGTCGCCTTCCGGAGCGTACGCATCCGTGCTGTACTGCCACTTTCCGTACGTCTTCACCATATTGCTCTCTTCCGGGACGGGCTCGGCGGTCGGCGCCACGGCCGGCGTTTCCGTCACGGCCGGTGTCTCCGCCTGGGCCGGTGTCTCCGTCGCGGGCGCGTTGCTCTCTTTGGATGATTCAACGGGAAGAACCGTGCTCGCGGGACTTCCCGATGCGGGGCTTCCCGACGCGGAACTTCCGGTTCCGCCGAGCCGGGTCATGACCGTGTGGATCAGGACCAGAAAAACGGCAGCGATCAGAAGAAGAAGCGCGATGCGGCCGACCATGGCCAGCATTCTCTTTCTTTTCTTCTTCTGCCGCAGCTTTCTCTTCTGCTCCGCCGTCAGCTTCTTTCCTTTTCTCGTTCCGCTTTTTGTATTTTCTCCGTCAAGTTTCTCCGATTGTTCGAGTTCTTCCAGATAGCGGTATCTGTCATCTGCCATGCCTGCATCCTCTTACTTCCATTTAAAATGACATATAGTGTGTATTATATCGCAATCGTAAAAAAATGCAAACCTCAAATGATGGATTTTTCGCTGTAGGTATCCGGGATCTCCTCGCCCCACGGGGTTCCGTCGAGATCGTACGGGGTGGACTGGTAGACATAGTAGTTGAGCCAGTTCGTGTAGAGGTTGTTTGCATGCGCTCTCCAGAGAAGGAGCGGCTTGTTGCCGGGATCGTCATCCGGGAAATAATTCGCCGGGATCTGAATGTCGAGCCCCTTCTTCTTGTCGCGCTCGTACTCGCGGCGGAGCTGCATCCGGTCGTATTCCGGATGTCCCATGACGTAGATTTTGCGCCCGTTCTCCGCCATGCAGAGGAAAACGCCCGCTTCCTTGGACTGGGCCAGGATCGTGAGCTCCGGGCAGGCGGAAATCGCCCTCGCCGGCACCTCCGTGTAGCGGGAGTGCGGCATCACGAACTCATCGTCAAACCCGCGGACCAGCGGCACCTTGCGGTTGAACACCTTGTGCTCATAGATGCCGAACAGCTTCTTGCCGAGGTATTTCTTCTTGAGCCCGTAGTAGTAGTACATGGCTGCCTGGGCGCCCCAGCACAGGAAGATCGTGGAGGTCACGTGGGTGTTGATCCAGGAAAATACCTGCTCGATCTCCTCCCAATAGTCCACCTGCTCGAACTCCAGGAGCTCGACCGGTGCGCCGGTCACGATCATGCCGTCATAGTGCTTCTTTCTGATCTGGTCAAACGTCGTGTAGAAGGTGTCCAGATGGCTCTTCGACGTGTTCTTGGACTGGTGGCTTCTCATGCGCATGAAGGTGCAGTCGATCTGCAGCGGCGTGTTGGAGAGCTCGCGCAGGATCTGCAGCTCCGTATCTTCCTTTAAGGGCATCAGGTTCAGGATCAGGATCTGGATCGGACGGATGTCCTGGTGCATGGCGCGGTCCTCGTCCATGACGAAGATGTTTTCCTTCTCCAGTATCTCCCTTGCGGGCAGCCCGTTCGCAACTTTAATCGGCATCTTTGTTCTCCTCCTTTACCATCGCGAGGAACTCCTCCTCCGTCAGGATCGGTATTCCCAGCTCTTTAGCTTTCCGGTTCTTGCCGGAAAGAGAATTTGCATCATTGTTGATGAGGGCGAACGTCTTTTTGGAGACGCTGCCGGCGCATTTTCCGCCTTTTTTCTCAATAAAATCGACCAGTTCGGCCCTGTTTTTAAAATGAAGGACGTCTCCCGTCACGACAAACGTCTTTCCGGCGAGCTCATCGCTGCGCTCTTCTTCGTTCGTGCTCATGGTGAGGCCCAGAGCGGCGAACCGTTCCATGAGCGCCCGGTTTCCCTCCTGCCTGAAAAATGAATAGATGGACGAAGCCGTGATCGGTCCGATATCCGGAACACCGAGAAGATCCTCTTCCTTCGCGTCCATGAGCGCCTCAAAGGATCCGAAATGATTCATGATCGTGCGCGCGGAGGTCTGGCCGACGTTGTCGATCGCAAGACCCGTGAGGAGCCGCCAGGGTTCATTTTCCTTTGATTTTTCAATCGAGGCGAGCAGCTTGTCCGTGCTCTTTTCAAGGCCCACGACCTTCCGGTCAAGAAGCTCCTGCCGCTTGTCGCGCAGCGTATAGATGTCCGCCGCGTCCTTAAGGAACCCTTCGCGGAGCATCTTGATCACGTTCTCCTCGCCGAAGCCCTTGATATCCATGGCCGACCTGCCGACAAAATTGATGATGTGCCGCTCGAGCTGGGCCGGACAGGAGGGGTTCACGCATTTCATGTCGGACATGCCGGCTTCCCTCACAATGGGTCCCCCGCAGACCGGACACACCTCCGGCAGACGGAAATCTTCCGTCCCGGCCGGCCGTTTCTCCGGGATCGAACGGCGGATCTTCGGGATGATCTCCCCCGATTTGTAGACGACCACCGTGTCGCCGATGCCGATGTGCAGATCGTTTATGAAATCCTGGTTGTGGAGCGTCGCCCTCGATACGGTGGTTCCGCACAGGCGGATCGGATCGAACACCGCCGTGGGATTGACGCGCCCCGTCATGCCGATCGAGATCTCGACGTCGCGGATGACGGTCTCCTTCTCCTCCGGCGGATACTTGTAGGCGATGTGGCCGCTCGAATATTTGCTCCCGGCCGGAAAATCTCTTCACGACCGCCCCGTCGATATCATAGGGCAGGTCTCCGCGCGCCTCGCCGATCCGGTCGATGGCGGCAAGGATCTCCTCGTCGGTCCTGCACAGGATTCCAGGAACCGTCTTCATCCCGAGCGCGGCGATTCTTTCGAGCCCCTTCGCTTGAGAACGGGTGTACTCGGCTCCGCCGTCCTGCACATTGAAAATGAAAAGCGAAAGTCCCCTTCTCTTCGTCTCCTCCGGGTCAAGCTGCCGAAGCGTTCCGGCCGCGCAGTTTCTCGGGTTCGCAAACATTTTCCCGCCAATGAGCTCCTGGTGCCGATTCACGGCATCGAAGTCCTCATGCTTCATATAGACCTCGCCGCGGACCTCGAGATAGCCCTTCTCCGGGATCTCCTCCGCGACATCAGGGATCACCCTTGCATTCAGGGTCACATCCTCCCCGACGAAGCCGTCTCCCCGGGTCTCGGCCAGCACGAGCTGTCCGTTCTCATAGCGGAGCGTCATGGAGAGCCCGTCGATCTTCTGCTCCACGAGGAAGCGCGCGTCCGGATGAAGCCCGCGGACCTCGTCCGCCCAGGCCGTGACCTCCTCCTTCGTGAAGACATCCTG
>ONHA01000009.1 GCA_900317515.1 uncultured Eubacteriales bacterium
GAAATTAAAAAGACAAATCGTTGTCCTTTTTGTCGGATACAGCGTACTTCGCATGGCCGGAACTCCGATAAATCGCTATTATGCGGCGGGGGCGGTTCTAGTCGGCGTCCTGCATATAGCCGGGATTATAAGCGCGAAGGTACGTGAGGGTGAGAACACGGAGGGGGCTAGGAAGGGATAAATATTGTTTTTTGCTCTTTTTCGTGAGTGGCTCTTAACATTTTGATAACGCTGGAAGAAGATATTTGTGCTGAAAGGATTCGTTTTATGAAGAAGGTGATGCCTATGAGTGTCGTATGAGGAAGAAGAGGCCCGGAAATTTTTTGACAATGAGTAAATCCATGATTATATTTATCAGGAAGGAGATGAGGAGAGCAATGAGAGAAGCAATGATAAAAGCAATGAGAAAAGCAATAGGAAGCCTTCTTTTGCTAGTATTATTACTGGTGAATACTCTGCCTGCTAATGGAGCAAATAGCCCGGATACATCCCAAAAGTATGAAGTGTATGTATTGAATTCATTTTCCGGAGAGATGATGGGTACTGTTTCTGATCTGGTTTTTTCATATAGAGATATCGGATTCAATTATCTTGGAACCGCCTATTCGTTTTCTTTGGAAGAACTTGATATTGATACTTCCGATGGGATGAACATTGTCGGTGCCGGCTTCTATTCCGGCAGATCGGATAATCTGCTATGCAATATTGTTGAATATCATGATTCTATGTGTATCCAGATATCCGACACTACTCAAAGTGCTTATTCTCGAGAAAATGATTGCAAACACAATTTTACCGTCATTGCGGGAAATAACATTGGACAAAAGATACCTGAATTATCCGCCGTATTGAATTCCAGGAACCGTGAAAATAAAGTTAAGCCCGGACCTTCCCGAAGTATAGGACTGCATGTATATGTGAGTGGGTTGACGATCCCGTTTCTGGTTTCCGGTGGCTCCGCAGAAGGCTGGTGTACCGCGTCTGATATTGGAAACTATCAACGCATTGTCACTGGCTTGTCTTATGTAATTGCTTATAATTGGCCGTCAGATGGTGTTTCTTTATGGTATGACTATATGGACAGCGTTTCTGCGTATAGCAGTCCTGCCTGGCCGTCTTCCCAACTGACGAATGTGTCGGGAAGCTGGATCATTAGTATTCCCGACGGAGCCTTTGTAGCGGAAGCGACAGTAAGTGCGCTGGTGCAGGGAGCGCCGCTGATGTGGACGTTGTATGATGTCTCATATATGGATGGTACGCACCAATGAAGACCAGGAGAATATTAAAGCGAACGGTTTGCCTGGGGATCTTCTGGATCATCGGATCTATACAGAACATCAGGACAGCAGACAACAACCTGATTTTACTGCTGTATTTATGTACCGGTGCGCTCGGGATCACACAGTGCGTATGCTCCTGTGATTACCCGAAGTATCGCGGGATTTTAAAAATCATTACAGGTATCCAGTCTGTTTATTATCTCGCCGCACTGGGTTATGTGCTCACCACTGCGGATGGCGGCAGGCTGTTTGCCTGCGCAATTGCGATTATATCTTTGACACTCTCCGTGACTGCATTTTTTACTTTGCGGAATAAGCAGGACGATGGCAGGGACGGTTCGTGAAAGCCAGGGTACGAGCGAGGCACCTCGTTTCGTTTGACAGTGAGAAGAGGATTCTTAAGGACTGGAAGACAATAGAGTAAAGAATGATGAATTGCCGCCCGGGGATTGTGACATGCTCCGGGCGGGTTTTATTTTCAAAGATAAATAATACATAAACGAAAAAATTTACCTTTCGTTTATCTTCGGGCTGTATTCTTGGTTCATCGAAAACAACAAAAACCGGACACGCAAAGGCGGGTCTCATTCTAAAAAAGGAGAATATAAAAATGAAGAACCAGAATACGATCTACTTACTCACCGGCGCAGCAGGATTCCTCGGCAGCAACATCTGCTCCCAGCTCATAGAGCGCGGCGACAAGGTCCGGGCCTTCGTACTTAAGGGCGACCCGGCCGTCAAATATATCCCGGAAGGCGTTGAGATCTTCGAAGGCGACCTTTGCAGCGCCGAGGACTGCTCGAGATTCTTCGACGTTCCGGCAGGATACGAGACGATCTGCATCCACTGCGCATCCATGGTTACGGTGAACCCGGACTACAACGAAAAGCTGATCGCCGTCAACGTCGGCGGCACAGAGAACATCATCGCGGCGGCAAAGAGCCATGACAGCTTCAGAAAGCTCGTCTACGTCTCCAGCACGGGCGCGATCCCGGAACTTCCGAAGGGCCGGAAGATCAAAGAAGTTAACCAGTTTGTTCCGTACGATGACGACAAGGTCGTCGGCTGGTACAGCCGCAGCAAGGCGATGGCCACTCAGAAGGTTCTGGATGCGGCAGCGGAAGGCATGAACGCCTGCGTCGTACATCCGAGCGGTATCCTCGGCCCGAACGACCACGCGATCAGCGAGACCACCGGCACGATCATCAAGATCATGAACGGCGAGATGCCGGTCGGCATGGGCGGCAGCTTCAACCTCTGCGACGTCAGAGATCTGGCTTTCGGCACGATCGCAGCCTGCGACAAGGGCCGCAAGGGCGAGTGCTACATCCTGGGCAACAAGGAAGTCACGCTGAAGGAAGTCGCGAAGATTCTCCACGACGCGTGCGGCTGCAAGCAGCCCCTCTTCTATGTGCCGATCGCGATGGCTTACCGTCTGGCCGCTTCCATGGAGAAGAAGGCCGCGAAGACCGGCGAGAAGCCGCTCATGACGAACTTCGCCGTCTACAATCTGGACAGAAACAACTCCTTCGACTACTCCAAGGCGGAGAGAGAGCTCGGCTACCACACACGCCCCTACAGCGAGACGCTGACCGACGAGGCCCGCTGGCTCGTGGAGGCAGGCTGCATCAAGGGCAAGGTCAAAGTTGCCGAGGAGACGAAGGCACCGGTTATCGAGCTTACGATCCCGGAGAAGGTTACAAGCGTCATGGCAGATGCAAACCTTGTACAGGAGGTTGCCGAGGCGAAAAATGCAGACCGCCTCGAAGCTGTGCTTGACCTCGCCGGCATCACAAACTTCACCCGCGAGATGGTCGAGCAGGCTTTCGCCCACATCGAGCTCAGCCGCAACAGCCTGGCGCTGGTCGATCTCTTCAGGGACCACAACTACTACAGCTGCTTCCGCAAGCTTGCAGCCATGGGCATCGAGACGAGCCCGGCAGAGTTTGACCTCATAAAGGACATTTTTGCGGCAGCCCACGACGATACGATGGGTCCGGATATGGACGACGCGAAGGACACCGAGTCCGCAGCGGAGGTGCTCAAGGCTTACGGCCACTATCATATCGGGGCGGATTTCCTCGACACGATGCTGCAGTACACATCGCTTCTTGACGAGGAGGGCATTTTCACGGAAGAGGATTACGCGAAGATGGCAAATTACACCTTCGAGCAGCGCTGCACGAAGTACGTGAACAAGCTGCAGGCGATCGGCGTCATCACCGGCCTTCGCTACGGCATCCACGACAGCTTCGAGACCCCGTACCTGCTGGCGATCGCAGGCTGCGCGGCCATGATCAGACAAAGACAGGCGGCGTAAGCCCGGGAGGACCTATAGATGGAAAATGAAGTGAAACGAAAAGTGTGCGTCATCACCGGCGGCGGTTCGGGCATGGGTCTTGCGACCGCCCACCGGATGGCGAAAAAGGGTTACTACACGATCCTGTGCGGACGCACGGTGAGCAAGCTGGAAAATGCTGTAAATGAGCTCAGAGAGGCAGGCGGGGAGGCGGAAGCGTTTCCCTGCGACGTCTCCGACAGGGAGAGCTGCTTCGCACTGGCCCGCCACGCGGCGGAGTGCGGAGAGGTCAAGGTCATGCTCCACATCGCGGGATTGAGCCCCCACATGGGCGACTCGGAGAAGATCATGGCGGGAAATGCGCTCGGGACGGTCAACATCAACGATGCATTTTACGAGGTTATGGCCCCGGGCGGGTGCCTCATCGACACGAGCAGCATGTCCGCCTACCTGACGCCGGCGTTCATCATGCCGACGGGCGCTTATCCGCTCTCCCGCACGGACAGGGAGAAGTTCATGAAGAAGATGATGGGCCGCGTCAACATGATGCCGAAGAAGACCAGGACGGGCGTGGCCTACAGCGTGAGCAAGCATTTTGTGATATGGTTTGCTAAGACGGACGCGGCCAGATTCGGCGCGAAGGGCGTGAGGGTCCTGAGCGTCACCCCGGGCAACTTCGAGACCCCGATGGGGGCTCTCGAGAAGGACGAGGCAGGGACTTACCTTAAGTTCAACGCGATCAAGCGGAACGGGAAGCCGGAGGAGATCGCGGCGCTCTACGAGATGCTGACGGACGAGCAGCTCGGGTACCTGACCGGGGCGGATATCATCTGCGACGGCGGGTGCATTGCGAGCGGCGCGGGGGCGTTTTCAAGGTAAGATATCGCAGATGGGGACGGTTCTTCGCAGAGAGGGACGGTTCTTCGCGGATGGGGACGGTTCTCCTCTGCGGAGAACCGTCCCCATCCGCGGAGAACCGTCCCTCTCTGCGATTTACACCTCCCCCATCTCAGGTATGATGAAAGAAACGTACAGGTTTTGGGTCTTCCTGTATTTCAGGGGTGACATGTTCATGTAGTCCTTGAAGACCCGCTCGAAATGCGTGACGCTCCTGTACCCGACCTCCTCGGCGATCAGGGCGATGCTCCTGTCTGTCGTCTCCAGCAGGTACTTCGCGCGGTTCACCCGGTGGACATTCACAAACTCCTTTATGTTGTAGCCGGTGACCTTCTTGAAGACCCGGCAGATGTAGTAGCTGCTCAGGAAAAACCGCTCCGAGAGGTCCTCGAGGGAGATATCCCTGTCGAGATTCGCGGAGAGATAGTCGGCAATCTCGTACACGTGCTTAAAGCGCTCGTCCGTCTCGTAGAAGACCGCGGAGGCGGGAACCTTCTCAAAGTCGCGGTGGAGATGCAGAAGGTATTGGGCGACGGCAAGCTCGATGGCGCGGACATGGTACTTGCGCATGGAGCGGGCTTCATTTTTAAAAAGATAGTAGAGATCCATGAACTGCTCGTGCTGCTGCTTCGTCAGGTGGTAGATCCCGTAGTGTTCGTGGAGGAAGCGCTTCAGGTTCAGCTGCAGGTACCTGCTGTCCAGCCGCTCGAGGGCCTCCGGCGTGATGTAGAGGATGATCCGGTTGTGGCCGGTATCCGTTTCATCGGATTTTGTCATGTGGACCATGTTAGAGTCGATGATGATGAGGTCGCCCTTTGAGGCGGTGAAATGGCGGTTGCCGAAGAAAAACTGCCGGGTGCCCTCCAGAATATAGAAAATCTCGTACTCCGGATGGAAATGTTTCACACGCATATTGTGCTGTCCGGTGCGGATCGCATGCTCGATGGCGATGCCGTCTGCGGAAGCGCTGAACGCAATTCTCTTATTGGGGTCAAGGGGATCGATCGGATGCTTTTCCTGCATGGAGGGCCTCCTTTTTTTGACTTTTCATAGCAGCGGTACATAAAAGGGAACAAAGATGCCGCTCCCATTATACAGCAATTTTTGTTGAAAAATCCATAAAAACCACAATTGAAAAAAATAAATGAAATAAGGCTCATGCTATAATTCAGCCAACAAAAAAAGTTCGGAATTCTCATTTTAAAAAGCAGGGAGCAATCCCTGAAACGGACCTTTCCACCGCCGGCAAACGGGAAGGCAATTAAAATGAGAAAGAGCGATAAATTTTAAAAGTATGGGGGAATTACGTATGAGCATGTTTAAGAAAATCGGCGCAGTCCTCATGGCAGTCGGGGTGATCGCGGTGATCGGGACATTTGTCTCCGTGAAGAGCGCGAACGCCACTGCCGGCAGGACTATCCGGCTGGCCCACAACCAGCAGGACGGAACTGAGATCGCGGATACGATAGCAAAATTCTCGGAATTTGTCGCGGAGGACCCGTCCATGGACCTCGCGGTGCAGATCTATCCGTCCGGTATCCTGGGTTCGGAAAATGAAGAGATCGAGATGGTGCAGGCCGGCATCCTGGATATGGCCAAGGTCGGTTCGCAGACGCTGAGCCAGTTCGACGACCGCTATTCGATCTTCGCGGTACCCTACCTGTTCGTCGGCCAGGAGCACTATTACGAGGCCATGGAGCAGAGCGAGGAAGTGCAGAAGCTCTTCGAGTCCACCGCGGACCAGGGTTTTATCGCGATCGGGTACTACGCAAACGGTTCCAGAAACTTTTACACGGTGGATGACATCTGCGTGGACGACCCGTCCAAGCTGAAGGGTCTCAAGATCCGGTCGATGCCGAGCGCAACTTCCATGGAAATGATCACCGCCATGGGCGGCTCGCCGGTCCCGATGTCCTCTTCCGAGACCTACACGGCTCTGCAGCAGGGTGTCGTCGACGGCGCCGAGAACACGGAGCTCGCGCTGACGGTCAACGGCCACGAGGATCTCGTAAAGGCCTACACCTACACCGAGCACCAGTATTCGCCGGACATCTACATCATCAGCACGGCTCTCTGGAAGTCGATGAGCGCCGAGCAGCAGGAGTACCTCAAGGAGTGCCTTGCCAGGACGAACGATAACTTCAAGACCCTCTACAACGGCATGATGGAGGCCGCAATCGAGGAGGCGAAGGAGCACGGGGTTACCATTTACAGGGATATCGACAAGACGACGCTCATCGAGTCCGTGAGCGAGATCGCCGAGAAGTACATGAGCAAGGGCGACAATTACCGCAGCCTTTACGAAGATATCCAGAAGTACGCGGATGCGAAGTGAGAAGGAGGACAGCATGACAAAATTAATCAATATTCTCAATAAGATCATTGAAGTGGTCATGGTCGTTCTGATCGCAGCCATGGTCTGCGGCAACTTCTGGCAGATTTTCACCAGATTTATCCTGAACAATGCAGCCAGCTGGACAGAGGAGTTTCTCCGATACGCACTGATCTGGCTGACCATGCTGGGCGTTCCGTATGCCTACAGCAAAAATAAACACATCGCGATCGAATTTGTCGCGGACACCTACAGCCCGAAGGCGAAGATCGTGAACCAGATCATCATCGAGGCGCTCGTCCTCTTCGTCGCATGCTTCGTCATGATCGGGGGCGGCATCATGGTCACCCTGAACGCGCTGGGACAGACCTCCCCGGCTCTGGGCATGCCGATGCAGTTCTACTACCTCGGAGTGCCGGTCTGCGGCATCCTGCTCGTCATCTACACGATCCCGCGCCTTATCGAGCAGATCAAGGCCATTCGGAATTCATAAAAGGAGGAAGCGTCATGACAACTTTACAGGCAGCGGCCCTGGTTCTTGTGGTCGTATTTCTGATCACGCTTTTAAATAAGGTGCCGGTTTCATTTTCCATCATCCTGAGTGCGCTGGTGACGATCATCATGTTCCTCACACCGCAGTTCGGCATGTTCATTTCTGCCCAGAAACTCGTTACGGGCATTGACTCGTTCTCACTCCTCGCGGTTCCGTTCTTCATTCTGGCGGGCCAGCTGATGTCGAGCGGCGGCATCGCAAAGAGAATCATCGACCTCGCTATGCTGATCCTTGGCAGGGTCCCCGGATCCCTCGCGCTGACCAACATCGCCGGCAACGCGATGTTCGGCTCTCTCTCCGGCTCGGGCCTCGCGGCGGCAACCGCCATCGGCGGCGTCATGCTCCCGATGGAGAAGGAGCACGGCTATGACGACGGCTTCGGTGCGGCGACCAATATCGCCACGGCTCCGGTCGGCCAGCTGATCCCGCCGACGAACGCGCCGATCGTCTACTCTGCGGCAGCGGGCGGCACATCGGTGGCGGCTCTTCTCATGGCAGGCTGGATCCCGGGTCTGCTCTGGGCGTTCATCTGCGGGCTGGTTGCATTTGTCTATGCGACGAAGCACGGCTACATCGTGAAGCGCACGAAAAAGCTCAGCTTCGGCGAAGTGATCCGCACGATCCTCGAGGCGATCCCCTCGCTTCTCCTGATCGTCATCATCATCGGCGGCATCCTTTCCGGCTATTTCACACCGACGGAGGCTTCCGGCGTCGCGGTCATCTACGCATTTATCCTGGCCGTCTTTGTATATCGCAGCATTAAGATTTCCGAGATTCCCCAGGTCCTGGTCAACGCAGGCGTGACGACAACGATCATCATGCTGATCATCGGCGCTTCTTCCGTCCTGTCCTTCGTACTCTCCTTCACGGGTCTGCCGCAGGCGATCAGCAGCGCGCTCATGGGCATCTCTTCCAATAAGATCGTGATCCTTCTGATCATCAACGTGATCCTGCTCATCGTCGGAACCTTCATGGACATGGCGCCGGCTCTGCTGATCTTCACCCCGATCTTCCTGCCGGTCGCAAGGAGCGTGGGCATGAACGACATCCAGTTCGGCATCATGATGATTATGAACCTGGCGATCGGAACGATCACGCCGCCGGTCGGCTCGGTCCTCTTCGTGGGCTGCTCCGTGGCGGGACTCAAGATCGAGGACGTCATAAAGAGCCTGCTTCCGTATTTTGCGGCTATACTGATTGCACTTTTGATGGTAACATTTATTCCGGGACTCAGCCTGTGGCTGCCGTCCGTCTTCGGCCTGGTCTGATTGCAAAAAGGAGGAAACGATGAACCGTATCGACGAGAAGGAACTGCGCGAAAAACTGGATCTTGTGATCGACAAGCTGCTGCATCTGGACGGTCCGGAAAATGAAGCCGAGCTGGCCGCATCCGGCGAGAAGATCGGCTTCTTCAAGCGGGATTTCGGCATCCGTGAGTGGGACTGGCCGCAGGGCGTGGGCCTCTACGGACTCTTAAATATCATGAAGACCGACCGGAATGAGAAATATCTTGATTTTCTGGTCGAGTGGTTTGAGACAAACATAAGGGAGGGCCTGCCCTCCAGAAACATCAACACGACGACGCCGCTTCTCACACTGGCGGAGCTGCAGAAGATCCATCCGGACCCGAAGTTCGAGGACCTTTGCCTCGACTGGGCGGACTGGCTCATGACCTGCATCCCGAGGACGAAGGAGGGCGGTTTCCAGCACGTCACCAGCGCGAACGGAGACCGGATGGGCGTCCGCCTCAATGAAAATGAAATGTGGATCGACACCCTCTTCATGACCGTGCTCTTCCTCAATTACATGGGCCAGCAGTACGGGCGGCAGGACTGGATCGAAGAGAGCATCCACCAGGTGCTGATGCACATCAAATACCTCTACGAGAAGAAGACCGGCCTCTTCTATCACGGCTGGACCTTCAAGGAAAACAACAATTTCGGCGGGATCTTCTGGTGCCGCGGCAACAGCTGGTTCACGCTGGGGATCCTTGACTACCTGGAAATGTTCCACAATACCCTGAACCCCGGTGTCAAGCAGATCATCATCGACACTTATAAAGCCCAGGTGCACGCGCTCAAAAAGCTGCAGGCACCGAGCGGCCTCTGGCACACGGTCCTTGACGACCCGACGAGCTACGAGGAGGTCTCCGGATCGGCAGCCATCGCAGCCGGCATCCTGAAGGGCATTCGCATGGGGATCCTGGACGACGCCTGTGTCCGGACCGCCGAGAAGGCGATCCGGGGGATCATGGACAATGTCGCCCCGGACGGCACCGTGCTCAATGTCTCGGGCGGCACCGGCATGGGTATGAACGCCGACCACTACAAGAACATCCTGATCGCGCCGATGGCCTACGGGCAGTCGCTGACGATTCTGGCGTTTGCCGAGGCGCTGCGGCACATACAGTGACCATTGTCGAAGCAAACGGAGGTCGCTTCTTAAGATGATTAAAGGATTTAAAATGAAATTATACCCCGGCCGCGCAGCGGAATATGAGAAAAGACACAATGCGCTGTGGCCCGAGATGAAGGAACTGATTCATACGTGCGGCGGCAGGAATTACTCGATCTTTTTTGATCCCGAAACGGATGTGCTGTTCGGGTATATAGAGATCGAAGACGAGAAGAGATGGGAAGAGAGCGCCAACACGGTTATTAATCGGAAATGGTGGGACTATATGGCGGATATCATGGAGACCTATCCTGATAACAGTCCGGTGTCGAAGGATCTTGAGCTGGTGTTCCATCTGGAGTGATTGGACGGTTCTTCGCAGAGAAGAACCTCCCTCTCCGAGAAGAACCGTCCCCGTTCACGTTGACTCCCGGATCCTGTCCGAGTAGCGGGAAAACCGGTAGTCGGTGCGGTAGGCCGAAAGGGTGCCCTCCGGCACCAGGAGATAAGCGCCGCACCCGTCGAGAAGGTGCTCCCCGACGAGGACCCGGGAGGGCTCATGAGAGAGCAGGCGGATCGCGCGGAGGTTTGTACAGCCGGAAAACGCGTAGTCCTCGATCCGGACCACGTCAGCGGGAACCGTGATCTCCGTGACAGAGGTATTCCCGGCCCAGGTGCCGGCGGTGAGGACGCTGCCGCCGGACGCCGGAAGCGCCGGCGGTGCGGGAAGCGCGATGTCGGTCGGCGTGCTGATCCCAAGATGGGCCTTCAGGTCGCGGATCAGCTGGACCGTGAAGACCGTCCGGCCGCTCTGATTCAAATGAAAATCCGTGTCGAAGAACCAGGCCTCGTCCATGACCGCATTTGCCGGGTCGCCGAGGATCGGAAAATCAAGCGTTTCATAAAGAAAATCATAGAAGTCCTCCGGGGATGCGGACGCGTTCACCGCGCGGCGGTTTGCGGGGCAGAAGTACCAGTACACTTCTGCTCCTTTTTTGTGTGCATGGGCGGCATAGGCGCGGAGGCGCTCCGCGAAGGCGTCCTCAAGGACTGAAGGATCGTAGGAGACAGTGACGGAAGGATCGTAATACCCCGGCATGATGTTGGCGGATGCCAGCGGGCTTGCGATGTCCCCGTACTCGTTGAAGGAGCTTCTCCTGTAAATGCCGTCCCCTTCCGGATGTTCGCCGATTGACATAAAGTGGAGCTTCTCAAGCGTAAAGCCCGGAAGCGCCCCGATGAGCGTTCCGAGGTCCTCCCGGGACACGTACCTCAGCATGGAAATATTCCCGTCCGTGCCCTGAAGGGCGCTTCTGGCTCCGAACCAACAGGAGAGAGTCTGAGTGTGCTGCTCGGGGGAGAGGATCACGATGTCGCCTTCGCGCAGTTCATTTTCCGTAAGATCGAGGAGAAATCTGACGCCCAGATCCGCGTACATGCCCATGTTGACCGCGGTGTAACCCGGAAACTCCTGCTCAAGGAGGGCGCTGTCCACCGCGAAGGCCATGCCGCTCCCGCCGATCACGATGATGCGCTTCCCCGGTGCATTTTCAAGGCGGGAGAGCTTGTACGGGAGCTCCCCCATGAAGGTGTCCTGATACCGGACAGGCAGAAGGAGCCCTCCGATGAGCAGGGGGCCTGCGATGAGCAGTGTGAGGATTGTCGTGATAAGAATAAAACGTTTTGTGCGCATAGTCCTAAAAGTTGTACGATTTCAGCACCCCATTCGCAGCCGCTGCGCGGCTGCTTCATTAGAGCGGTCAGAGACGCTCCGCGTCTTGCCCGCCCCATAAGAAAGTATGGTTTTCGCTTGAAACGCGAGCGTTTCGCGCTTCAAACCACACCTTCTTATGGGGTGCTGTAATTTAAAATTCAAAGTAGATAAACGGCGCCGCGCCGCCCGACGCAAGATTCATAAACAAACCGATCAGCACCGCGGCAAAGAGCGCGTAGCCACCCCAGAGCACCCGCATGCCGGGCTCGGTGTCCCCCTCAGAAGGCTCCCTTCGAAGAAAGAGAAGGAGCGGCACGGCGGGCAGCAGGCGGACGAAGGTCAGGCGGTTCGCGGAAACCCACACCGCAAAGGTCTGGAGGGCGGATCCCCAGCCGGATAGAAGCGCGGCGTACATCGCGAGGGCCCGGCCGAGCGACGGCGCCCGGAAGAGAACCCACAGGAGGGATACGAGCAGGAAGGTGGCGGCTTTTCGCAGGGCGGAGAGCCCCGGAACCTTCTTCGGCGTCAGATCCTCGATAAGGACAAAGACCCCGTGGGCGAGCCCCCAGCAGAGAAAATGAAGCCCTCCCCCGTGCCAGAGCCCGCTCAAAGCAAAGACTGCGAGGGTATTGGCCGCCGTGCGGAGCCTGCCTTTGCGGTTCCCGCCGAGCGGAATGTAGACGTACTCGCGGAGCCAGCGGGAGAGCGTGATGTGCCACCTCCGCCAGAAATCCCGGATCCCGTCCGCGAGGTATGGATTTTTGAAGTTTTCGGTCAGGCGGATCCCGAGCAGGCGGGCGGCTCCCAGGGCGATGTCGGAGTAGCCGGAGAAGTCCGCGTAGATCTGGAGGCCGAAGAGGACCGCTGCGGCCAGCACCTTCGGTCCGGTCAGGGTGCTGTCGGCAAAGAGCGCGTCGGAGACCGGTGCAATCGCGTCGGCAATCATGATCTTCTTTGCGTAGCCCCGCAGCATGAGGAAGCCGCCGACCCGGAAATCGCCGACCGTGACCTGCGCTTTGCAGGCGAGCTGCCCCATGAGATCCTTCGGGCGCTCGATCGGGCCGGCCACGACCTGCGGGAAGAAGGAGAGGTAGAGCGCGTAGCGGTAAAAACGCCTCTCCGCGGGGAAATCGCCACGATAGACGTCGATCACGTAGGAGAGCGCCTGGAAGGTGTAAAATGAAATTCCCGCAGGCAGGAAAAAGCGGCCGCTGTACTTGAAGACCCCGAGGAGCCCCAGCGTGATCACGAGGACGAGGGTGAGGAGCAGGCGGCGGGTTTTCATTTTTCCGGATGAGCGCGCAAGGAGAAGGCCTGCCGCGTAGGTCACGAGCGTCACGAAGAAGAGGATGGCGCCCGAGCCCGGGCTCTCAAGGAGGAAGAAGGTCCAGCTTGCGGCAAGAAGGAGCAGGACCCGGGCGCGGCTTTCGAGCCTTTGGTAGAGAAGGGCGGTCATCGCATAGAGCGGGAGGAAGAGGAGGGAGGTGAAATTCATGGCTGACCCTCCTTTTCAAGCTCATTTTTAAGGTCGCGGATCGTGCGTTCGGTGCGGATTGCAACGCCCTCCGTCGAGAGGTGGTTGTCGGTCCCGAAGAGGTATCTGCCCGGATAGAGGGACTCCTCGATGTCGGAGATGACCGGGACGATCAGATTCTCACGGAAATGAGTTTCGAGCGCCGCCCGTGCCTCCGCCGTGCTCTTCTCGGAGAGGGCCTCGCGGTTTCTCGGGGCGTAGGTGAAGCATACGCGGACGCCATTTTCGAGAAATCTTTTAAAGACCGCGTTCAGCGGGTCGATGAAGGCCTCCTTCGGGAAGGCCGCCGCCGTGTACTCGACCGGGAGGTCGTAGATCGGTGTGTCGTCCGACGCGTTCGGGCGGAAGACGATGTAGTCCCCGTACTTGTTGTAGGAGGGCTCTGAGACAGGCTTGTGATCCTCGTCGAAGGAGGAGGCGCTCAGGCGGTAGTCGCCAGCCTCCATGCCCTCGCGCTCCTTCTGATAGGTCGAGAAGGCGCTCAGTAGTCCGCCGTAATCCCTGTAGTCGAGGAGGGAGAGCAGGTCATAGTCGGATTCGATCATGCGGAAAAATGCGGAATCCATCGCATCTGTCGTGCAGAACTGCCTTTTTGCGGCGTCAAACTCCGGCGAGTGGACGAGAATGTCCCCCTCGCCGGCAAAATGCCCGATAAGGTCCAGCTGGGGCAGGGCATTCGTGTAGGCGAAGACGCCTATGTTTACAACCTCGTAGTCCGGGAAGGCCGCATCGATCATGGCGCAGTCGTACCCGAACCGCGCCGAGGAGCCCGAGAAGAGGATGATTTTCTGCCGGCCGGCGAGAAGGCGCAGCCGGTCCGTCTTGTCGGTGAAGGTGTCGTAGTAGGTGCCGCTGTAGACGGGAGGCTTTACCGCACCTATGCGGATGGTTTTAAGATTCCCGCAGCCGCTCACGGCGTAATCAGTGATGTTTGTGAGCGAGTCGAAGAAGGTGAGGGAGGTGAGAGCACTGTTTTCAAATGCGTAAAGCCCGACCTCGCGGATCGTCGGCGGCAGGATGACCGACTCCGAGGAGAGATCCGCGAAGGCGCGCTCCCTTATCGCGGTGACCGGGCGGCCGTCAAGGTATGCGGGGATGACCAGCTCTGCATCAGTCCCGTGATAGCCGGTGACGGCGGCCTCGCCTGAGGGAGTGACTTCATAGTCGAAGTCCGTCGCAGGGCTGAAGGGACGGTAGTCCGCATAGAGGTCCAGCGGGACATTTTCGGAGACGAGGACGCGGCTGCCGGGGCTGATGAATTCTCCTTCGCTGTCCGGGAGCGTGGTCCAGCCGGTAAGGAGTGAGGAACCGTCCGGTGAGATGAGCGGAACCGTGCGGCTTTCAGAAGAGAGTTCATCGGCCTCTGCGGCCATAAATTCAGCAGACCCGGCAGCCGTGTTGACCCGGAGGTGGGAAGCGGGATAGGTCAGAGTAAAGGCAGAATCGCCGGAGGAATCCAGGTGGTAGGTGATAGTGTAGGGGTTTTTCTCCGCCTCAATGCGGACGGTCCGGGTGTAGCGAACCTCCGGGAGCGTGAGAAGGATCGTTCCGTTCTCGCCGGACTCCATGAGGGCGCCCTCGTAGTCGCACCCGGTCACCCGAAAGCCCTCCGCGGGCGTGAGCTTTGCGGAGACGGACTCTCCGGCCGTGAGGTCGAAGACAAAACGGTCGGAGGAGAAGCTTTGATTTTCTTCCAGCACGATCCGAACCGGGCGCTCTGCCGGGACTTCCGACGAGGCGCAGCCGGCAAGCGCAAGAAGCGAAAAAGCGCAGAGAAACCCTGCGCAAAATAATCTTTCCGTGTGCGGTTTTTGACCATGCCTACGCATGGAGGTCCTCTTTTCCGGGGGCTGAATGATCGGCGCCGCCCGCATCAGGCAGAGCCGCCGTCACCTCAAAGAAGCCGTTGTCGGTCCGGATCTCCAGCAGGCCGCCGGCTTCACGCACAGCGCTCCTCACGATGGAGACCCCGTGGCCGTGCAGCTTCCGGTCCTTTTTGGTCGTAGTGAGAGCGGGGTTCACCTGCAGGATGTTTCTTGAAATGCGGTTGCTGACCTTGAGGATCAGGTAAGCCCCCTGATTGCCGAGCGAGACCAGGATCTCGGGCTCCTTCTCCTTTTTGGAGGCCTCGATCGCGTTGTCGAGGAGGTTCAGGAGGATCGTGCAGAAGATCTCGTCGCTGATGTGCGGCTCCCGCTCGAGCGAGGCGGAGAGACGGAAGGTGATGCCGGCGTTTTGGGCTTCATTTTTCTTCATCTCAAGGATGTAGTCGATGAGGGTGTTCCCGATCACGGGTTTGCCGAGCGCCTCCATCCGCGTCCCGACCTCCTCCGCAAGATAGCGGTCGAGCTCTTCAAGGCGGTTTTCGTGCAGCAGGATCTGGATGTGCAGGTAGCGGTTCTTGAGCTCATGGCGCTCCTTCCTGACGCGGTCCTCGAGCTCGATCATGCCGCGGTAGTGCTCCATGTCCGCACGGGTGCGGAGCAGGGCGATCTCAAGCTCGCGGCTGTCCTCGATGGCCTTGCTGCCGACGGCGACATTATAATAGAAGAGAGGCAGTATGAACGCGAGCACCGCGCAGAGGATCGGCTGAATGTAATCCTGAAAAAAGCTGCTCCCGGACACAAACAGCGAGAATGTGATGAGGAAGACTGCCGGCATGAGGAAGATCCGGTTGAAGTAGCCGTTCTCGATGCTCTGGCCGACCTTGATCCGGAAGCGGAAGAAGAGCACCGTGAAGAGGAGAAGGAAAGCCCCGAGAAGCAGGATCGTGCCGATGTCCAGAACCGCGTAGAGAACATGGTCGATCGCGTTCTCCGATGAGTAGAGCGGGACCAGAGCCCCCTTCACAAGCACGATGAAAAGCAGGTAGTAGAGCACGTATCCGAGCCCCGCCTTGAGCCGGTTCGGGAAGCACAGCCCGATAAAGACGGCAAAATTGACAAGAAACAGCAGATAAAATGCCCAGATGACGGTGCCCTGGGAGGCAAAAACCGGGGTGAACGGAATGAGGTCGACGAGCGGCATGACAAGAGCGGCCGCAAGGGTGCTTCCGGGCACAAAAAGAAAGGTCCGTCTGCCGCCTCCTTCCGAGAGGAAGAGACGCATGAGGCCGACCGAGAGGATCAGGGTGTAGATGGCCCACTCGAGATGGGTGTGGCGGAAAAACTCGTAGAGTGTCAGCATTTATGCTCCTCCTGCAAAGCGCAGAAACTCCCGGCGGACCTCGTCGGCCCGGTTTCTGGCGAGAGGCAGGTTCTCCCCGGTCGTGAGGGAGACGGACTGCTTTCCGATGTAGTAGATCGAGGATGCGTTCACGATGTAGCTGCGGTGGATCTTGATAAAGCTGCCCTCCGGGAGCTTGTCCTCGATGTCCATGAGGCGGCAGCGGACAAGGGTTTCATTTTCCGCGGTCACGATCCGGCAGTCCTTGTTGCGGGCTTCAATGTAGATGATCTTCCTTAAGGAAAATGAAAACACATCCCCCGACGCATCGGAAAACACCAGCATCTGCTCCCTCATGGTGCCGAGCTCGGCAAGAAGCGCCTCCACGGTGTCCGGCAGCATCTCCTCAAGCCGGCTCTTCGGAAGAAAGCGGAAGGGCCGCACCGCGAAGGTGTCGTAGACCAGATCCTCACGGCCGGAGACGAAGATCGTGAGGGCCTCCGGCTGGATGGATAAGAGGCGGCGGGCGGTCTCGATGCCGCTTGTTCCGGGCATCTCGATGTCGAGGAAGACCGCATCGAAGGAGTAGTGGTCGGACGCCATCGAAAGAAACGCGTCTCCTGAGGCAAAGAGATCAAACTCTGCGGCGGCGCTGGAAGCGGAGAAGCAGCCGATCAGCTTCTCCTTAAGCCAGGCCCTTATGACGGGATCATCCTCAACAATGGCAACATGCAGCATGACGCACCTCAAAGAATACAAATAGTGACAAAACGGTCTATGTAATCAGATTAGATTATAGCGTAATTGCCGGAGGGATGCATGACATTTCGCACTTTATTTGAACATTTCACGAAAAAATTGTATATCCCTTCATTTTCATGGTACTATTTGGATAACCTCATACTGCGGCCGTCCTGTCCGCACAGGAGCGGCAAAACTAAAAATGAAAAGGGAGGAAACACAAAATGCGGAAATCTCAGATCTGGCGGGGACTCTCCGCCCTGACGGCGATGGTTCTGACCACCTCCGTCGTCGGCACCGGCGTCGTCTCGGACCACCGTACCGACATCGACAAGTTTCTGGGGACGACGAGCAGCAAGGTCGTGACGGACGACGAAGTTGACGCCTCGGAAATGTACACCTACACCTCCGACTACGCCTCGACCACCGAGCTGGTCACGGCGATGGCGGACATCGGCGAGCGCATGAGCGAGGAGGGCAGCGTGCTTCTTAAGAACAACGGCGCGCTTCCGCTCACGGCGGAGGAGACCGGCAGGGTTTCCCTGCTCGGCTTCTCATCCTATTTCCCGAACAAAGGCGCGATCCTCGGCCCGACGGCAGCTGAAAACCACGGGACCGACGCCGACACGGTCGACCTCGTCGGGGCACTCGAGGCCAGAGGCTTCACACTGAACGATACGCTCAAAGGAATGTATACAAGCGACGGGCTCAAGGCCATCTTCAAGTCGGAAGTCGCGACCTGGACCGGCACGATGGAGTACCTGAACCTCACGGCACCCTCCGTCGGCGGCGTCTACACCGACAAGGAGCCGTCCCTCGCCGAGCTCGATGCGGCAAACGGCGGGTGGAGAGATTCTCTTAACGCGAGTAACGTTCTCATCGTGACGATCAGCCGCGCCGGCTCCGAGAATGCGGACTACACACCCGGCGAAGCGGGCGTCAATCCGGCCGACGGCCTTAACCAGGCGGACCCGCTGGGCCTCTCCGATGACGAGCGCGCGCTCATCGCGGCGGCTGCCGAGTCCAAGAAGGCGAGCGGCGGCAAGCTCATCATTCTCTTGAACAACGGCAACCCGATGGAGATCGACGAGCTCGCAAAGAATGACGATATCGACGCGATCCTCCAGGTCGGCACCCCGGGCAGCTACGGCTTCTACGGCGTGGCGGACATCCTGAAAGGCGACGTCAACCCGAGCGGCCACCTGACCGACACCTATGCGGTTGACAACTCCATCAGCCCGGCCGCCATGAACTACGGCGACCTTCAGTGGGCAAATGCAAACCCGGCCACCTACATCAACGACGCGATCGTTGAGGCGGAAGGCATCTACACCGGCTACAAGTACTACGAGACCCGCTATGCGGACGTGGTCCTCGGCCAGGGCGGCGCGGATGCGGAAGTCGGCAGCACCGGCGGCGCATGGAGCTATGAAAATGAAGTGACCTACACCTTCGGCTACGGCCTCTCCTACACGACCTTCGAGCAGACGATCAAGTCAGTCGATGTGGATCTCAATTCCAAGACCGCAAAGGTCACCGTGGACGTTAAGAACACCGGCGATGTCGCGGGCAAGGACGCTGTCCAGCTCTACGTCTCCGTGCCCTACACGGATTATGACAGGGAGCACCTCGTGGAGAAATCCGCGATCCAGCTCTTAGACTTCGGCAAGACCGGCATCATCGAGCCGGGCAAGACCGAGACGGTTGAGCTCACCGCAGACCTCTACTACATGGCAAGCTGGGACAGCACGGCGGACAACGCGGCAGGCACAAAGGGAACCTACATCCTGGACGACGGCGATTACTATTTCACGGTCGGCAACGGCGCGCATGAGGCGCTCAACAACGTGCTCGCAGCCCAGGGCAAGACCACGGCTGACGGCATGACCGCCGACGGCAGCAAGGACAACGTGATCACCTGGACGCTGGACAAGTTTGACAGCACGACCTTTGCACAGTCCAAGAACGGCACGAACGTCGAGAACCAGCTGGCCGACATGGATCTCAACTACTGGATGCCGGGCACCGTCACCTATCTCACGAGAAGCGACTGGGCAGGCACATTCCCGAAGACCTACAGCGGCCTCACCGCAACCGACGAGATGCTGGCCATCATGGACAACGACGTCTATGTCTACCAGACCGGCGGCGAAGGCGCCGTCACCTGGGGCGCCCAGAACGGCCTGACTCTCGCGAACCTCAAGGGCGTCACGGACCCGACGGACGAGAGATGGGATCTCCTGATCGATCAGATGCAGCTCTCCGAGGCCCTGATCCGCACCGCTTTCGGCGGCACCTCCACGAAGTCCATCGCCTCCATCACCTCCCCGGAGGTCATCCAGAACGACGGACCGACCGGCTTCGCCAACTACCCGATCGGCCAGTACGGCACGAAGGACGCCTCCACCGGCGATCCGTGCGTACTCGCTGCAAATGATCCGAACGCCGGCTACATGGGCAACATCATGGCCAACAACATCGTCGTCGCCCAGACCTTCAACAAGGAACTCGCAAACGAATGGGGCGAGACCGTCGGCAATTACTCCCTGTGGTCCAACTGCGCGATCCTCTGGGGCATCTCGGCCAACATCCACAGACTCCCCTACTGCGCAAGAAACCTTGAGTATTACTCCGAGGATCCGGTCCTGTCCTCCTTCATGGCGGCAGAGCAGACCATCGGCGAGCAGAAATACGGCGTCATCGCGGCGGTCAAGCACTTTGCATTTAACGACACCGAGGTGAACAGAACCGGCGTGGCTCCGTTCATGACCGAGCAGAAGGCAAGAGAGGGCGACATCCGCGCCATGCAGTCCGCCATCGAGGACGCCAAGTGCCTCGGCGTCATGACCGCTTACAACCGCGCGGGCGTCTACACCGACAACTCCCACACCGGCCTCATCAAGAACATCCTGCACGGCGAGTTCGGTTTCTACGGCCTCATCAGTGAGGACTTCATCATGGATCCGGGCTATGTCTGCCTGAAGGAAGCTGTCCAGAACGGCGTCACGATGTCCTGCAACACCGGCGACAACTCCCTCGAGGCGGTTGCGGCTTACTACCCGGCAGCGGGCTGGAACGAAGCCACGGTCGGCGCGGACGCGACGGTTCAGCAGGCCCTCAAGGAAGCCATGAAGATGCAGAACTACGCGATCGCGAACTCCAATGCGATGGACGGCCTGGTCGCCTCCTCGCACCTCGTCACGGTTAAGACCTGGTACGACAACCTGCTTATGGGTCTCACCGTCGGCTCGGCGATCCTCTTCGTCCTCTGCGCGTTCATGCTTTTCCGCTCGAGAAAAGACTGAAGAAAGGAGATCACTGAAATGAAAAGAGCATTATTCGGCACGATCGTCAATCTTCTGGCGGTGGTTGCGGCCATCTACGGTCTTGTGAAGTATTTCACCAACGCCGGGACAAATTATTTTAAGAACCTTGGGACGAATCCCCTCGTGATCGGAGCTGTCGTTCTGGCTGTCGCGGCGATCCTCATCTGGTGCTTCCTCGGCGAGGAGAAGACGACCTGGAAGGACATCCTTCCGATCGCGGCTCCGGCCCTCCTCATGTTCGCGCTGCTCACGCTGGCCAACTCCCGCATCAACGGGATCGCGGCCATCATGACCTTCGAGAACAACGCGGCCAACATGGCGGACCTTCAGAGTGCTCTCGATGCGCTCGCCTCGTTCGCCTTCGCGGCGGTCTTCGCCTGCCTGGCAGCTTTCTTCAGCGTGAAGAAAAAGGCATAAAATAAAAAATGCAAAGGACTCGGAGCCGTGGGCTTCGAGTCCTTTGGTGCTTAAAAATCATTTGACAAAGGAGAGACAAAATGAAGACAAAAAATGCCCTGAATCCCTATCTCCCCAGCTGGGAGTATGTCCCGGACGCGGAACCCCACATCGTGGACGGGAGAGTCTACGTCTACGGCTCCCACGACCTCTTCAACGGGATCAACTTCTGCCTCGGCGATTACGTCTGCTGGTCCGCACCGGTGGATGACCTCGGCAACTGGACCTACCACGGTGTTATTTTCAGAAGAGACCAGGATCCGGCCGCACCGAAGAACCGCATTACGAACGGCCTCGCGGCACCGGACATGGTGGTGGGCCCGGACGGACGCTATTACCTCTACTATTTCATGGGCGGCACCAAGATGATTTCGGTCGCGGTCTGCGACGAGCCGGCCGGCAAGTATGAGTTCTACGGCTATGTAAAATACAAGGACGGCACGCCGATCGGCAAGAGAAACGAGCCCTTCCAGTTCGATCCGGGCTGCCTCAAGGACGACGACGGCAGGCTCTATCTCTACACCGGCTTCGCATTCGGCGGCAACCCGATCCTTCTGGATGGCTCCAAGCCGACCACCGAGGGCCCGATGTGGTTCGAGATCGACACGAACGACATGCTGACGGTCATCTCCGGCGATGAGCTCCACTATCTGGGCGTCCTGACCGGCGAGAAGGCCAAGGGTACTCCCTACGAGCCGCAGCCGTTCGGCGAGGCGAGCTCCATGCGGAAGTTCAACGGAAAGTATTATTTCATTTACAGCTCGTTAAACAGCCACAACCTCTGCTACGCGGTGAGCGACAAGCCGACGGAAGGCTTTGAGTTCGGCGGCGTCCTGATCAGCTGCGGCGACATCGGTCTTCCGGGCGTCCCGGACACGAAGCACGCCCACATGGACACCGGCAACACCCACGGCAGCCTTATCGAGATCGAGGGAAAATACTACATCTTCTACCACCGCCACACGAACCGCAAGCAGTCCTCCCGCCAGGCCTGCGCGGAGGAGATCCGCTTTGAGGACGGCAAATTCTACCAGGCGGAGATGACCTCCTGTGGCTTAAACCGCGGACCGCTCCCGGGCAAGGGACATTACCCGGCCTACTGCGCCTGCAACGTCTACGGGAAGAACGGCACCCGTTTCTTAAGCATGCTGAAATACCCGAGGAGATCCTGCCCGTTCATCACCCAGAAGGGCAGGGACCGCGAGTGCGGACCGGACCAGTACATCTCGAACTTCTGCACGGACTGCACGGTCGCCTTCAAGTACTTTGACCTTAGGGAGACACGTTCCATCACCGTGAACCTTCAGGGCTACGGCGACGGCAGCACCGTCACGGTCCGGACAAAGGAGAACGGCGAGGTGATCTGCCGGATTCCGGTTAACACCTGCAAGGAAGGACAGAGCTTTAACGGTCAGCTTCCGGAGGGACTCGGCGAGAAGGAGGCGCTCTACTTCAGCCTCGAGGGCAAGGGAACGTTCGATTTCGTGTCGTTCGATCTTGCGTAAAAATAAGGAGAACGATAAAAGTGACCCGAAAAGAGATCGATATGCAAACCTACCCGCGGAAGGACCATTTTGATCACTTCCGCGTCATGGAGAACCCGTTTATCACGCTGACCGTCGAGATCGACCTCACGGAGTGGCTGCCGGCTGTAAAGAAGGCGGGGATTCCCCAGTTTCTGGGGCTTCAGTACGCCCTGTGCCGGGCGGCCAACCGCATCCCGGAGTTCCGTCAGCGCATCGTCGGGGATAAAATCGTGGAATATGATGTCTGCGACCCGTCCTACACCTACGGGCTCCCGGACGGGACTTACCGCTACTGCCGGGTGAACGTGATGCAGCCCTTCGGGGACTATGTGAGGGAAGCCAGGCAGAAGGAGGCGGAGGCTCTCAACGCGGAGCACCTCGCGGAAGAGGGGGATCTTCTGAGCCTTTTCTTCACCTCCTGCGCTCCGTGGTTTTCCTATACGGGGCTTACCATGCCCTGGCCGGACCGGAATCTCACGATCCCGAACTTTGTCTGGGGAAAATACAAAAAAGAGAAAGTCCTGAGGCTTGCCGACGGGAAGGTCGCGGAGACCGAGAAAGTCACGGTTCCCGTCACGATTCTCGTGAATCACGCGCTGGTGGACGGAAGCCATATCGGCCGGTTCCTTGCGAACGTGGAGGAGGAGCTTCGGGCATTTCATTTTCAGGAAAATTAAGACCACAGGGAAAAAGAAGGGGGCTGTGAAGCCAGAGATTTTCAATCTCATTTCTTCACAGCCCCCACCTTTGCATTTTCCCGGGTTTAACGCTATACTGTAGAGGGAGGTGCAGCCATGCCATTTTCAATCATCAGGAACGATATCACGAAAATAAAAGCCGACGCGATCGTGAACACCGCAAACCCGCGCGTCGCGGTCGGGACCGGCGTCGACGCCGCAATCTATGAGGCCGCGGGGCGGGAGAAGCTCCTTGCGGCGAGGGAGACAATCGGGGAGCTCCGCCCGGGCGAGGCAGGGATCACGCCGGCCTTTGACCTTGACGCGAAGTTCATCATCCATGTGAGCGGCCCCTGGTGGGAGGGCGGCGCGAAGGGGGAAGAAGAGACCTTACGGCGCTGCTACGACCGGGCGCTTATGCTCGCCCACGAGAACGGGTGCGGGTCGATCGCATTTCCGCTGCTTGCGACCGGCAACTACGGGTTCCCGAAGGAGCTGGGGATCAGCATCGCGGTCGGCGCATTCACCGATTTCCTCATGGACCACGAGATGGAGATCATCCTCGCGGTCTTCGGGCAGGAGGCGGCGGACATCTCGGGCAGGCTCATCGCGGATGTAAAGAGCTTCGTGGATGAGGATTACGAGGAGGAGGCATTTTCAAAGGAGTACGCTGAAAGGAAGGATGTGTTTTTCGGGGCGGCTCAGGCTCCGGCAGGCTCTCCGGAAAATGAAGCCCCGAGGAGGCGGCCGAGCTTTTTCCACGGACGAAAGGCTTCCCGAAAAGAAGAGACAACAGTGCTCCATGCGAACATGGACATGGCCCCGATGCAGGCTTCGGAGAGTGCGCCCTCAGACGGGTACGGGATGAACCTTGAAAAAGCGCTCAAAGGGATCTACAAGGAATCGTTCGGGGAGCATCTGCAGCAGCTGATCAACAAAAAAGGCCTTAAGAACTCGGAGGTGTATGCGGCGGCGAACATTTCCAAGCAGTATTTTTCAAAGCTACTGAAGAACCAGGTCAATCCGTCCAAGGAGAAGGTGCTCGCGCTTGCGGTGGGGCTTAGGCTCAACATGGACGAGGCGGTTGATTTCCTCCGGCTTGCGGGTTACGCGTTCTCGCCGATCTCCCAGACGGACAAGGTGGTGGAGTACTTCATCAGGCGGAGGGATTTCAGCGTGATGAAGATCGACATCGTGCTCTACGATTACGGGCTGGATCCGATTTCGACGTGAGGGGACGGTTCTTCGCGGAGGGGGACGGTTCTTCGCTGCGAAGAACCGTCCCCCTCCGCGGAGAACCGTCCCTGTCTGCGTCCCCTCCGGGTTGACTTTTTTTGGTTTTTCTTCATGTATGATTACCTTACCAACGAAAAGAAAAGGAGGTAAGAAACATGAGCACAAACTACACGGAGATCGTTTACATTCTCGACAGATCGGGTTCCATGGGAGGACTCGAGGCCGACACGATCGGCGGCTTCAACTCGATGATGGACCGGCAGAAAAAGACCGGGGAGAAGGCGCTGGTCTCCACCGTCCTCTTCGACAACGAGTGCGAGGTCCTGCATGACCGGGTCCCGATCGACAAGGTCGGAGCCATGACCGACAGGGAGTACTACGTGCGGGGCTGCACCGCCCTCCTCGACGCGGTCGGCGGGGCAATTCACCACATCGGAAACGTCCACAAGTACGCAAGGGCGGAGGACCGGCCGGCCAAGACCATCTTCGTCATCACCACGGACGGGATGGAGAACGCGAGCCGCCGCTACTCCTACGAGAAAGTGCAGAAGATGGTGAAAAGGCAGCAGGAAAAATACGGCTGGGAGTTCATTTTCATCGGAGCCAACATCGACGCGTATGCAGAGGGGCAGAAATTCGGGTTCCGGAAGGACCGGGTCGTGAACTACGTGCACGATGAGGTCGGCACGGCCAACGTCTACGCGGGGGTCACGAGGGCCGTCTGCTCGGTGATGATGGCCCCGGACGCGAAGATGGCGGAGGAGAGCCTGAACGCGAGCGACTGGGATGAGGAGATCCGGGAGGACTACAAGAGGAGAGGCCGCAGATAAAGTGCCCGGGCAGCTGTGCCGGAGACCCGCAGGGTCCGCTACATCATCCACACCGACTGCAAAAATGAAGCCGACGATCAGTACACCGTGGCCCACTGCCTTCTGACCCCGATGTTTGATGTAAAGGGGATCATTGCGGGCCACTTCAACGAGTCGAGCGGGCGTTTCCCGGACGGGGCGACCGCGAAGGCGAGCTTCGATGAGATCATCAAAGTGACCGACGCGATGGGCATCACGGGGAAGTATCCGGTGAAGATGGGGGCTGCATTTCCGATGGAAAATGAAAACACCCCCGTGGACTCCGAGGGTGCAGGACTCATCATTGAGGAGGCCATGAAGGACGACCCGCGGCCGCTTTTCGTCGGCTTTCAGGGGGCCATCACGGATCTTGCTTCCGCAATCCTCATGGAGCCCGCGATCTGCGATAAGATGACCGCCATCTGGATCGGCGGCGGCCCCTACCCGAAGGGCGGGGAGGAGTTCAACCTGGCCCAGTGATACCGTAAAGATTGTTCAGGCCTCCCCCTGCCGGACGGCAGCGGGGAGGTCTTTTTTTCGGTACTCCCTCGGGGAGCAGCCGTACTTCGCCCGGAAAGACCGGTAGAAGTAGGAACTGTTCTCGTAGCCCACGGCCTCCATGATCCGGTCCGCGGGGAGCGTCGAGTTGTCAAGAAGATAGGCGGCCTGCTGGAGCTTCCTGAGCTGCAGGAGCTCCTTGAAGGTCTTGCCGGTGTGCTTCTTTAAGAGGCGGCTTAACGCATAGTCCGGCAGGTGGAGGCCCGCGGCGGCCTCGGTGAGCGTTCCGCTCTGGTAATGGTGCTCGATGTAGTCGAGGACCGTGAGGACCGTCTTCTGCTCGGTCTGGCCGGGCTCCCCCCTGTTGATGGAGTCCGCGAAGCGGGAGAGGTTCATGAGGAGCAGGCCCATGGAGGTCTGGTTGATCGTGTCGATCATGGGCTCGTGCTCGATAAGGGTCCAGAGCATATTTTCGATGAGGTTCTCCACGGGCACGATGCCCCGGGAGCGGACGTGCAGGTAGTTGGTGCCGGAGGCGTCCCGGGTTAAGGAGGAGACGATGAAGTCGCGGAGGACATTTTCCTTCTCGATCATCGAGAGCGGGCGATCGAAGAACTCCGGGAGGATGATGAAGTTGACGGCGATGTCATTTTCTTCCGCCGGGAGGATCTCGTGGTAGACGTTCTGGTTCAGGAAGAGCATGTCGCCCTCCTCGAGAACGACCCTGGTTTTACCGTTGATGATGTGGGTGGTCGTGCCCTCGCACATGTAGACGAGCTCCACATAGTTGTGGCGGTGGCGCGGAAAATAGGCAAAACGCGTGTGCGGCCGGATCTCGATGAGGGTCCCCTTCTCGAGCAGGAGCTTGCTGTCCACGACGAACTCTTTCCCGGTCGCGTAGTTCCCCTGGTTGATCCCGCTTTTCTCGGCGAGGAGCTGCGCCTCCTCCTCAGTGACGGCCCTGAAATGGGCCAGAATCGACTCTCTCAGCATGTTTAGGCCTCTCCTTGTGCAAAAAGATATCGTAACTATTCAGCACCCCATTCGCAGCCGCTTAGGCGGCTGCTTCATGTGCGAGGTCAGGGGTGCTGAATAGTTACAGTATACCACGGATCTGCAAATAAGGTCCCTTTTTTTTGTCGCTTTCGACCTTTTATTGCGGGTATTTACTGGTATAATAGAGATACAAACGGAAATACGGAAAGGAGTGAGACCAAATGCAGCAATATTACCTCGCCATCGATATCGGCGCGTCCTCGGGCCGCCATATCCTGGGCAGTGTGGAGAACGGAAAGATCGTTCTTGAGGAGGTTTTCAGGTTCGACAACAAGCAGGTCCATAAGAACGGGCACGACTGCTGGGACATGGACAACCTCTGGAACGGGATCCTGGGCGGCCTTAAGGCCTGTAAGGAGCTCGGGAAGATCCCGAAGACGGTCGGCATCGACACCTGGGGCGTTGATTACGTCCTTCTTGACGAAAATGACAAGCCAGTCGGCGACGCGGTAGCCTACCGGGACAGCCGCACGGCAGGGATGGATGCGGTCGTGGAGCAGGCCATCCCCGCAGAGCTCCTCTACGAAAAGACGGGTATTCAGAAGCAGCTTTTCAACACGATCTACCAGCTGGCAGCTCTTAAAAATGAACACCCCGAGCAGCTTGAAAAAGCCAAATCGCTCCTCATGATCCCCGACTACTTCAACTTCCTTCTCACCGGGGTCAAAAAGCAGGAGTACACGAACGCGACCACCTCGAATCTGGTGAATGCAAAGGAAAAGAAATGGGACCGTGAGATCATCGAGCGTCTGGGCCTCCCGCAGGGACTTTTCGGGGAGCTTGCGATGCCGGGAACGGTCGTCGGAGAATTCACTGAGGCGATCCGAGAGGAAGTCGGCTACAGCGCAACCGTGATCCTGCCGGCGACGCACGATACGGGGTCTGCATTTTTAGCGGTTCCCGCAAAGGACGACAACGCAGCTTACCTCTCGAGCGGAACATGGTCGCTCCTCGGCGTCGAGAACGCGGAGCCGATCACCACGGAGGAGAGCCGGCTTGAGAATTTCACCAACGAAGGCGGCGCCTGGTACCGCTTCCGCTACTTAAAGAACATCATGGGTCTCTGGATGATCCAGTCGATCCGCCGCGAGCTGAACGGGACCGCCTATGTGGCGGGCCGCACGAGCAAATACGCGGACGGAAAGCAGTGGAGCTTCCCGGATCTCATCGAAGCGGCGAAGGGTGCGGCGGGTTTCATTTCCGTCGTGGACGCAAATGACGACAGTTTCCTCGCCCCGGAGAGCATGATCGACGCGATCAAGGCTTACTGCGAAAAGACCGGGCAGGCGGTGCCGGAGACGGTCGGCGAGATCATGCAGTGCGTCTACAGAAGCCTTGCGAAGCTCTACAGAGAGGCGGTTCAGGGGCTTTCCGCAATCACCGGCAAGACTTACACGAGCCTCAACATCGTGGGCGGCGGCTGCCAGGATATGTACTTAAACCAGCTCACGGCCAACGCGACGGGGCTGACCGTCTACGCGGGACCGGTCGAGGGGACCGCGATCGGAAATCTGGTGGTGCAGTTCATCGCCGCCGGGGAATTTGAAGATCTTCAGAGCACAAGAAATGCCATTAAAGAGAGTTTTGCAATCAAGGAGGTAAAAGCATGTTAATCAATACGAAGGCAAAGGTCGGTGTATTTTCCATCGCGCTGGGCGCATACCTGCCCCAGTTCCCGCAGCTCGTACCGGAGTTCGAGAGCCAGTACGCGGATTTCAAGAAGGTGTTCCCGGACACGGTCGAGATCATCGACGGCGGTATGGTGACGACCAAGGAGAAGGCTCAGGAAGCCGGCAACCTCTTCCGCGCGGCTGACGTCGACATCGTCTTCCTGCAGATGCTGACCTACGCGACCTCCTACAACTATCTTCCGGCCGTGAGAGACCTGGATGTCCCGGTCGTCGTCGTGAACCTGCAGAAGGTGAAGGCGCTCGACTATGACACCGCCGACATCCCGACATGGCTCGGCATCGGCTACGCCTGCGGCGCAACGGGCGAGGTCATCGCGGACCTTGAGCGCTTCGGCAAGCGCCACGCGATGATCACGGGCGTCGTCGAGGGCGGCGATCCGGAAGTCCAGGCGGAGATCGAGGACTGGTGCCGCGCGGCTCAGGTCAGACGCCGCTTCCGCGAGACCAACATCGCTCAGATCGGCCGTCCGTATCCGGGCATGATGGACCTCTACATCGACGAGACCAACCTCTACAGAAGAATGCAGCTCTACACGAAGCAGTTCGACTGGGAGAAGATGTGGTGCATCGCCGACAATATCACCGATGAAAATGCAATCCGCGCGAAAGCCCAGGAGATCCTCGACACGTTCGAGATCGAGGGCGGCGGCTCCATCGAGGAAGTCTGGGAGATGGCGAAATACGTCGTCGCGTTTGAGCAGTGGGTGAAGGACGAGAAGCTCGGCCTCATCGCCTCCCACTACGACGGCTTCGCGAAGGGCCAGGCGGGCGTGCTGGATTCGATGCTGATCCCTGCATTTTCCATGCTGATCAAGCAGGGCACGGCCTGCGCGGTCGAGGGCGACATGAAGGTCGCAATGGCGATGTCCATCTTAAAGACCATCTCCGGGACCGGCCAGCTCTCCGAGCTCTACTCGATCGATTTCAACGAGGATATCGTCATCATCGGCCATTCGGGCTCGGGCGATGCGGATATCTCCGGGAAGAAGCCGTCCATGAAGATCGTCAAGGTCTTCCACGGCAAGACAGGCGGCGGCTACCTCACCCAGTTCTATCCGTACGTCGGACCGATCACCTATCTCGGCATCACGCAGGACGGCGACGGCAACTTCAAGTTCATCGTGGCTGAGGGCGAGAACGAGGCAGGCAAGATCCTGAACTTCGGCGACACCAACATGCGCATGCGCTTCACCTGCGGCGCCCGCGAGTTCGTCAACCGCTGGTCCGAGGCGGGCCCGACCCACCACATGGCAGCGGCGGCAGGCAGACACATCGACACGATCCTCAAGGTCGCGAAGATCATGAACGTGCCGGTTGAGATCGTTACAAGATAAAAGTTCATATCCTGATTGGGAGAAAGGAAAATAAAATGAAAGTTCTTGATGCTGAATTTGTAAAAGGTTTTATGCGCATGGCGGATGACGGCTGGCTGCAGGGCTGGCATGAGAGAAACGGCGGCAACTTAAGCTACCGCATCAAGCCGGAGGAAGTCGAGTCCGTGAAGGAAGAGCTGGTTCCGGGCGAGTGGAAGCCGATCGGGACGTCGGTTCCGAAGCTGGCGGGCGAGTATTTCCTTGTGACCGGATCCGGAAAATATTTCCGCAACGTCACCATCAAGCCGGAAGACTCCTTCTGCATCATCGAGCTCGACGACAAGGGCGAGAACTACAGGATCTGCTGGGGCCTTGTGAACGGCGGCCGTCCGACCTCCGAGCTTCCGAGCCACCTCATGAACCATGAAGTGAAATACATTGCCACGAACGGCAAGCACAGAGTTATCTATCACTGCCATCCGGCCAACACGATCGCCCTGACCTTCGTGCTGCCGCTGACCGACGAAGCCTTCACCCGCGAGCTGTGGGAGATGGCGACCGAGTGCCCGGTGGTCTTCCCCGGCGGCATCGGCGTGGTTCCGTGGATGGTTCCGGGCGGACGCGACATCGCTGTCGCGACCTCGGAGCTCATGAAGCAGTACGACGTCGCGATCTGGGCGCATCACGGCATGTTCGCCTCCGGCGAGGACTTTGACCTGACCTTCGGCCTCATGCACACGGTCGAGAAGTCCGCGGAGATCCTCGTGAAGGTGCTCTCGATGACGAACACGAAGCGCCAGACGATCAAACCGGACGAGTTCAGGCATCTGGCCAAGGACTTCAATGTCGAGCTGCCGGAGAAGTTCCTGTTCGAGAAGTAAAATGAAGACCCGGGGCGGTTCTTTTAAGCGAAGAACCGCCCCGGGATTCTGTATATGTGAGGTAACGCAAATGGGAAAATATGAAGCAGACAAATATGTAGAGGTAAACGGCCTCCGCCTTCACTACGCAGAGGCCGGCGAGGGCCGCCCGGTCGTGCTCCTGCACGGAAACGGGGAGGATCACAACCTCTTTGAGACGGAGATCGGGCAGCTTGTCGCGGCCGGCTACCGTGTCTACGCACCGGACTCACGCGGTCACGGGAAAAATGAACCCCTGACCGAGTACCACTACGCGGACATGGCGGAGGATGTGTATCAGTTCATCAAAACGTTGGGACTTGAGAAGCCCGCCCTCTACGGGCACAGCGACGGCGGGATTATCGCGCTGCTCCTTGAAATCAATCACCCGGGGACGCTCGGTGCGATGGCGGTCAGCGGAACGAACCTGAGTCCGGCGGGGCTTGTCCCTTCATTTTTAGAGGAGTTCACGGAAATGAACGAGAAGCACCCGGACCCGCTTGTGACGCTCATGCTGACCGAGCCCCATATCGACCCGGAGCAGCTGAGGAGCATCACGATTCCGGTGCTGGTTACAGTCGGGGATGACGACCTCATCCTGCCGGAGGAGACAGAGCGGATCTCGGAAAATCTCCCGAACTCCGTCACGGTGGTTGTCGAGGGAGCCGACCACGGCAGCTATATAGCGGGGAGCGAGATTATGGGGGAGATGCTGATTCGGTTTTTGAGAGAATGTGCCGATGGGAGCACTTCATTTCCCCGATAACACAAAACACCTGGGCACAGAGGCTCAGGTGTTTTCATTTTCCGAAAAAAATGGCGTCAGTCTTTCGGCCGCATATAGAAATTGCCGCGGATCTCGGTGGAGTGGATCGAATTCACAAACGCGTTGGGGTCGGCCTCACGGACGGCCTGGAGCGCATTTTTTACGTCCGCGCCGGAGATCACGGAGTAGACCAGCTGGTAGGGGTCGTGCGAGTGGGAGCCGATCACGTTGGAAATGGTCGCCCCGTGGTGGCTCGCGATGTGGATCGCGTCGCAGACCGCCTGGGCTTTTTTGGTCACGACGAAGAGGGTCTGCTTCTGGTAGCTGTGGTAGAGAGTGCGCAGCGTCTGCGTCGAGACATACTGGAAAATGATCGAGTAGAGCGCCTTGTCCCACCCGAAGAAGAACCCGGCGACGGAGAGGATGACCACGTTGAAGCCGAGGACAAGGTTCCAGGTCTCGACCCCGCGCTTCTGGGACAGGTAAATCGCAATGAAGTCGGTGCCGCCGCTGGTCGCGTCGACGTAGAGACACAGGCTGATCGCGATGCCGTTGATGATGCCGCCGAAGATCGCGATGAGCAGGGTGTCGTAGGTGATCACGTAGGAGGGCAGAAGGTCGGTCAGGAAGCTGCTCACCACGATCATGAGGAGTGAGAGCAGGGTGAATTTTTTGCCGACGAAGCGGAAGCCGATGTATACCGGAAACGCATTCAGCGCCAGGTTGATTGGAGTGTAGGGGAGCTCGGCGCCGAGGAACTTCAGGGCGAGGCGCTGGATCAGCACCGTAAGGCCGGTCACGCCGCCCGGGAATAGGTTTCCGGTGCGGACGAAGGTCTTGATGTTGAGGGCCATCAGGGTTCCGGCGATGATGACGGCGACGGCGCGGCGGACGTCTCTTTTAACGGTTTGGTTCATGGGTGAATTCTCCTTTTTTCAGATGATTCTGCCGATGAAAATATAAAATAATTGTATGTAACTCTCTCTCAAAAGTCAAGCGGTGGAGGGGGTCAAGGGGGACCCTCACCCCGTTATCACAAGCCGCCTCTCCCCGTCAAGCGTGATCAGGTCGTTGGCCACAAAATACTCCTCGAGGACATTCCTCGCGAGCGTGGCGACCTTCCGCACGGGTCCGTTCTTTGCGACCTCCTCGTGGGGAACGTCAAGAAACCGATCCATGCTCAGAAAATGATACTCCTGCATCGTCACGGAATAGAGGGCATCGTCGGTGACATCCGAGCCGTTCATTTTCAAGGACAAAATAGTGTGGGATGCGCGGTCGTACTCGCAGTAAAACCCGCGGGAAAACTGGTACCACTCGGTGTGAGCGTGCGGGTCGAAGGACGCGTCGCGGAGGAGGAAAGCCGCGGCGCGGCGGAGCTGGGAGCCGGTCATCCTGAACTCGAACACCGCATCCTCAAACGGGAACACCTCGACAAAATCCTTCAGCGTCACGATCGGGCCGAGGGAGGGCTGCCGAATGGATCCCGATGCCAGAAGCATGAGGTCGACGTCCAGCTGCTCGCGGAGGCACTCGGCGAGCAGATTTCCGAGCTCGGTCTCCATCTTGCGGCCGGGGTGCGTGTAGGCACGCGGGAAGCGGGTGAGGATGCGGCTGTATTTCTCATCCGTCGTGCGCTTGTAGCGGCGAATGAGGGACTCAAGTGCGGGATCGCGCGGGCAATTTTCAGGCGTGATCGGGATGAGCTGCCAGTTGTAGGAGTCGAGGCAGTTTAAGTCCGTGTCGATCGTGAGGTCGAAGCGGCCGATCTGGTCGGTGCCGACCGCTGCCTGGACGATCGGGATCCCGTTCACCACGCAGGGGGCCGCAAGCCATGTGTGGCTGTGCCCGCCGATGATGATGTCGACGCCGAGAGAGGGGTCGAGGAGGGCGGCGAGCTTCTTGTCATTTTCAAAACCGATGTGGGTCAGGAGAACCGTGCAGTCGATGTCTTCGGTGCGGTAGGCGTCGCAGATGCGGGCGACCTCGGTGGCCGCGTCCTCGACGTCGATCAGCGTGCCGATCAGGCCTTCTTTTTTTGTGTGCGCCAGCACCTCCTCGGTCAGGATGCCGATGAAGAGGATGCGCATCCCGTCGATCTCGCGGATCAGGCAGGGGCTGAACAGGCGGACGCCGTTAAGCTTAATGTACATGTTGGCGTTTACGATGGGGAAGGAGGCGCATTTTTCGAGAAATAAAAGATGCGCGAGGCCGTAGTCAAGCTCATGATTGCCGAGCGTCACGACGTCGGGGGCGAGGAGATTCACGATCTCAATCGTGGAGATGCCAAGGAACTCGCTGTCGATGAGGGAGCCCTGGAACATGTCGCCGGCGATGGTGTAGAGGACATTTTTCTCCTCGCAGCGCACCTTGTTTATGTAGCCGGAGAGGCGGGAGACGCCGCCGACCAGGGTCTCGTTTACCTTCTCGGCGAGGAAGTCGCCGTGCATGTCGTTTGAGTGGAGCAGGGTGAGCTTTTTTGTGCGCTTCATGGGGTTCCTCCTTTTTTATGTGCAGGGGTTCTTTCTATATCATATCGTAAATGGGAGGAAAATGCTACCGGAAAGGTGGGGAGGGGCGTGCGGCGTGGCTGTTTAGGGAGGGCGTGCTGTATCCGGAGGCCGGAAACGTGCAGTACAGTGCGGGTCTTGATTTGATTGCGGTTTGGGCGCGGGGGTCGTGCTGTATCCGGAGGCTGAAAACGTGTGGTACAGTGCAGATCGCGATTTGAGCAGCTTGGGCGGGGGAAGGCACTGTATGGGACTCTCTCAACCTTTCAAACAGGTTCATCTGCGAACATTCTAAATAGAATTGCATTCCGGGTAAAACGGAACTATAATTGAAAAAAAGGATCAGATTGTCCGAAAAAACAATCGAGAAAGGTGGTGCCTATGTCGGATCATGAATTTTCGAACGCTTATGAGGAACTGGCTAAGTACTGGTGGGATGAATTTGGAAATGAAGAACTGGATGAAGCCCGGATTCAATCTCTGGTGAAGGAAAGCTGTACATTTCAGGATGCGGGCGTCATCAGTGGGACGGCTATCATCAATAAGCCGTACGGTTCCGATAAAATAGTATCGATCAAAGCCTCCAACATCAAGCTGGATTTGCCCGCAATCCTGGAACTGCTTGCAACCGGGACGACTGTTAAGTGGGGGGATAAGAAGGCGGTTATTTCATTTTTCCTGAAAACGCTGGCAAAAGCAGTGAAGGACGCCAGAGTGGAGCTCTCCGATGACTGCGCGAAGGTGCTGTTTGAGATTTACAGGCGGACGTTTAATTCGACCGGACCGACGGAGGAGGATCTCCTGAATGCGTGCGGGCTGCCCAGGGAAAAGCTTGACAAAGCCCTCTCGACGCTAGAGAAGCTTAAGAGCATCGAGCTGTGCGGCGGGCAATGGTTTGTGGTGGAGGCTATATGGATGAAGATAAGTTAAACAGGATGAAGCAGACGTATGTCAGCGTCTCCCGCCCCTGCCGGCTCGGAGAGACGATGGCGTCCGATATGACCTGCGCCTGTTATGACAGGAAAGCGGACATCAGGGAGATGCCGGACGGGTTCAGGACCTCCACGAAGTCGTGGGGGCGGGCGGATACGTTCAGGCCGTTTGCGGAATGAGGGGGTGATGTTATGTTTTCATTTTTCAGGAAAAACAAAGACCTCGAAGCCCTCATCCTAGAGCTCGCCAACGACGCCGCGAACAACTACAAGGACAACGCGCAGGACGACTTTAAGCGCCTTAGCGCGCTGTTCGAGGAGCTGAAGGCGGGCGGGAAGCTCTCGGAGAAGCAGGCCGCCCACTACGGGAAGCGGCTGGAGGACTTCCGTGCGATGCTGAAGGACTACACGCACGCGGAGCAGGGGCGGAAGGATATCGGAACCTGGTAAAGGAGGATTGAAAATGAAAAACTATCTCATCGTCATCGACATGCAGACCGATTTTGTGGACGGGTCGCTCGGCACGAAGGAAGCCGTCGCCATCGTGCCGGCCGTGAAAAAGAGAATTGAGGAGGCAAGGGCGGCCGGGGAGGTTGTCATTTTCACGAGGGACACCCACGAGACGGAGTACCTCACGACCCAGGAGGGCAGGAACCTTCCCGTCGAGCACTGCATCAGGGGAACCCGTGGCTGGCAGATCGTCCCGGAACTTAAGGGACTGGCGGAAGGGGCGGAGATATTTGACAAGCCGACCTTCGGAAGCCGCGCGCTCGGGGAGGCGCTGGCCGCGGCAAACGAGAGGGAGCCGATCGGGAAGATCACGCTTGTGGGGCTCTGCACGGACATCTGCGTGATTTCCAATGCGATGCTGATCAAGGCATTTCTTCCGGAGGTGCCGATCGCGGTGAAGGCAGAGGCCTGCGCGGGTGTGACGCCGGAGAGCCATGAGCGGGCGCTCATTTCCATGCAGACCTGCCAGATCAAAGTTGAATAACTGAGGAAAAAGAAAACCCCCTGTTGAATTTGGCAGGGAGTTTCTTTATAATAAGATACGGAACTCTATTTATAAAGGAGGATGATTGAATTATGCTTAATATAAAGAAGACAAAGGAAGGCGAAAAGCTCATGATCGCGCTTGAAGGCAGACTGGATACGCTCACCTCTCCGGACCTTGAGACCGAGTTCAAGAGCGATATCGACGGCGTGAAGGAGCTTGTGCTGGATCTTGAGAAGCTGGAATATATCTCTTCGGCAGGTCTGCGCGTGCTGCTGCTGGCTCAGAAGACCATGAACCGCCAGGGGAGCATGGTTGTCACAAACGCCAACGAGAGCATCATGGAAATCTTCGAGGTCACCGGTTTCTGCGACATCTTAACGATCGAATGAAGCCCGGCGACAGGAATATTGAAGAGCGGCGCCGGAGAGAAAAATGAAAAAAATGACAGTTAAAGCCGGCCTTGACAACCTGAGCCGCGTGCTTGCGTGCGTGGATGAGGAGCTTGAGACAGCCGGCTGTTCAATGAAGACACAGATGCAGGTGGATATCGCCGTCGAGGAGATGTTTGTCAATATCGCAAACTATGCCTATGCGCCCGGGGAGGGCGATGCGGATGTCTGCGTCGAAACCGAGGAGACCGACGGCGGAAAGAGGATCAGGATCACACTGGCCGATCAGGGAAAACCGTACGACCCGCTCATGCAGGAGGCACCGGATGTCTCGCTGCCCGCGGAAAAGCGGAAGATAGGCGGTCTTGGAATCTTCATGGCCAGAAAAAACATGGATGAGATGACCTACGAGTACCGGGACGGCAGGAATATCCTGACAATGTTTAAACGGATATGATAATTGATACGCATGTGCACTATGATGACGAGGCTTTCGATGCGGACCGTGAGGAGCTGCTTCAATCGCTCGCGGAGGCCGGAGTCGGGCGGGTCATTGATATCGGCTCGACGGCGGAAAGCCTTGATAAGGTCGTCGTCCTGACAGAGCGGTATGATTTTGTCTACGGGGCGGTCGGCCTGCATCCGGACGAGGTCGGGGATCTCACGGATGAGGTGATCAAAAAACTTGAAGTTTACATAAATAATCCAAAAATCGTCGCGATCGGCGAGATCGGTCTCGACTACTACTGGAACAAAGAGGCGCACGACCTTCAGGCCCGGGCCTTCAGGACCCAGATTAAGATCGCACAGGAGAACGGGAAACCGATCGTCATCCACTCCCGCGAGGCCGCGGCGGACACGCTCGCCATCGTCACGGAGATGTACGGAAAGGGCTCGGCCGGTGAGAAGACGGAGCGAAAAGGCGTCATGCACTGCTACTCCTACTCGCCGGAGATGGCGGAGATCTACACGAAAAAGCTGGGCTTTTACCTCGGAATCGGCGGGGTCGTCACTTACAAAAATGCAAGAAAGCTCGTCGAGACTGTCGAGAGGACCCCGATGGAGTACCTGCTCCTCGAGACGGACTGTCCCTATCTTTCCCCGGTGCCTTTCCGCGGAAAGCGGAACTCTTCGCGGAATCTTCCCTACGTGGTGAGCAGGATCGCGGAGATCAAGGGCATCAGCTGTGAGGAAGTGATCCGGATCACGGAGGAAAATGCAAAAAGACTCTTTTTCCCGGAAAAATGAAGATGAAAAACCGACAAAAAGCAGGTTGCTTTAACAGGGCTTTTTGTCGATTTTTCATTTACAGAATCGAAGTTTGCTATTATAATAGGGATATATATAACTTATTCAAATTGGGAAGAATAAGACAAGCGTAGGAGAGTATTCATTATGAAGAACGAGTATGTGTTTTCGGATCTGGATCAATATTTGTTTGGTCATGCCACACATTATGACCTTTACCGAAAGCTTGGGGCCCATCCGACAGAAGTGGATGGAGTCGCCGGAACCTATTTCGCCGTGTGGGCACCGAATGCGCAGCGCGTCTCGGTGATCGGTGATTTCAACAACTGGGACACGGAAGCGAATATTATCTCAAGTGAGGACGCGATCGGTGTGTGGCAGGGCTTTATCCCGGGCGTCATGCCGGGCGCGATGTACAAGTATTTCCTGATCGGCTATTCGGGCGAGCACCTCTACAAGGCGGACCCGTACGGCAGCCGGGCCGAGCTCCGTCCGGGAACGGCCTCGATCGTCGCCGACCTTCGAAAGGTCGCGTGGTCGGACGGCCGCTGGATGAAGAAGAGAGAAAAGTTCAGCGTCGAGAAGGATGCGATGGTCATCTATGAGTGCCACATCGGCTCCTGGATGAAGCATCCCCTGTCCGCGGGCCGCGGCGAGGAGGGCTTCTACACCTACCGCGAGTTCGCCGAGAAGGCGGCGGATTATCTCCTTGACATGGGCTACACGCACATCGAGCTCATGGGCATCGCGGAGCACCCGTTCGACGGCAGCTGGGGCTACCAGGTGACCGGCTACTATGCACCGACGGCCCGCTACGGGACGCCGGAGGATTTTGCGTGGATGGTCAACTATTTCCACGAAAAGGGGATCGGCGTCATCCTTGACTGGGTGCCGGCGCATTTCCCGAAAGACGAGTGCGGACTTGTCAAATTCGACGGAACCGAGCTCTATGAGCACAAGGATCCGCGCCAGGGCGAGCACCCCGACTGGGGCACCAAGATCTACAACTACGGCCGGCCGGAGGTCAAGAACTTCCTGCTCGCCAACGCCCTCTACTGGGTTGAATTCTTCCATGTGGACGGTCTTCGCGTCGACGCGGTCGCCTCGATGCTCTATCTTGACTACGGCAAGAAGGACGGCGAGTGGGTCGCGAACAAGTACGGGGAAAATAAAAACCTCGAGGCAATCGAGTTCTTCAAGCACCTGAACACGCTGGTGACCGGCAGAAACAAGGGTGCGGTCATGATTGCGGAGGAGTCCACCGCGTGGCCGCGTGTCACCGGCAAGGTGGAGGAGGAAGGTCTCGGCTTCTCGATGAAGTGGAATATGGGCTGGATGAACGATTTCCTCGAGTACATGAAGCTCGATCCGTATTTCCGCAAGGGCAACCACTACAAGATGACCTTCTCGACCTCCTATGCATACAGCGAAAAGTATGTGCTGGTCCTGTCCCACGACGAGGTCGTCCATCTGAAATGTTCGATGTGGTCCAAGATGCCGGGCATCTACGAGGACAAGTTCCACAACCTGCGCGCGGGCTACACCTACATGATGGGGCACCCGGGCAAGAAGCTCCTCTTCATGGGCCAGGAATTCGGCCAGCAGCGCGAGTGGAGCGAGGAGCGTGAGATCGACTGGTTCCTGCTTGAGACCCCGATGAACCAGCAGCTCAAGGATTATGTGAAAGACCTCTGGCACATGTACCGCAAGTACCCGGCGCTCTATGCGACCGACCAGGATCCGAACGGCTTCGAGTGGATCAACGCGGACGACGCGGACAGAAGCATCTACAGCTTCATGCGCAAGTCCCAGGACGGCACAAAGAACCTGCTCTTTGTCCTCAACATGACGCCTGTGGCCCGCCCGGATTACCACTGCGGCGTGCCGGCCAAGACCGAGTACAAGCTGGTCCTCAACTCGATGGATCCGAAGTACGGCGGCCTTCCGGAGGATGTCCGTCCGATGAAGAACATCAAGGCGAAAGAAGGGGAATGCGACGGCAGACCCTACTATATCCCGTACGATCTGCCGGCCTACGGCTGCGCGGTGTTCCGCTTTGACTATCCGGGGGCAAAGCCGGATAAGAAAAAGAAGACGGGCAAGAAGAAAAAATAAAAACCTTACACTCAGCACCCCGCAATCCGGGGTGCTGAATGCTTAAAATGAACATGAAAGGAGGAATGCGGGTGAATATTCAGCAGTTTTATAACGGCGATGTGTTTGACGCATACCGCTACTTCGGCGCTCACCCGGTCAAGGGCGGCGGCGTGATGTTTCGTACATTTGCGCTGAACGCGATGAGTGTTTCGATCCTTGGGGAGTTTTCGAACTGGGCGGATGTTCCGATGTCCGACGCGGCGCGGACAGGCTTCTACGAGGTCTTTATCAAGGACGCAAAGCCCGGGCAGATGTACAAATATGCGATCACAAGCGGCGACGGCAGGGTGGAGCACTGCGATCCCTACGGCTTCGGGATGGAGCTCCGGCCGAATTTCGCGTCGGTCATCCGGGATCTCGATGCTTACCGCTTCACGGATGAAAAGTGGATGAAGCACCGGACCGACAACAAGGACCGGCCGCTCAATATCTTTGAACTCCACATGGGAAGCTTCAGGCGGAACGGAGCGGATGAGAACGGGTGGTACAACTACGATGAGATCGCCGATGAGCTGATCGAATTCGTGAAGAAGTATCATTACACCCACGTCGAATTCATGCCCCTGACCGAGTATCCCTTCGACGGGAGCTGGGGCTACCAGGTCACCGGCTATTTTGCGCCGACCTCCCGCTACGGGACCGCGCTGCAGCTGAAAAAGCTGATCGACAGGCTGCACGGTGCCGGGATCGGGGCGATCCTGGACTTTGTGCCGGCCCATTTTGCAAATGATTACTATGCGCTCCACCGCTATGACGGAACCGAGCTCTACGAGTATCCGGTCTCGGATGTGTCGAAGAGCGAGTGGGGGACCAGTAATTTCATTTTCGCAAGGCGCGAGGTCATGAGCTTCATGCAGAGCGCGGCGAACTACTGGCTCTCGGAGTACCATTTCGACGGCCTCCGGTTCGACGCGGTGAGCCGGCTCATCTACTGGATGGGCGATGAGGCGAGGGGCGTGAACACGACCTCGGTGGAGTTCCTTCGGAAGATGAACCGGGGCCTCAAGAACCTGCATCCGACCGCCATGCTGATCGCGGAGGATTCGACTTCGTATACGGGCTGCACGAGTCCCTCGGATGAGGGCGGCCTGGGCTTCGACTACAAGTGGGACCTCGGCTGGATGAACGATACGCTGGATTTCTTCAAGAAGACTTCCGATGAGCGCAAGGTCGTGCCGGACAAGCTGACGTTCTCGATGTTCTATTTTTATAATGAGAAGTACCTGCTGCCCTTCTCCCACGACGAGGTCGTGCACGGGAAGAAGACGGTCATCGACAAGATCTTCGGCGATTACGAGGAGAAATTCCCCCAGTGCCGGGCGCTCTACATGTATATGCTGATCCATCCGGGCAAGAAGCTGAATTTCATGGGAAATGAAATCGCGATGTTCCGCGAGTGGGACGAGACCCGCGAGCCGGACAATTTCCTGCTGAAGTATCCGCTGCACGACTCCTTCAGCCGCTACTACGCGGAGCTCTGGGACCTCTACCTGAAGAATCCGGCTCTCTACGAGCTCGACTACGACTCCAAGGGCTTCCGCTGGATCACGATCAACGATTACGGCAGGGGCGTCTACGGGATCGAGCGCTATGACCGGAAGGGGAATGCGGTCCTTGCGATCTTCAACTTCTCGAAGGAGCCGCAGGACTACACCTACATGCCGGACAAGGCGGGAACGATGCGGCTGCTCATGAATACCGACTGGGAGCGCTTCTCCGGGAAGGCGAAGGAGACGAAGATCAGGATGAAGGTAATGCCGGGGGCAGGCGTTCCGATGACGCTGGCGCCGTTCTCGGGTGTTTTATATGATTTAAAGTGAGGTAACAAAATGGCAAAAAAGAAAGAGAAGAAGTCTGTCGAGATCCTGTGGAAAGACCGGAAGCGCAACTTTTTAGGTCTTCCGTGGACATTCACATGCTACCGTCTGAGCTCGGACCGGCTGTTCATCGAGAAGGGGTTCTTAAACTCCCGCGAGGATGAGGTGCGGCTCTACCGCATCGTGAGCCTCACGATGACGAGGTCCCTCTGGCAGAAGATCACCGGGACCGGTACGATCCACATCGACTCGACGGACCAGGCGATGAGGAATTTTGACCTCACCAACATCAAGAAGCCGGGCGACGTCAAGGAGCAGCTCTCGGGGCTCATTGAGAAGTCCCGCCTGGAGAACCGCGTCTATGCCCGCGAGAACATGATGAGCGGGGGCCCGCACGGCCCGGGAGACCCGGAGTTTGACGGGATCGACGAGTTCAGCCATGAGGAGCACATGGAAGGCTTCGAGATGGATGAGCTGGATGAGAGTGATGATAACCATTGATTAGTTACGATTAAAAAATGAGCGGGCGGATCCTGATTGGGATCCGCCCGCTTATTTTTTTCAGAACCTTCTTCGATCCGCACTGTAAAACCACCGCATAAACCGGTTGGTGAGGCGGGAGTACCAGTAGATCATCATCATCGTGAGGAGGAAGAGCGGCACAAGCAGCAGCGACCAGCTCATGAACACCGGATGCATGTCGTAGAACCGCGGGAGCAGGATGACCGCCCCGATGAACACCGTGATGCAGAGGATCAGGATGAACCTCCGCCAGCCGTTGAGCGGCCAGCAGACGTCGGCGACCACGAGGAGGCCGACCAGACCGCCGAGCATCAGGTTGAAGGTCGAGAAGATGTCGGGCGGCCATTTGAAAATGAGATTCAGCACCTGCACCAGCAGCATCGATGTGACCATGGTCATGGCTGCCGGGAGGCAGACCGCAAGCACATGCTTCAGGAACCCGTCGGAGGTCACCTTCTCGCGCTGCTCGAGCGTTAAAAGGAAGCTCGGAAGCCCGATGCAGCAGAGGTTGATGAGGCCCATCTGGATGGTCGTGAACGGGTAGGTGGAGCGGAGCAGGATGAAGATGAGCGAGAGCACCGCCGAGTAGATCGTCTTGGTCAGGTAGAGGGAGCTCACGCGCTCGATGTTCGAGATGATGGTCTTGCCCTCGGAGACGATGCTGGTCATCGAGGAGAAGTCAGAATCGAGGAGCACGATGTGAGCGGCCTGCTTGGCGGCCTCGGAGCCCTTCGCCATCGCGATGCCGCAGTCCGCGTCCTTGATGGCGAGAACGTCGTTCACGCCGTCGCCGACCATCGTGACGGTCTTGCCGTTGGCCTGCCAGGCCTTGACGAAGGCCTGCTTCTGCTCGGGCTGGACCCGGCCGAAGACGTTGTACTGGGCAATCGCCTGGGCAAGCGCGATCGGGTCCTTCGGCAGGGTCGAGGCGTCGACGTATTTTTCCGCACCGGCAACGCCGGCCTGCTGGGCAATCGTGGAGACCGTCAGCGGATTGTCTCCGGAGAGGACCTTGACCTCCACGCCGGCCTTTGCGAAGTAGTCGAAGGTGGCCCGCGCGTCCGGCTTTATGATGTCGGAGAGCACGATGAGGGCGATGGGGCTCAAGGAGCCTGCATTTCCCGTATCCGGATCGATGCCGGAGGAAGCGGCAAGGAGCAGAACGCGGAAGCCCTTCTTTGTGAAGCGGGTGATGTAGCGGCGGAGCTTTTCATTTCCCCGGGCGAGAACCTCGGGAGCGCCGACCGCGTAGTCGCCGCCCTCCGCGAAGGAGGCGGCCTTAAACTTGCGGGAGGATGAGAACGGGATCGTTCCGCGGACGGTCCAGGTGAGATCGCGGCCGAAGTAGGAGTCGATGGCGGCCTGGGTCGGATTGACGTCGGAAAATGCCCCGTTCATCTGGCGGAGGATCTCCTTGACGCCCTCCGGGCCGACGGCGCCTAACGTGACGACCTCCTTGACCTTGAGCTCACCGGTCGTGATCGTGCCGGTCTTGTCGGTGCAGAGAATGTTGGTGCGGGCGAGGGCCTCGATGGCTTCCATCTCCTGGACGAGGGCATTTTTGCGGGCCAGGCGGCCGACGCCGATGATGAAGGAGACGGAGGTTAAGAGGACCAGTCCCTCGGGGATCATGCCGATGATGCCGGAGACCGTGCGGACGATGGCCGTGCCGATCTCGCCCTCCGCGGCGATGCGCTGGCTCTGGAAGAGCAGGAGGCCGATCGGGATGATCGCGACGGAGACGACCTTGATGATGCGGCCGATGGTGACCTGCATTTCCGAGGAGGCGCGCTTCTTTCTGGAGGCGCGGCTCACCAGATTGGCGGCGTAGGAGTCGTTGCCGACGGCGGTGACTTTCATTTTCGCGGTGCCGGAGACGATGAAGCTGCCGGAGAGCAGCGTGTCGCCCTTCTTCTTGCGGACCGGCTTCGACTCGCCGGTGAGCATGGACTCGTTGACCTCGAGTCCCTCTGAGGTGAGGACGGCGCCGTCCGTGACGATCTGGTCGCCCGGGGCGACAAGGACCACGTCGTCGATGACGATCTCGTCGACCGGAATATCCTTCTCCTGACCGCCGCGGAGAGCTTTCACATGGGTCGTCGTGATGACGGCGAGGCCGTCGATCAGGGACTTGACCTTCAGCTCCTGGATGATGCCCACCAGCGTGTTGGTGATCACGGTGCCGAGGAAGAGGATATTTTTGATCTGGCCGGTAAATACGATGAGAAGGGCCAGCGCGATATTTAAAAAGTTGAAGTAGGTGAGTGTGTGGGTCCGGATGATCTGGCCGGTCGTCCGGGTTAGGTGGGACGTGGTGCGGTTGGTGTCCCCGTTTAAGGTGCGCTCGGTGACCTCATCTTCGGTGAGGCCGTCCTCGGAATCCTGTCCTGTGCGGGGGCCTTCCTTGATTGCGAGAAGCTCGGGGGGCAGTTCCGGCTCCGCGGGCGCTTTTTTCCCGGACAGCTTCGTCTTAAGCACGGCGAGAGGTCCGGGAGAGCCGCCTGCGGCGGGCCGGCGGGCCAGCTTCGCTCCGACGGCCTCCGCGAGGGTGCGGTGCGCTGCCGGCTCCGCGACGGGGGCGGGCAGGTCGGAGAGGGCTTCATTTTCTGCAGGAGGGATCTTATTCTCCTCCGGGATGTCGGTTAGTTCTTTATTGGAAAGGTCAGGCATGGATACCTCCGATTGATGCTCATAGATACATTTATTATACACGAATTTCGGGGCGGTGAATGTAATTTTTTCATAAAGAATGGAAGGGGGAGCGGTTCCTGCCCCTTGACAGAAGTTATAAAGGGTTATAAAATTACGCGGAAGTTATAAAGAATTATAAAAGCTACTCAAAGTTATAAAAGGTTATAAAACTATGAGCAATCCGTTTACGATCTCTTTCGGCAGGCAGCCGGCGCAGTTCATTTCCAGGCCGGTCGAGACAAATGAAATCATCGAAAACTTCGAGCAGGAGCCGCCCTCGAGTCAGGTCTACATGCTGACCGGTGTCAGAGGCTCCGGCAAGACCGTCCTCATGACGGATATCGCAAAGGAACTCGCAAAGCGGGAGAACTGGCTCGTCGTGGAGCTCTCGACCGAGCGGGACATGCTGACGTCCCTGGCGGCGAAGCTCTGCTCGCGGCCGGAGCTCTTTGCGCTCTTTGTCGAGGCGAAGCTCAACTTTTCCCTGCTCGGCATCGGCATTGAGGTGAAGAACGCGGCCCCGATCTCCGACATCGAGACGGCGCTGTCCCGCATGCTAGGCGTGATCCGTTCGGCCGGGAAAAAGCTTCTCGTAACCGTGGATGAGGCGGCCAACAATCCGAATGTCAGGGTGTTTGCGAGCACATTTCAGATCTTCATGAGGCAGGAGTATCCGGTATTTCTGCTCATGACAGGCATTTATGACAATATTCACAACCTGCAGAATGAGAAGACGCTGACATTTCTCTATCGGGCGCCGAAGATCACGCTGGGCGCCTTGAATCTCACATCAATCAGGCTCCAGTACGCGAAGATCTTCGGCATCTCCATGAAGGAGGCCGGAAGGATGGCGGATCTCACGATGGGCTACCCGTTTGCGTTCCAGGTGCTGGGCTACCTTTACTGGAACAGCAGGGATGCAAAGACGCTGGATGAGGTCCTGCCGGAGTACGACCGGTACCTGGAGGAGTATGTCTACAGCAAGATCTGGTCGGAGCTCTCCGAGACGGACAAGCAGATCGTCGCCGTCATGGCGGCGACCGGGAAGACTAAGGTAGGGGAGATCCGGGAGGAAGTCGCGATGAAGCCGGAGAAATTCTCGGTTTACCGGGAGCGCCTTAAGAGAAAGGGCGTGATCGATACGTCCCGGTACGGGGCGGTGACATTTGCGCTGCCGCGGTTTGATGTATTCGTACGCATGATGACGGAGTGATTAGCGGTTTTCATTTTAATTAATAAGGGAGAAAAATATGTATATAATCGTCGGCCTGGGCAATCCGGGCACTAAATACGAGGGAACACGCCACAACATGGGCTTTGATGTCATCGACGCCCTCATCGAGAGAAATAAGATCCCGTCCGCCGGGACCAAGTTCCACGCACTGTACGGGACCGGCCGCATCGGGGCGGAGAAGGTCGCGCTCGCAAAGCCGCTCACCTACATGAACCTGTCGGGAACCGCGGTGCGGGAGATCACGGATTTCTACAAGATCGATGTGAAAAATGAACTGATCGTCATCTCCGATGACATCGACCTTGAGCCTGGCCGGCTCCGCATCCGCAAAAAGGGCTCCGCGGGCGGCCAGAACGGGCTCAAAGACATCATAGGTAAGCTCGGAACCGAGGAGTTCGTCCGCATCCGCGTCGGCACCGGCGCAAAGCCGGCGGGCTGGGACCTCGCCGACTGGGTGCTCTCCCGCTTCACGAAGGAGGAGCGGAAGGCGGTGGACGAGGCGATCGTGCGCGCGGCCGAGGCGGTCGAGACGATTGTCGCGGACGGGGCTGATGCGGCGATGAACAAGTACAATACAAGGTGAACTATGCAGACATTTATAAAACCCCTTGAGGAGCTCGCGGAATACGTGGAGCTCCGCGGAAAAATGAAGAGAGGAAAAGGCGTCCTTGCCCTCTCCGGATGCACCGAGGCGCAGAAGGCCCATATGATCTACGGGCTCTCTTATGATGCGAAAAATGTGCTCGTCATCACCGAAAACGACCTGACCGCCCGGACGATCCGCGAGAACCTGGCCTTCTACTGCCCGAACGCAGGGCTCTACCCGGCCAAGGACCTGCTCTTCTACCAGGCGGACATCGCGAGCAACCTTCTCGACGTGCAGCGGATGCGGGTCATGAAGGGCCTCATTGAAAATGAAAGAAACGTCGTCGTCCTGCCCGCCGCGGCCCTCATGGACCCGGTCATGCGGCGGGACGCTCTCTCCGACATGTGCATCGCCTTCGACCGGGAAGATGAGACCGACCTTGACTGGGCCAAGGAGAGCCTGGTTGAGATGGGCTACGAGCGCTGCGCCGAGGTCAATCTGCCGGGGCAGTTCGCGGTGCGCGGCGACATACTCGACATCTGGTCCCTGCCGGAGGAGCACCCTTACCGCATCGAGCTCTTCGGCGATGAGATCGACTCGATCCGCGCGTTTGACGCGGAGTCCCAGCGGTCCATCGAGGAGCTTACGCGCGTGCGGATCTATCCGGCGAAGGACAACACCGGGAAGGGTGCCGAGGGCACATTTTTGAACTGGTTCCCGGCGGATGAGACCGCGATCTTCCTCGATGAGCCCGGCCACATCACGGAGGCCGCCGGCGCGGTCGAGGCGGAATACCGGGAATCGATCAAAAACCGTCTGGCTTCGGGCCAGATCAAAAAGGGAGACAAATTCCAGAAGATCCTGGGGATCAATGAACTCGTGTCGCTCTTAAATCTCCGCCGCGTCGTGGCGCTCTCATCGCTGGAGCTTCGGCCCGGCAGCTGGGACATCACGGCCTCCTACGGCCAGTCGGTCCAGGGCATCGCGAGCTACAACGGAAGCTTTGAGCTTCTTCAGGCGGATCTTGCCAAATACCGGAAGAGAAAATACCGCGTGGTTGTCCTCTCGGGCTCCCACACCCGCGCAAAGAGACTGGCGGAGGAGCTGCGGGATCGGGAGATTCCTGCATTTTACACGGAAGACAAGAATGTCGAGCTCACGGACGGGCAGATCGTCGTCATGTACGGCCGCGCGAGCCGCGGCTTTGAGTACCCGATGATCCGGTTTGCGGTGATCTCGGAGAGCGATATCTTCGGGGCGAAGAAGAAGCCGAGGAAGAAGCAGACCCGCTACACCGGGGAGAAGATCTCAAGCTTTTCGGACCTTAAGGTCGGCGATTATGTCGTGCACGAAAATCACGGGCTCGCCATCTACCGCGGCATCAGCCAGGTGAATGTCGACGGGGTCTTAAAAGACTACATCAAGCTCGAGTACAAGGGCGGCAACCTCTACGTCCTCGCAACCCAGCTCGACGTGCTGCAGAAATACGCGGGGGCGAGCGACGGCGCGGCCCCGAAGCTGAATCGCCTGGGCGGCCAGGAGTGGGAGAAGACCAGAGCCCGGGTCAAAGCCGGCGCGAAGGATATCGCCCGGGAGCTCGTCGCCCTCTACGCGGCGCGCGAGAACGGCAAGGGCTACACCTACAGCCCGGACACGGAGTGGCAGAAGGAGTTTGAGGAGACATTTCCCTACGAGGAGACCGAGGACCAGCTCACCGCGATCGAGGACACGAAGCGGGACATGGAGAGCGGGAAGATCATGGACCGCCTCATCTGCGGGGACGTCGGCTACGGGAAGACGGAGATCGCCATCCGGGCGGCCTTCAAGGCCATTCAGGACGGCAAGCAGGTGGCTTACCTTGTGCCCACGACGATCCTGGCCCAGCAGCACTACAACACGTTTGTGCAGCGGATGAAGGATTATCCGGTGCGCGTGGACCTTATGTGCCGGTTCAGGACGCCCGGCCAGATCAAACAGACGGTCTCGGACCTCAAGAAGGGGATCGTGGACGTTGTGATCGGTACCCACCGCCTGCTCTCGAAGGACGTTGCCTTCAAGGATCTGGGACTTCTCATCATCGACGAGGAGCAGCGCTTCGGCGTCGCCCACAAGGAGAAAATAAAGAACCTCAAGAAGACCGTCGACGTTCTCACGCTGACCGCGACGCCGATCCCGCGGACGCTTCACATGAGCCTCATCGGGATCCGCGACATGTCAATCCTGACGGAGCCGCCCCAGGACCGCGTGCCGATCCAGACGTTCGTCACGGAGGAGAACCCGGAGATGGTCCGCGAGGCCATCTGCCGCGAGCTGGCCCGGGGCGGTCAGGTCTACTACGTCTACAACCGGGTCTCGGATATCGCGGACGTGGCGGGCCGCATCGCGAAGCTGGTGCCGGAGGCGACGGTCGCCTTCGCCGACGGGCAGATGAGCAAAAATGACCTCGAGCGCATCATGGTCGAGTTCATCAACGGGGAGATCGACGTCCTGGTCTCCACCACAATCATCGAGACGGGCCTTGATATTTCCAATGTCAACACGATGATCATCCACGACGCGGACAAGCTGGGGCTCTCCCAGCTCTACCAGCTGCGCGGACGAGTCGGGCGGTCAAACCGGACGGCGTATGCATTTTTAATGTACAGACGCGACAAGGTGCTGCGCGAGGTCGCGGAAAAGCGGCTCTCCGCGATCCGCGAGTTCACGGAGCTCGGCTCCGGCTTTAAGATCGCGATGCGGGACCTCGAGATCCGCGGTGCGGGCAACCTTCTCGGCGCCGAGCAGAGCGGCCAGATGGACCTCGTCGGCTACGACCTTTACTGCAAGATCCTCTCGGAGGCGGTCCGCGAGGAGAAGGGGGAGGCTCCGGAGGAGAGCTTCGAGACGGTCGTCGACCTCACGATGGACGCCTATATCCCGGACAGCTACATCCCGAATGAGTTCCAGAAGATGGAGTTCTACAAGAAGATCGCCGCGATTGAAAATGAAGACGACTACAACGACGTCGCGGATGAGCTCATGGACCGCTGCGGGGAGATGCCGAAGCCGGTTACGAACCTGCTTGCGATCGCGGACTTAAAGGCGGCTGCCCATGCGGCCAGCTTCACGGAGATCAAGGAGCGGGGCGGCGAGGTCAGGATCACGGTGCGGGCGAATCCGTCCTTCGATGTGGCGGAGCTCGGGCCCATTATCGGGAGCCTGGGCGGTATGATCACGGTGCATCCCTCGCCGAAGGGGGCTTATTTCCTGTATCACGGCGATACAAAGCCCGATCAAATGGTGAAGAATCTGAAAACATTCGCATTAAGGCTTGCGGCGACAAAGAAAACATTGTATTATAAATGATGCTGTTTTATCGGAAAAAACGGGCCTTCGGCCCGGTTGGAGGAGTTTGAAAATGAAAGGAATCATGAAAAAGGCAGGAGCGATGCTCCTCGCCGCGGGTCTTGGTGTTTCGATGCTGGCCGGCTGCGGAGCAAACGCGGAGCAGGCGGTTCTGGACGGGACCAAGACGGTTGTAACAATCAATGACGAGGCGGTTAAGATGGGCGTCATGAGCATGCTTACCCGCTTCCAGCAGGCTCAGATCTATCAGATCTACAGCATGTACTTCGGCACATCGCAGATCTTCAACATGACGATGGATGAATCCACCGGGGAGACCTACGGTGAGACCATGAAGCAGCAGGTCCTTGAGGATATCGAGCGGATGGTCCTTCTCCGCCAGCATGCGGGTGATTACGAAGGCATCGAGCTCACCGAGGATGAGAAGGCCGAGATCGCAAAGACGGCTCAGGCCTACATCGATGAGAACACTGAGGAGATCCGCACGAAGATCGGAGCGACCTACGACGATGTGGTTGAACTTCTCTCCCTCTTCAAGACACAGGAGAAGATGATGACCGCCATCGGCGATGCGGTCGATCAGGAGGTCTCCGACGAGGAGGCTCAGCAGACCAGCATCTCCTATGTCGCGATCCAGAAGGCTGTCGAGTCCGGGGAGTCTTCGGATGCGTCCGCAGCGGAGTCGGCTGACGAGTCCAAGGCAGCGGAGCCGACGGTGGAGGAGCAGAATGCAGAGAAGAAGGCTGACGCGGAGGCGATCCTCACCGCCCTCAAGGATTCCGACGATCCGGCGGAGGCTGACATGGACGAGATCGCCAAGGAGGAGAATGAAGACTACTCCGCTCTGACGGGCCAGTTCTCGGCGAATGACACGTCCGACACATCGCTCAACGAGGAGATCGTCAAGGCGGCGGCCGGTCTTTCGGACGGCGAGCTGGTTGACTCGGTGATCGAGACCGATACCTACTTCTACGTGGTCCGCGTGAACAAGGTCTTCGATGAGAGCATGACCGAGGCCAAGAAGGACGAGATCCTGAAACAGAGGAAGCAGGACAGCTTAGATACGCTGGTCTCCGAGTGGAAGGATGCGGCATCGATCACGGTCGATGAGGCGGTCCTTGCGACACTGACTCTTTCCGATTCGGATGTCTTTACGCTGCTTGAGGCGGATCCGGGTACGGAGAGCACGGCTGAGAGTGCAGCGGAGAGCGTTGCTGAAAGCACTGCCGAGAGCGCGGCGGAGTCGACGGCGGCAGCCAATTAATTGAAAAGGTGATGTGAGCGGAGGCGGAGGCCTCCGCTTTTTTCGCGTGTGGGGACGGTTCTTCGCGGAGGGGGACGGTTCTCCTCAGCGGAGAACCGTCCCCCTCCGCGAAGAACCGTCCCCAGGCGTTGATTGACATAACAATGGATTTATTGCCCCTCATTTTGTCAAGCCCTAAATTTTCACAAAACGTCCGTTCTTTTTGAAACCGCGGGGTTTACGTAAGAAATCACCATAAAAATGTGGATAATGTGGGAAATTCCGTGTATAACCCTTGAATAAGCCACAGCTTCAGGATGTGACTTTGTGGAAAACCGTGTGGACTGCCGAAAATGTATTAAGAAAGTATTACGTAAGATTGAAGTAAAATTTGTGATAAATCCACAAAAACCAAAAAAGAGGGTGTCGGCCGATGCGGAATCTTATGTCTACCGGGCGGAAGGAGGCCCCCGAAACCTCCCGCTTTACGCCCGGCTTTTGATGTGGTATGATAAACGGACACTAAAAATACAGATGAGGAGTCATAAGACATGAACGATGTTACGCTTGAAACAATTGACAGCTTCCGTGCCGCGGCAGAGACCTCGCCGCTTGACCGCGCGATGACAAATGCGCTGGCCAAACACAGCGTGAAGGACATTTCATTTTCCAATAAAGGGCTCGACGAGGCCCAGTTCCAGTTCTCCGTGAACGTGCCGACCATGGAGGTCACGAATCAGAAGCAGTCCGGCCGCTGCTGGATCTTCGCCGCGCTGAATGTCTTCCGCGAGGAAGTCGCCGCAAAATGCAATCTGGAGAAATTCGAGCTCTCCCAGAACTACACGGCCTTCTGGGACAAGTTTGAGAAGATCAACTTCTTCTACGAGTCCATGATCGAGCTCGCCGACCGGCCGCTCACAGACCGCCTGGTCACCTATCTCCTTGACTCCGCGATCGGCGACGGCGGCCAGTGGAACATGCTGGTCAACATCGTCGAGAAGTACGGCGTGGTCCCGAAGGCCGCGATGCAGGAGACCTTCCAGTCGAGCCACACCCGCGACATGAACCGTCTGATCAACACGATGCTTAGAAAAGGCGCCCGCGACCTCAGAAAGGCCGTTTCCGAGGGCGGAGATGTCGCCGCTGTGAAAAATGCATACCTGAAGGACGCCTACCGCCTGCTCTCCATGTGCTTCGGAGTCCCGCCGAAGAGCTTTGACTTTGAGTACACGGACAAGGATAAGGAGTACCATGTCGATCGGAATCTGACGCCGAAGGCATTTTACGAGAAGTATGTCGGCCTCGACCTCAGAAATGACTATGTCGGCATCATCAACTCCCCGACGGAGGACAAGCCGTTCTACCGGAACGTCACGATCGATTTCCTCGGAAATGTCGCCGGCGCGCCGCCTGTCACCTACCTGAACCTTCCGATGGAGGAAATGAAGGACCTGATCATCCGCCAGCTTAAGGACGGAAAGCCGGTCTGGTTCGGCTCGGATGTAGGCTCCATGGGAGAGAGAGAGATGGGCATCTGGTCCGATGCGATCTACGATTTTGACGGGACGCTCGGGATCGACTTCTCCATGACCAAGGAGGAGCGCTTAAATCACCGTGAGAGCGCGATGAACCACGCGATGGTGATCACCGGGGTGAACCTTGACGAGAACGGGAAGGCGAACCGCTGGAAGATCGAGAACAGCTGGTCCGACGAGCGCGGTGTGAAGGGGTATTACGTGATGAACGGGTCCTGGTTTGACAAGTTCACGTACCAGACGGTTATCGAGAAGAAGTACCTGAACGAAAAACAGCTTGAGGGTCTCGCCTCGGAAGCACTGCATTTCATGCCGTGGGATCCGATGGGGACGCTGGCGGACTGAAGACGAAGGCACAGGAATGAGAATGATGCGGGAAGACCGCGGGAAAGCCCGCGGTCTTCCCGCATCATTTTTGCTTATTCCTCGCCGAGCACGATCAGGCAGTCCTCTTCGGAAAGGGTGATCGTATCGCTTAGCGGCCGGTTGAAAGTGCTGTATTTTTCGCGGTCGAGGTCCCCCAGAAGAATGCAGCCGCGCCGCAGCATAACCTGCCTGAGCGAGCCGACCGTGTGCGTTCCGGCAAGGCCGAGGCGTCCGACGTTCTTGAGGTAGAGCTCGCTGCCCTTGTTGGAGAGGATCTCCCTGAAGACGCTGAGGAGCTCGGGACTCTCGGCGAGCTGCGCGAGGATCAGAGAAGACATGCTGGAGGCGACGAGGAAATCCGTGTGGTCCCCGCGGCCCACGAGCCGCTGATTGTGCTCAAGCTGCATCTCGACCGTAATGTTGAAGCTTAAATCGTAGCGCTTCCGGATATCGCGGAGGTTTAAGAGCGTTAAAATCGTCTCCATGTCGGCTTCCTCGGGATCCATCGTGTGGTCGCCGAGCACAACGATATGGGATGTCAGGCGGGCGAGGGCAAGAAGCACTTCCTCGTCGTGGGGATTTCCTTCGCAGTACTGAAGGTGAATCGAACGCTTCCTGGCGGCCTTTTCGAGCGTAGTCCGGTCCTCATCATGCGTGCCGGCGAGGAAGACCTCGGAGACATTTTCCGGGAGTTCGGCGAGAATCGTGGGCAGCGTCTCGTTCGTGCCGATGATGACCGTACCGGTCTCTTTCTCGGAGACATTGCGAGTGATTTCCGGAAGAGCCGGAAGAGAGGCAGGGGCTTCAAGGAGCTTCGCCAAACCGCTCTCCTCCGAGAAGACAAGGACCCGGTCGTCCTCGCGGAGAGCGAGGTCGAAGGGTGGATTGAGCTGCATAGCCCCGTCCCGGTAAATGCCGGCCGGCGATGCGCCGTCAAGGCGCAGGCTGAGATCCTCGAAGGTCAGGGAGCCGATTCCCGGAAGGTCGATCAGATAAAACTCGGAGCCCTCGAAATTGAAGATCTCCCGGAAAGCCTCCGAGAGGCCTGTCTGGGTGCAGGAGTGCGCAATCATCTTTGCGAGGATGCTGCTCGTCTGGAGGGTTGAGATATTGTTGGTCTCCGCGATGGAGGGCGGGAAACGGTGTTCATTTTTGGAAATGATCGCGTTCACGCTGATCTCCGGCGCGCCCTTGTCCTCCAAGAGGGCGGAGACGGCCAGAATGGCCTTGATCGTCTTCATGTCGTCCGCCGGGCTGACGATGACAGTCCGGCAGGTTTCCACGGAACATTTTTCCAGGGAGGCAGGGTCGGTGATGTCGACGGTCCGGCAGACAATCCGGAAGTTTTCGGGCAGTTCGAGGTTTTCGTGCAGATCGTCCTCCATGTCCGCCCGGTCCATATCCTCGGCCAGGACGACGCAGGCAGGTTTGCCGGCGGCTGCCAGGATGAGCTGGGAGAGCAGGGTGTACTCGCCGGGGCTGAAACCGAGGACGACGATGTGATCCCGCTCGATGACCTGGGAGTTGCCGCGCTTTAAATTGTCGATCTTCTCCTCGATCGCGCTCGTGATGATACCGATGAAGACGCTCGTGAAGAGCAGGCCGGCGATCGCGGTCAGGGACATGAGGATGAGATAGCCGAGGCTCCCGTCCTCGTAGGAGGGCATCCAGGCGTTGATCACGGTCGCGATGCTGTCCCAGAAGACGGAGGCGGTCTCTCCTTCCCCGCCGAAGCCCAGGAGGATGATGAGGGCGGCCATGAAGACCGCCAGAAGGAGCGAGGCGGCGATCAGGATCCGGATGAAACCGAGAGAGCCGCCGGTCATCCGGTTGTCAAACCAGTAGCGGAAGCGCTCTCTCAGGGAAAATGTACGCGTTTCGGGGGATTTTTTTTCATTTTTCATCTCAAAACCTCTCTTTGCGGTCTGCTTTCAGACGAATGCATTTCCAATGATAATCATAGCATAGTTTTATGGAAAAAGCTTGACATTTGTGAAATTTTATTGAAAATGCCGGATTCATCTGCTATGATTTTGTTAAAAATACCCCACAAAGGAGGCAAAAACAATGAAAACTGAAAGGAAACTGCTGACGGCTCTTGTGACGATACTGGCGGCGCTTCTGCTCTTTGCGGCGCCTGTCCGGGCGGACGAGGGGGATGTGAAAGTCGCGTCTCTGTCGGCCCCGGACATCACGCGTTTTGTGACCGAGCGGATGACGTCCGTGTGGCACAATTACCATTATAATGATGAGACCGGTGATTTCGAGGACGCGGTCTGGGAAGAGGTGGACTGCTGGCCGAGAGACGAAGAGGTTACGGTCACCATGACAGACGGCACCGTGATCAGCGGAACGGGAACCCAGGTGAACATCCGGCTTCATGAGCGGTACGGGCTTGAGCTCTACTGGAGCTCCGATCAGACCCCGGATGATCTGTGGGGAGTCGGCGATCACACCGCACAGCTTTTTGCGGGGGACTTCTCGGGCGACGATGTCCGGGCGGACTTTACGGTCACGCTCATCGAGAACCCGATCGAAAGGATCATTGTCCCGGATATGACCCGCTATGAGGGGGAGACGGAGGAGTGCTGGGGTTACCATGACGAGAACGGCGAATATGTCGACGAGCAGTGGTTCCGCATCAACGCCAACCCGTCCGAACAGGAGATCACGGTTGAAACGACGGAAGGGTCGGTTACCGGGGATCTTGACAGGGTGATACGCTGGCTTGAAGAGACCTTCGGAATGCACTTTAACTGCTACTGGTATTCCGGCGAGACGCCGCTGTCTCCCTGGACGGCCGGCAATACCTACACCGCTTTCCAGACCATCAGCGGCGTGGAGGGTGAGTATTCCGTGACGATCCTTGAGAATCCCGATGCGGTCATGACGGTCGAGGACATATACTGCTATGACTCGCACCTCTCCGACTGGACCGATTACTTTGACGAGGAGCTGGGAGAATGGGTCGATCCTGGCGAAAAATGGCGCATCGAGGGCCATCCCGACGAGATCGAGGTGACGGTCAACGGGAATGTGTATCGCGGGAATGTAGATGAAGTTGCATGGATACTTGCCGACTCTGAAAATCTTCCCATCGACCGATGGCACTGGGAGACCGACCAGGTATACGGCGAGCCGGTTCCGGCGGAGATCCACGCGGTGTTTACGATGGGCTTTATGCGCGCGGAGTACACGATCCATGTTTCGCCCAACCCGGTCGAATCCGTGTCGGTCGCCCCGATCACCCGTATGCAAGGAGACAATCTGAGCCCCATGTGGGGTTGGAATGACCCGGAAGGCAATTACCACGACGAGCATTGGTTCCGTACAGACTGCTGGCCCTACGATGCGGCCGTCACGGCGGTGGTCTCAGGCAAAACGTATGAAGCGGAAAATGTGGATGATCTTCGCGAAATGCTTGAGGCGGACGGATACGATCTCGATCTCTGGTGGGAATCCGATGAGAATCCGGGAAATGTCTGGGAGCCCGGCGAACACACCGCCGTTTTCTACGTGGGCGATGTTCCGGCATACTATACCGTCATTCTGCTGGAGAATCCGATCCTCTCCGTGACCGTCCCGGATATCTCCGTCTACGATACCGTTAAGGAAGAGAGATGGGGCTACTATGATGAGAATGACAATTACATCGATGAGAAGTGGTACCGTATCAATGCAGACCCGGTCGGCGTGGATGTGACGGTTGAGACAACCGAGGGAACATTTACGGGCGAAAAATATGAGGCCGAAGACTGGCTCCGGGAGACATTTGATTACGACTTCGAATGCTACTGGGCTACCGATGAGACCCGGTCTGATCCCTGGACCGCAGGAAATACCTACACGGCCACTCTCTATTTCGGCGGTGTGGGCGGAGACTACAATGTGACGGTTCTTGAGACCCCGGATGCGGTTCTTACCGTCAGGGACGTTGACTGCTTCCTCTATCAGGTGAGCGGATGGACCGATTATTATGACGAAGATGAGGACCGGTGGATCGATCCGGGTGAAAGGTGGCGCATCGAAGGCTTCCCGGAGGAGATCACGGTGACGGTCAACGGTCATGAGTACAGCGGGTACCCGGACGAAGTGGCCCTGGCGCTTGAAGAAAATGAAAACCTCGTCATCAACGACTGGCACTGGGATTCCGACCAGGTCTACGGCGAGCCCGTAGGCGAGACAATACGCGGAACATTCCGGTTCGGGTTTATGGAAGCGGAGTATACGATCCATGTATCGCCGGTTACATTTGAATCGCTTGAGGTTCCGGATATCACAAGGTTTGACACGGACCGGTTTGAGGCTATCGGGGAGATGTATAACGAGTCGACCGGTGAATATCAGGAGATCCTCTGGGACAAGCTGGACTGCTGGCCGCGCAGCGCCGTGTGCAAGGTCGTCATGACGAACGGTGACGTCTACGAAGGCTCGATCGATCAAGTCATGGACTGGCTGGAAGAAGACGGGTACCGGGATTTTGAGAATTATTGGGATTCCGATGAGACGCCGGATAACCCGTGGGAGGAAGGCGAATACGAGGCGGTTTTCACTCTCGGCAACGTGTCCTGTGAATACACGGTCACTGTGGTGAAGAACCCGATCACAAAGATCATTGTTCCGGACATCACCCGCTATGATGGCGAGCGGGAGGAGGTGCACGGCTATCAGAGCCCGTGGGGAGCGGTCACCGACGAGACCTGGTACCGCATAAACGCCAACCCGTCAAACGAGCGGATCAAAGTTGAGACGACGGCGGGAGAATTTACCGGAGATCTCGGCGAGGTCCTGGACTGGCTCGAGGAGAAATTCGGGATGAGCTTTGACGCTCACTGGGATTCCGACGAGACACCGTTTGATCCTTGGACTGTCGGCAATACCTACACAGCAGCCCAGTATATCGGCGGTCTCGCGGGAGAATATCGGGTGACGGTTCTTGCGCTGCCGTTCGAGAATTATGCCATTGAAGTGGCGGATTTTGAGCGCAGTGAGACTGAGCTTTCTGACTGGACCGATTATTATGACGAGGAGCTGGATACCTGGGTCGATCCGGGAAAGCCGTGGCGCATTGACTGCTGGCCCGACGAGATCAGGGTGATCATCGACGGGCGTGACTTTATCGGCAGCGTGGGTGAGGTGGTCGAAGCGCTCAAAGAGGAGTACGGGCTTGTCATCCACCAGATTTACTATCTCACCGATCAGGTCTACGGGGAGTCGGTTCCGGATGAGATCTATACGACATTTACATTTGGGTTCATGTCAACGAGTTACAGAGTCCGTGTGGTGCGGAGCGAGTTTTCGGTAACCGAGCCGGTCCCGAAAGATGTCGTCTACAACAAAGCCGAGCAGACCCTCGCGGAAGCCGGCAGCACCACGGCGGGGACGATGTACTACGCGCTGGTGAAGAACGATAAGGACGCGATCCCCGCCCCGTCCGACTTCACCGAGGAACTCCCGGCGGCGAAGGATCCCGGGATCTACTACATCTGGACGATGGTGAAAGACGGGGAGGCTCTGCTCCGCTCCCCAGCCTGTGCCGGCAAGGCATACATCCGCTTCACGGATGTCGCGAAAACGAGTCTCTGGTATTTCGAGCCGGTCTACTGGGCTCTCGAGAACGGAGTGACGTCCGGAATGGGCGAGGGCACGTTCCAGCCGACGAAGGAGCTCACGCGTGCCCAGACGGTTACCTTCCTCTACAACCTGGCAGGGAAGCCGGACGTCTCCGGCCTTACGGCAACGGAGTTCTCGGATGTGGCAAAAGGCGCGTGGTATTACGATGCGGTCAAGTGGGCCGTGGCAAATAAGATCACGTCCGGTTACGGGACAGGCACGTTCCAGCCGAACGCGAAATGCACGAGGGCGATGGTCGTGACATTCCTCCAGAATTTCGCAAAGGCAGAAGGATTCTACAAGGCGCCGACAACTTCGGCGAGCTTCAAGGATGTAAAGGCAAATGACTGGTTCAGGGAGTCCGTCGACTGGGCGGTCGAAAATGGCATCACCGCCGGCTATGGGACGGGGACGTTCAGCCCGAAGGTGATCTGCAACAGGGCGATGATGGTTTCCTTCCTTAAGAAGGTATCGGAACTTCAGAACTGAAATTGAAAGATGAAAGAGCAGCCGGTCCTCTGATGAGGACCGGCTGTTTTTTAAGACGTGAGAGAAATATGTTCAGTGCGTCAGCAGATAATCCTGGACGCTGGTGACCGCATTCGCGCCGTCGCCGCAGGCCGTGATGATCTGGCGGAGCTTCTTCGTGCGGACGTCGCCGACCGCGTAGACGCCCGGAACCGAGGTCTCGCAGTCCTCACCCGCCGCGATGTAGCCGCCGGCATCGAGCGCCAGCTGGCCCTCGACCAGGCCGCTGTTCGGCTGGATGCCGACCGCGACGAACACGCCGTCGACGTGGAGCGTGCGGAGCTCGCCCGTGAATTTGTCGGTCACATGGAGGGCGCCCACCTGGCTCTCGCCCGCAATCGACTTCGGCAGCGCATTCCAGACCATCTCGACATTCGGAAGGGAGAGGAGTCTTTCCTGCAGGACCTTGGCCGCGCGAAGCTCGTCCCTCCTGTGGACGACGTAGACCTTCTTGCAGCCGCGGGCCAGGAAGATGGCATCCTCGACCGCCACGTCTCCGCCGCCGATGACCGCCACGTCGGAGCCTCTGAAAAATGCGCCGTCGCAGGTCGCGCAGTAGGACACGCCCATGCCTGCGAGTTCCTTCTCACCGGGGATGCCGAGCTTTCTGTGGCTCGCGCCGGTCGCCAGGATCACGGTTTTGGCCTCGTAGACTTCGTCCTCCGTGTACACCTTCTTGACGTCCTCGGTCAGCTCGAGCTTCGTGACTTCCGCGGTCACGAATTCTGCACCGAGGTGGTCGGCGTGGTCACGCATTTTCATGGCCAGATCCATGCCGGAGATGCCCGGAAGGCCCGGATAGTTGTCAACCTCATAGGTATCGACGACCTGGCCGCCGCTCATGAAGTTCTGTTCGATAATGATAAATGAAAGTCTCGCACGTGTCGCGTAAATCGCGGCTGAAAGGCCGGCGGGGCCGGAGCCGACGATGATAAGATCGTACATAAAAGTACCTCCTTTGTGGGATTATTGTTTCTTATACAATACTACCACGAAGGAGGTTTTCTAGAAAGTATATGTGTGCTTTATTCACAAATATTTTAGAGAGTGTTCGATATGATTTATCATATCTACGGCTCAGCAAAGCTCGAGGAGAAGCGGCGCATGGTCCGCCCTGGCCCCGGAGTCCATCATCTCGGAGCGGGTGACCCTGTCGGCGATCCGGTCGCTCGTGAGGAAATAGTCGATCCTCCAGCCCGTGTTGTTTGCCTTGCTGGTCCGGACCCGCTGGGCCCACCAGGAGTAGACACTCGGGATATTTCCGTGAATGTGCCGGAAGGTGTCCGTAAAGCCTTTTGCAAGGAGGTTCGAGAAGCCCTCGCGCTCCTCGTCGGTGAAGCCGGCGGACATGTGGTTCGTGTCCGGATTCGCGAGGTCGATCTCCTCGTGGGCGACGTTGTAGTCGCCGCAGGCGATGACCGGCTTGGCGGCGTCGAGGCTTTTCAGGTACTCCGCGTACTTTGCGTCCCAGATCTGGCGGTCGGACAGGCGCTTTAAGCCGTCCCCCGCGTTCGGGGTGTAGACCAGATTGAAATAAAACTCCGGAAGCTCGAGCGTGATCGTGCGGCCCTCAAGGTCCATGGTGCCGGGCGCGCCGATCTTCGGGAAGTCCGCCTTGAAGGCGAGGCCCTTTTTCACGAGGGCCATCGTGCCCGCGTAGCCCTTCCGCGCGGGCGGGCAGGAGCTCACGAAGACGACCTCGTAGTCCGGGAAGAGGGCCGATAAGGCGGCCTCCTGCTTCGCGTTCATGCCCGCCTCGGGCAGCTTGGTCTCCTGAATCGCTATGATGTCTGCATTTTCCGAGGCAATTTTCGTAAGGACATCGCGCGTTAAGAGCGCCCGGGGGCTGTCGGAGGTCAGCGCGGCATTCAGGGAGTCAATGTTCCAGGAAATGAATTTCATGCGTTCACCTGCGACTTCATGTAGCGGTCCATGTCCTCGGCGATCTGCTTGGAGATCGCGACGGCTGCGACAACGGTCTTGGCGCCCGTGACGACGTCGCCGGAGGCGAAGACGCCCGGCATCGTGGTCAGGCCCTTGCCGTCGGTCTCGAGGTTGCCGCGCTCGTTTAAGTGAAGCTCCTTGTCGCGGTTGACGAGGTTCGACTGCGGGGTCTGGGAGATGGAGATCATGATGCTGTCGGCCTTCTCCTGAACGGCGGTGGACTCGTCAATCGTGGCGCTGCCGTCCTCGTTGTGGATGACGTCGCAGATGACCGGGCCGTCGTCTGTGATCCGGATGGCGGCCTTGTTGTACTCGAAGCGGACGCCGTCGATAAGGGCCATATCAAACTCGTCTCTGGATGCGTTGACTTCGGCGTCGCGGACGTAGACCGTGACATTTTTGGAGCCGTGGCGGATCGCGGTGCGGGCGACGTCCATGGCGGCGTTGCCGGCGCCGATGACGGCGACATTTTCACCGAGCTCGTAGCCGTCCGGGTTGTTCAGGTAGTTGATCGCGTAGAAGACGTTGCCGAAGGTCTCGCCGGGGATGCCCAGCTTTCTCGGCTTCCAGGCGCCCGTGCCGATGAAGACGGATTTGTAGCCGTCGTTTAAGAGGTCCTGTATGCTGGTGGAGCCGCCGATCGCGAAGTTGGGGCGGAAGAGAATGCCCATCTCGCGCATCTTCTTCTGGTAGCGGTCGAGGATCGACTTCGGCAGGCGGAATTCCGGGATGCCGTAGCGGAGGATGCCGCCCATGCGGTCCTTGGTGTCGAAGATGGTGATCTTATAGCCCTTGCAGGCGAGAATGATCGCGATCGTGATGCCGGCAGGGCCGGCGCCGATGACGGCGGCCTTCATGCCGTTTGAGGGCTCCATGCTGAGCTTGAGACGCTCGAAGCAGGAGTCGGAAATGTAGTTCTCAATCGCCGAGAAATGTACCGGCTCGCCCTTCTTGCCCCGGATGCAGTGGCCCTGGCACTGATTTGCGTGGTTGCAGACCAGGGAACATACGACGGAGAGCGGGTTGTTGTAGAAGAGCATGTAGGCGGCATCCATGGTTTTATTTTCCTTGAAGAGACGGATCACTTCGGGGATGTCGGTGTGGATCGGGCAGCCCTCGCGGCAGAGGGGCTTCTTGCACTGGAGACAGCGGTTCGCTTCATCGATGATATGTACGCTCATTGAATTTTCCTCCCGTGATAGGTGTGATTGTGGTTCTATTATAACATATTTTTTGAGGACAGATAGAAATAAGCCGCACAAAAGGAAGAAAAAACAAGGAAATTTTGCGGTGAAAAGAGGGCCGCGGGAGAATCCCGCAGCCCTCTCACTTCTTTCCTTATTCCCCGTACCCGTTCGGGTTCTTGCTCTGCCAGTTCCAGGCGTCGGCGCACATGTCGGTGAGGCTCTTCTCGGCGACCCAGCCGAGGACCTCGCGGGCCTTGGTCGGATCCGAGTAGCAGGTCGCGACGTCGCCCGGGCGGCGCGGATCGATCACATAGGGAAGCGTCTTCCCGCAGGCCTTCTCGAAGGCGTGCAGAATGTCGAGGACGCTGTAGCCGATTCCGGTGCCGAGGTTGAAGATCTGGACGCCCGGCAGGGTCTCCATGCCGCGGATCGCCGCGACGTGGCCCTTCGCGAGGTCCACGACGTGGATGTAGTCGCGGACGCCCGTGCCGTCCGGTGTCGGGTAGTCATTTCCGAAAACGTGGAGCTTCTCGAGCTTGCCGGAGGCAACCTGAGCGACGTACGGCAGCAGGTTGTTCGGGATGCCCTTGGGATCCTCGCCGATGAGGCCGCTCGCGTGGGCCCCGATCGGGTTGAAGTAGCGGAGCAGCATGACGCGCCACTCGGGATCGCTCTTCACGATATCCGTCAGGATCCGCTCCTGCATGGCCTTGGTCTCGCCGTAGGGGTTGGTGCGCTCGCCGAGCGGGCACTCCTCGGTGATCGGGATGATCGCCGGATCGCCGTAGACCGTGGCGGAGGAGGAGAAGACGATCTTCTTCACGCCGTGATTGCGCATCACGTCGGTTAAGACCAGTGTGGAGTAGAGGTTGTTGGTGTAGTACTCGATCGGCTTTCTCGTGGACTCGCCGACAGCCTTATAGCCCGCAAAATGAATGACCGCCTCAATCTCAGGCTCCTTCTCAAAAACTTCGGTGAGCGCGGCACGGTCGGTGACATCGACCTTGTAGAAGGTCGGGCGCTTGCCGGTGATGGTCTCGATGCGGTCGACAACGAGTTCCTTGGAGTTGTAGAGGTTGTCGACGATGACGACGTCATAGCCCTCGTTTAAAAGTTCAACAACAGTGTGGCTTCCGATGAATCCGGTACCGCCGGTGACAAGGATCTTCATTTTCTATACCTCCGTTTGAAAATTACAGTGTTTCAAGAAAGCGGATGAACGCTTTGTGGCCCTCTTCGTTCCATTTGTAGACGCCTGCATCCTCGAGTACGCGGGTGAACACGAAGCCGACTTCGCGGCGGAGGATGTCGCTGACATTTTCGGCAGTGATCTCGGCGTAAGCCGGAAGGACCGTCTCGCGGACCCAGTCCGCATGCTTGCCGAGCGCCTCATCGGCAGCGACCTTATCGGCGATCGCCTCGTCGGAGAGGCCGGCGGCGCGGGAGCTCACCAGGATCTCGCCGAGATCCTCGAGCTCCTTCTTGAGGCGGGAGGGCAGGACCGCGAGGCCCATGACCTCGATGAGGCCGATATTTTCCTTCTTGATGTGCCAGTAGGCATCGCGCGGATGGTAGACGCCAAGCGGCCGCTCCTCCGTCGTGATGTTGTTGCGGAGGACGAGGTCGAGTTCGTATTTGCCGTCGTGCATGCGGGCAATCGGGGTGATCGTGTTGTGGGGCGTGCCGTCCGTCTCGGCGAAAATGAACGCCTCCTCATCGGTGTAGGCTCTCCAGGCAGCCAGGACCTTGTCGGCGAGAGCGACCAGGCGCTCGCGGTCGGCGCATCTCAGGCGGAAGACCGACAGCGGCCAGCGGACGATGCCGCTCTCCACGTCCTCAAAGCCCGGGACCGTGAAGGGAATCTCGATCGGCGCGGTCTCCATCGCGAAGGTGTAGCGCCCGCCCTGGAAATGGTCGTGAGCCAGGATCGAACCGCCGACGATCGGCAGATCTGCGTTGGAGCCCAGGAAATAGTGCGGGAACTGGGTCACGAAGTCGAGGAGCTTTTCGAACGCTGCATGGTCGATCTTCATCGGCGTGTGCTCGAAGTTGAAGCAGATGCAGTGCTCGTTGTAGTAGCCGTAGGGGCTGTACTGGAGACCCCAGTCGGAGTTGTTGATCGTGATCGGGATGATCCGGTGATTCTCGCGGGCGGGGTGGGTCAGCGTGCCGGCGTAGCCTTCATTTTCCCGGCAGAGCAGGCACTTCGGATACTTCGTGGACTTGGCCTTGCCGGCAGCGGCGATGGCCTTGGGGTCCTTCTCCGGCTTGGCCAGGTTGATCGTGATGTCGATGTCGCCGTAGGCCGACGGGGTCTTCCAGCGGACATCCTTCTTCGCGCGGTAGCGGCGGATATAGTCGGTGTCCTGGCTGAACTTGTAGTACCAGTCGGTCGCCTCCGCGGGAGATACCGCGTATTTTTCGCGGAACATGCGGATCACCTCGGCCGGGCGCGGCACAAGGCAGTTCATGAGGCGGGTGTCGAAGAGGTCGCGGGAGGCGATGCCGTCCTCGATGATGCCGCGGGAAACCGCTTCGTCAAGGAGCTCTTTCAGGGTCTCCTCAAGATCCACATCCTTGTACTCTTCCGCGGGCTCCTCGTAGTATTCCTCGCGGAAGCAGTCGAGGAGAAGGTTTGTCGCATAGGCCTTCTCGCACTCCGGCAGAAGACCGGTTTCGCAGCCGTAAGTCACGAGCTTTTTGATAGATGAACTTAACATGACGACCTCCTTGAATCAGCAGGATTTTGATTTCATTAAGAAAGCGGGAATTTGTTGTCTTCCCGCTTATTATCTGCTGTTTTTCTTGATTTTTCCATGAAAAACTTACGCATAATCTGTGTAATTTTGAGAAAAATGAAAATCCCTTCAATTGATCCTTGCAGCTCCCCTGCCGGGCTTCAGCACATAGAACTCGGCGTCCAGCCAGGAGAGGCGGGAGTAATTAAGGGCGATGTTCGACCTGAACTCTTCCGCCGCATCCGTCTTTAAGAGAGTCAGCGTGTAGCCGCCGAAGCCCTTGCCGGTCATGCGGCTGCCCAGGACGCCGGGGACCTTCATGGCCAGGTCGACCAGAAGATCGATCTCCGGGCAGGTGACCTCGTAGTCCTCCTTTAAGGAGCGGTGGGAATCATTTAAAAGCCGGCCGAAGCTCGCGATGCTGCCGGCTTTCAGAACGGAGTTGGCCCGGATCGTACGCTGGTTCTCGGAGATGATGTGGCGGGCCCGCTTCGTTAAGGTGTCATCCATGAGAACGTCCTTGCAGCTCACGAACTGGTCCATGTTCATGTCGCAGAGCGCCGTGATGTGCAGCACGGACTGGAATTTTTTGAGGGCCTTCTCGCATTCGCGCCTGCGCTGGCTCAGAATGTCCCGGATGTTGCCGTGGCGGATCTGGCTCCCGGTCAGGATGATCTGATTGTCCTTCAGGGAGAGCGGGACATACTCGCAGTGGACCTTCTTCGAATCGATGTAGATCGCGGAGTTTTCCTTTGACAGCGCACAGGCGATAAGGTCCGTCAGGCTGCACATGGTGCGGCCGAAGGTCTCCTCCGAATAAGCCGCAAGAAGCGCGAGCCCCAGGTTGTCCATGTCGGAGAACCCGAATGTGTCGCGCAGCATGATGGCTGTCAGGATGTCGAGGGAAGCGGTAAAGGAGAGGCCAGAATCGGTCGGGAGGTCGGTCTCGATCACGATCTCGAAGCCGCTGTCGAACGTGCAGCCCTTTGCGATAAAGGAACGGATGATGTTGAACGGGAGCAGCAGCCAGCTGGGCATGCGCGTTTTTTCGAGCGAGTCAAGGGAAGCCTCGATGATACCGTCCGTGCCGAGGGCTTTGGAGGCGAGGAGAATCTGCCGGTCGGAGCGCCGCCGTATCGCGCCGTAACTGCCGAGGGAGATGGCGCATGAGAAGACATGTCCCCCGCAGTAATCCGTATGGTCACCGATCAGATTGATGCGTCCGGGCGCAAAAAAGCAGCCGATGTCTCCGCCGGCGCCGAACGTTTCCGTAAAAGTTTTCTGAATATCCAATGCTGCCATTACCAACCTCTCTAAGATGCCATACCAACTTTTATTTTAAGTGTTTTGCACGATAAATGCAATAAAAAAATAATTAAAATTGTTGGTATTGTATGGTTTCGCTGATTGTAAAGTGCTTTTCATTTTACACAAAATGTTGTACAATTAGGGCATGCGATTACGAAATATACCCGAAGCAAAAGAAATAGTGATGAAAAGTCCGTACGTGGTGCATGACCCGTTCGCGAAAAAGGGCCGCTGGAAGGAAGCGCGCCGCGCGAGCCTCTTCGTCGAGATCGGCATGGGCAAGGGGAGCTTTATCATGGAGCTCGCCTCCCGTCATCCGGAAAATGAATACCTCGGCGTCGAGCGCTACGAGAGCGTCCTCTTCCGGGCCGCCGAGAAGATGGAGGGAAAAGCCCCGCAGGACCCCGCCGGAAAGCTCCTTTTTGAGGAGAACACGCGGGAGAAATTTGAGGCGCCGAAGAATCTTCATTTTCTGCGGAACGATGCAAAGGAGCTGCCGGACATCTTCGCGGAGGACGAGGTCGACGGGATCTACCTTAATTTCTCGGATCCCTGGCCGAAGGCGAGGCACTCGAAGCGGAGGCTGACCTCGAGGGAGTTTCTTCATATATATAAGAAGTTCCTGAAGGACGGCGGGGTTCTCGAGTTCAAGACGGACAACATGGATCTCTTTGATTTTTCGCTGGAGGAGATCCGGGAGGCGGAGAACTGGGAGCTTGTTTCGTACACGTATGATCTGCATCACGATCCGGCCATGAATGAGGGAAATATCATGACCGAGTACGAGCGTAAATTTTCCGCGCTGGGCAAGCGAATCGGCAAGCTCATCGCGGTACACCACAAAGGAGGGAAATAAAATGGTTGTACAGGTAACAGATGCTACGTTTGAGGCGGAAGTTCTTAAGGCCGACAAGCCGGTGCTTGTTGACTGCTACGCAGACTGGTGCGGCCCGTGCAAGATGATGGCTCCGGTCCTCGAGAAGATGAGCGATGTGTTCGGCGACAAGATGAAGTTCTGCAAGATCAACGTCGACGACAATCAGGAAGCCATCGAGCCCTACCGCGTCATGTCCATCCCGAACTTCCTGTTCTTCAAGAACGGCGAGGTCGTGAAGAACGTGATCGGCGGCATGGCCCCGAAGGATTTCGAGAAGAACATCCGTGAGGTTCTGGGTCTGTAAAGCTTTTCCGTAAAATAATACCGGCGATATCCTTTGTATGGATATCGCCGGTATTATTTTATGCTTCCTTGGCTGCGGTGAGCGCCCGTGCGAGCTGGTCGGGACACGATGTCGGCCGGCCGCTGCAGGAGATCCCGGAGAGCCGCGCGATGCACTCGTCCACGCTCATGCCCTCGACGAGCCGGCCGATGCCCTGGAGATTGCCGTTGCAGCCGCCGTCGAAGCGGACGTTTCTCACCTTTCCGTCCTCGACGTCAAAGTGAATGGCCCGGGAGCAGGTTCCGCGGGTCCTGTACGTATATTCCATGTGAAAAACTCCTTTCTCCGTATTGCTTTTTGCAGTATAACATATTGTTTTTTCTTTTTAAAGAGGGTGGTTTTTATGAAAGTTTCTGGTATAATGAGAACAGTGTTCATGAAAGCGCATATTTATTTTCATGAATGGAACGGGAAATACAACCCGCGGATCCGGTTTTGCGAAAGAGGATGAAACGATGCGCATCTGGGGAAAAATCTGGAAAGACAACCATATGCTGCGCGACACGGTGATCGAGGATGTGTCAGATGAGACTCGCACGCACAAAGTGTTGGGCGCACTCTACGAGATCTGCCTTCGGTTCGACCTCGGGAAGCCGATCTGGCTGGATGCCAACATAAGTGAGTTTAAGAAGACGCGCAGGGTTCATTTTCGAAAGGACAGCTTTATCGAAGAGATCGATTTTGACTCCCTGGAACTCATGGTGATCGAGGAGGATTAGGAAAATGCATGACCGGCTGACAAAGCAGGACATTGAAAAAATGGAAAAGGAGATCGAAGAGAGGAAGCTTAAGCTCCGCCCCGAGCTCATCGAGGCGGTGAAGGAGGCGAGAGCTCAGGGCGACCTCTCGGAGAATTTTGAATATTACGCGGCCAAGCGGGAGAAGAACCAGAACGAGAGCCGCATCCGGTATCTGGAGAACATGATCCGGACGGCCGTCATCGTGGAGGACCACGGCGGTGACGACGAGGTCACGATGAACAAGTCGGTGGAAGTTTATTTTCCGGATGACGACGAGACGGAGACGTACCGCATCGTGACGACGATCCGGGGAAATTCCCTGAAGGGGCTTATCTCCATCGACTCTCCGCTCGGAAAAGCGCTCCTGCATCACAAGGTCGGAGACACGGTAGAGGTGCATGTCAATAAGACGACGTCTTATGAGGTTGAGATCCGCTCGATCAGTGCGGCGGCGGACGAGGAAGAAGACGAGATCAGAAAGTTCTAAAGAGGGAATGTGATGAAGGCGAAACGCTCAAACCCCACCATGAAAGACGTTGCCCGGGAGGCGGGGGTGGCGCTCGGCACGGTCTCTAAGGTGATGAACAACATCCCTGTCGGTGCGGAATACCGCGTCAGGGTGGAAGAGGCCGCCAAGAAGCTGGGCTACCAGGTCAACAGCTACGCCAAAGGCCTCAAAACCAACCATACGGGCATCGTGGCGCTGATCATTCCGTCGGTGCGGCATCCGTTTTTCGGGCTCCTGACGGACTATATCTGCCAGGTCCTGATGACAAGGGGCATGAGGACGCTTCTTGCGACGACCGAGAGCGACATGGAGATGGAAAACAAGTGCATCCGCCTCGCGCAGCAGCACAAGGTCGAGGGCATCATCGCGCTGACCTACAATCCGAATATCGAGATGGATGAGGACGTGCCGTTTGTCAGCATCGACCGCTTCTACACCAACCGGGTGCCCTGTGTGGCGGCCGACAACTATGGGGGCGGGCAGCTCGCGGCGGAAAAACTTGTGGAGCTGGGAGCCAGGAAGCTTCTCTTCCTCCGGATCGGGTCCTCCGTGATCGGCGAGCCGGACAAGCGGGAGGCGGGCTTTGAGTCCTGGTGTCAGCTGAACAAAGTGCCCTGCCATGTGATCCACTTAAACGACGAGGACGGGTTTAACCCTTTCTACGATTTTCTGAGAGATCATGTGAGAGACGGACGGCCCGAGTATACCGGTATATTCTGCAGTACGGACCAGCTGGCGGTCATTATCGTAAAGAAGCTTAAAGAGATGGGGCTTTCGGTTCCGGAGGATGTTCAGGTCATCGGATTTGACGGACTCATGAATTTTGATGAAACACCCTACTGCTCATCGATCGTGCAGCCGGTGGAGAAGATGGCGGAGACCGCGGTGGATATACTGCTGAGCGAGGACCGCTCGAAGCTCCCAGCGCTCACATGCCTGCCGGTGACCTACCGGCCGGGCGGGACGACGCGGGACAATGAGGCGTGAAATGCAGACCGAAAACGAAGAAAAGGGTTGCATTTGAAATTATCATCATGTATAATAGCCGGGTATGGATACAGATGAAAGATACATGCGGGAAGCGTTAAGGCAGGCGAGACGGGCTGCAAAGCTCGGGGAAGTGCCGATCGGCTGTGTGATCACACATGAAGGGGAGATCATCGGCCGCGGGTACAACCGCCGCAACACCGACAAGAGCACGCTGGCTCACGCGGAGATCCTCGCGATCCGGCGGGCGGCGAGAAAGATCGGTGACTGGCGGCTCGAGGACTGCACGATCTACATCACGCTGGAGCCGTGTCCGATGTGCGCGGGCGCCATCGTTCAGGCCAGGATTCCGCGGTGCGTCATCGGGTGCATGAACCCGAAGGCCGGCTGCGCCGGGTCCGTCACGAACCTCCTTGAGATGAAGGGCTTCAACCATCAGGTCGAGGTCACAAGAGGGATTCTTGAAGAGGAGTGCAGTGAGATGCTGAAAGCCTTCTTTAAGGAGTTGCGGGTTCGGGATGCCGAGCGGAAGCGGCTTAAGAGAGAAGGGGCTGCCGGCATGGAGTGATTTCATTTTTATTCATATCTGAATCTGGAGAGGTATCGAAGTGGTCATAACGAGCCGCACTCGAAATGCGGTCATCGGTTTTCCGGTGCATGGGTTCGAATCCCATCCTCTCCGCTTGACGGGGGAGCTGTAAAGACAGTTCCCTCTGTTTTTTTATCCAGGGAGACAGCTATGAGGAAAATTATCACTGCGCTTGCGGTCTTTGCGGTTTTTATTTCATGCTTCATGCCTCGGGAGGTATACGCCTCCGACCCGCTGACCGGCTACATGACAAACTGGCCCCACATGGAGGACATCGGGGAGGATTCAGCGGTCCTCATCGACGCGGAGAACGGCGCGATCCTCTATTCCCTGAACCGGGACACGCAGCGCTATCCGGCCTCGATCACGAAGGTGATGACCTGCCTCCTCACGCTTGAAAATGCAGACCTCTCCGACGTCGTCACGATGACCGAGACGGGCATGGCGGAGGCCTACAGCGGCAGCTCCAATGTCAATCCGGACCTCGGGGAGCAGTTCACGGTGGAGCAGTGTCTTTACATGCTGATGCTGAAGTCGGGCAACGACATCGCCTCCCAGCTCGCGGAGTTTGTCGGCGGCTCGGTGCCGGCGTTTGTCGACATGATGAACGCGCGGGCTGCGGGGATCGGGTGTACGGGGACGCATTTTCACAATGCCCACGGGCTCCCGGACGAGGAGCACTGGACAACGGCGAACGATATGGCGCTCATCCTGCGGGAGGCGCTTCAGAATTCCGAGTTCCGGAAGATCATCTCGACGCAGGTCTACAAGGTCGGGCCGACCAACACGAAGGAGGAGAGCCGCGTCTACGAGAATCATTTCAAGCTGATCCTCCCGGAGAGCGAGTGGTACTATGAAAATGCCATCGGCGGCAAGACCGGCTACACGGACTCCGCCTGGAGGACCCTGGTCGGCGCGGCGGAGAAGGACGGGCGGACCCTCGTCTGCGTAACCATGCACGGTCCGGACGCGAACGATTTCGGCGATATGAAGCGGCTTTTCGAGTACGGGTTCAATAATTTTAAGAATGTCCCGGTCACGGGCTCCGACGGAAAGGTGCTGGGGAGCGTCACGATCGCCAACGATTTCAGCATTGACGACCTCTGGACCGAGGAGGCTGACGGGCGGGTCAACTATTATTATGAGAAGATCTTCGTGGGGAGTGCCGAGAAGGAGGCGGTCCCGACGGTGACGGCGGCTCCGACAGAGACACCGACGGAGACCCCGGCGGCGACGGAGACTCCGGCCGTGACGGAGGCCCCTGCTCCGACAAAGGCGCCGGAGAAGGAGAGCGGGGTGCTGATGAGCCTTGTTCGGGTGCTTCTCGTCGTGCTGGTCCTCGGGGTGCTGCTTCTTGCGATCGTGCTTTATAAGAGGCATCTTGACAGCGAGAGGAAGAAGAGGCGGATCAGGAGAAAGAAAAAAGAACATTGATAAACGCGAACGGGGACGGTTCTTTTAGAACCGTCCCCGAATTTACTGAACAAAAAAATCCGTGCGCCTCACTCCGAACCAGGCCCCACAGACGTTACCTCCCCAGCCTGCTCAGCCCAGGCACCCTCACGTCACCCGGAAGCTCCTGCTTAGTGCTGCTGCATTCCTGCCCTGACACGGTTCACAGGTTTCCGCCGCATGAGACCCAGACGTCAACGCCACTTAAGAAGGGCAGCTCCATAAAGACTGGCCCTCGGATCGGCATGGCCCCTGCTGTAGCGGACTGCAGGTTACAGGGCCCCGCTAATGCCCCGGCTGCACGGATAAATTGAAGTATATACGATAATCCGGGAAATGTCAAACGGAAAAGTCAAACGAAAAAAATTGTAAATACCGGGCGCGTGGGGTATAATATAACCAACTGTACCGGTGCGGATCCGGGCGTATTTTTAAAAATTTCATAGAAAGAAGGTAGGAAAATGAAACGAATCGGTCTCTTAACCAGCGGCGGTGACTGCCAGGCCCTGAACGCCACGATGCGCGGCGTCGTCAAAGGCCTCTCCAACAACTGCAATGAGCTCGAAGTCTACGGATTCGAAGAGGGCTACAAGGGCCTCATCTACGGCCACCACAGGCTCCTCACGTCCGACGATTTCTCAGGCATCCTGACTCGCGGCGGCACGATCATCGGGTCCTCCCGCCAGCCGTTCAAGCTCATGCGCGAGCCGGACGTGAACGGACTCGACAAGGTCGAAGCCATGAAGCAGAACTACTACAAGCTTCGCCTCGACTGCCTGGTCATCCTGGGCGGCAACGGCACCCAGAAGACCGCGAACCTCCTCCGCGAGGAAGGGCTCAACGTCATCCACCTTCCGAAGACGATCGACAACGATATCTGGGGCACGGACCTCACATTCGGTTACCAGAGCGCGATCGACATCGCGACGGCCGCCATCGACCAGATCCACACGACAGCCTCCTCCCACGGCCGCGTCTTCATCGTCGAAGTCATGGGCCACAAGGTCGGCTGGCTGACGCTCTCCGCCGGTATCGCCTCGGGTGCGGACATCATCCTGCTCCCCGAGATCCCCTACGACCTTGACAGCGTCTGCGCGGCCATCGAGAAGCGCCACAAGGGCGGCAAGAAGTTCACGATCCTGGCGGTCGCCGAGGGCGCGATCCCGAAGAAGATCGCGGAAAAAGGCAAGAAAGAGCAGAGAAAGGCCATGGAGAAGATGCTCGAGAAGTATCCGTCGGTCTCCTACAAGCTGGCGCATGATATCACCGAGCGCACGGGCTACGAAGTCCGCGTCACGGTACCGGGTCACGTACAGCGCGGCGGCTCCCCGGATCCGTTCGACCGCATCCTCTCCACGAAGCTCGGCGTCTACTGCGCTCAGCTCATCATGAACAATGAATTCGGCTGCATGGTCGCGACGGTCAACAACAAGATCGTCAAGGTCCCGCTTGAGGAGAGCGCCGGCAAGCTGAAGATGGTCGATCCGGAGGATCAGACCGTAAAACTCGCAAAATACATGGGAATTTCTTTCGGAGACTAAACTATGTCCTACGTTGCCCTTTACCGCAAGGCGAGGCCGCCGGTCTTTGACGAGGTCAAAGGCCAGGACCATGTGATCAAAACCCTGAGAAATCAGGTCATATCGGACCGGCTGCAGCACGCCTACCTTTTCTGCGGTACGAGGGGAACGGGAAAGACCTCGGCAGCCAAGATCCTGGCGCGGGCTGTCAACTGCGAGAACCCGCAGAACGGAAACCCCTGCAATGAATGCGCCTCCTGCCGCGCGATCGCGGCAGGAAACGCGATGAATGTGATCGAGATCGACGCCGCTTCCAACAACGGCGTCGATAACATCCGGGAGATCGTGGAGGAGGTCCGCTACCGCCCGGCCCAGGGAAAATACAAAGTCTACATCATCGACGAGGTGCACATGCTCTCGACGGGCGCGTTCAACGCGCTCCTTAAGACGCTGGAGGAGCCGCCTTCGTATGTCATTTTCATACTGGCGACGACGGAAGTCGCGAAGATCCCGATCACGATCCTCTCGCGCTGCCAGCGGTACGATTTTCACCGGATCGGCGCGGACACGATCACTGACCGGATGCGCGAGCTCACTGAGCGGGAAAATGTAAAGGCGGAGGAGAAAGCCCTTCGCTTCATCGCCCGTGCGGCGGACGGCTCCATGCGCGACGCGCTCTCGCTCCTTGACCGGTGCTTTGCCTTCTATGCCGGCGAGGAGATCACCTATGAGAAGGCCCTGGCCGCCCTCGGCGCCGTCGACACGGACGTCTACACCGAGCTCCTTTCGGAGATCGCGCGCGGCAATGCGGGGCGGAGTATTTTTATTTTTGAAAAAATGATCGAAAACGGCCGGGAGGTCGGCCAGTTCGTAAATGACTTCATCTGGTACCTCCGGAACCTCCTCCTTATCGGGACCTCGGAGAACGAGTCGGAGGACGTCGTCGACGTCTCCGCGGAGCAGAGGGAGGCCATGAAGGAGATGGCGGCCCGGGTGCCGCAGAGCACGGTCATGCGCTACATAAGGGTGCTCTCGGAGCTCTTAAACTCGCTCCGGAACGCCACAAACCGGCGGGTGCTCACGGAGGTCGCGCTGGTGAAGCTCACAAAGCCCCAGATGGAGCGCACCTCGGATGCGGTGCTCGACCGGATCCGCCTCCTCGAGGAGAAGCTGGAGGATCTGGAAGCGAACGGGATCACGGTTCAGGCAGCGCCCTCTCAGGGCTCTTTCGAGCCGGAAAATGAAGAGCCCGAGCCGGATCCGGACTATGTGCCGCCGAACGCGGCGCCGGAGGAGCTTGTGAGGATCGCAGCCGACTGGAGCGAGGTGACGAACGCCCTCAGGACCGGAGCGGAAGACAGCCAGGTGACCTGGACGGTCGTAAAGAACGCGCGGCCCTTCTACAACGGGGAGAGCGCCGGCGACTGCACCCTGTACCTGAAGCCGAAGCCCGGTGAGGAGCCTCTCTGGGACGGCAAGCTCTTCAAGGAAGGACACGCCGAGAACGTGAAAAAACGGCTTGAGGAAGCCATTGCGCGCCGGTTCAAGGTTCACGCGGATGTGGTCCTCATGCGCTCGGATGATTCAAATGAACGGCTCGGCGCGGTGAAGATCGATGATATTTTACGGGACCGGTCCAAGATCGGGATGCCCATAGACGTGGTTGATGATTTTGATGCGGAAGGCTGAGCTTACCGGATCATTTCATATAAATATATGAAAGGAATAATGACGTGGCAAAAAGAGGCGGATTTTCCGGGATGCCCGGAAACATGAACAACCTGATGAAGCAGGCGCAGCGCATGCAGCGCCAGATGGAGGAGAACCAGAAGGCTCTCGAGGAGAAGGAATTCACCGCGACGGCCGGCGGCGGAGCCGTCGAGATCGCCGTGAACGGCAAGCGCGAGGTCCTGAGACTTCACATCGACCCGGAGGCAGTGGATCCGGAGGATGTCGAGACCCTCGAGGACATGATCGTGGCTGCGATCAACGAAGTGTTCCGCAAGGTTGACGCGGAGCAGACGAGCATGATGGGCAAGATGGCAGGCGGCATGGGAGGCCTTGGCGGTGGACTATTTTAGTGGTCACATCAGCGACCTGATCGAGCAGCTGTCTTCTCTTCCGGGAATCGGAGCGAAGTCGGCGCAGAGACTTGCATTTTTCATCATCAGCCAGCCGGAGGAGAAGGCGAAGCGCCTCGCGGACAGCATTGTGTCGGCGAGGCAGAACGTGCGCTACTGCAAATGCTGCTGCACGCTCACGGACGCCGAGCTCTGCCCGGTCTGCGCGAGCCCGAAGAGGGACAAGTCCACGATCATGGTCGTTGAGACGCCGAGAGACCTGGCGGCGTACGAAAAAACCGGAAAATACGAGGGCGTCTACCACGTCCTCCACGGGGCAATCTCGCCGATGCTGGGAATCGGCCCCGACGACATCCGCCTGAAGGAGCTGATGGTGAGGCTTGCCTCGGGGGATGTGAAGGAAGTGATCATCGCGACCAACTCCTCCCTGGAGGGAGAGACGACGGCGATGTATGTGAGCCGGCTGATCAAACCGACGGGAATCAAAACAACACGCATCGCGAGCGGCGTGCCGGTGGGCGGCGACCTCGAAAATATCGACGAGGTGACCCTCCTGCGCGCCCTTGACGGGAGAACGGAACTGTGAAGAGGAGAAGTACCGCACGGAAAAGAGCCATGTATATGCGCACGGCTCTTATTTGTGTGCTTGTGATGGCAGCTCTGCTTGCGGTCAACTGGTACCGGCGGGAGCGGCCCTACAAAGAATACTCCGTGAGAAAGGTTGCCGGCGGAGGCGCGGCGGATGCCCGGATGGTCACGTTCGGCGGCCGGATCCTGCGCTACTCGCGGGCCGGCGCGGAGGTACTGGGCACCGGCATGACGGAGATCGATAAGACTCCGTTTGAGATGACCGGACCCGAGGCCAGGGTGAACGGCAGTTACGCGCTCGTGCTGGACCGCGGCGGCCGGGAGGCCTGCCTTTTTGGGCGGGACGGCTTTATCGCGTCCTTAAAGACCCGGGGGCTCATCGGGAACGGAGCGGTCTCATCCGGGGGAAATGCGGTCCTCATCGTGAAGGACGGCGATATTTCCGCCTATTTTACGGACGGGCAGAACGGGCTCCTTGAGACGGGCATCACATTTGAGGATTTTGTGCCGATCGATGCCGCCATTTCGGGAAATGAAGGGACCCTCGTCTTTGCCGGCATCCGGCCCGCGACGGGGGAGAGCGAGATTCGCTTCTATAATAAGAATAATCGCGAGCTTACGGCGAGCTTTGTCTATGAAAATACGGTGATACCGGAGCTCTTTGCGCTGCCGGGCGGACGCGTGCTGGCGGCGGGGGACAACAGGGTTTTCATTTTCCGCGCGGGAAGGGAGCCGAAGGAGCTCGTCTCGGAGGAGATGGACGCCCGGATCCTCATGGCGGTCTCGGACGGGAAGCGCGCGGTGCTTCTCACGGACGGCGCCGAGGGCGGATCCCGGGAGATCACCGTCTGGGATGCCTCGGGGCGGTCGGCGTCGCAGGAGACGGACTTTGAGGCAGTGTCCGCGGCTCTGTGCGGAAATGAAATTCTTCTATATAATAAGTCCTCGCTCCTCATCGCCTCGGTCTCGGGAAAGATACGCTTTGAGGGCCGAACCGACGAGAAGGGACCGCTCAAGGCCTGTGTCCGGACGGGCGGCGGAGAGTACCGGGTCGTGACGGATTACGGGGCCTTCGAATTTGATTTTGAGTAATTATTCAGCACCTCATAAAAAGGTGTGGTTTGAAGGGCGAAACGCTTGCGTTTCGAACAAGAACCATGCCTTTTTATGAGGCGGTCAAGGCGCGAAGCGTCTCTGACCGCCGACATGAGCAAGCCGCTTCAGCGGCTGCGAATGGGGGTGCTGAATAGTTACGATTTTGAATAGACATGTACATATTGTCCATACGGCCGATCGGGCTTCGAGTGGTGCATACAAGATTTGGGCCGCCCGAAGTCCTTTTTGTACCAGATGTAGGCCTCGAAAAAAATCTTAAAAAAAATCGAAAAAAAGTGAAAAAAGTGCTTGCAAAATCCTCTGAGGCGTGATAGTATACCATCTGCACCGCAAAAACGGCAACGCAAAGAGCGGTACAGAAAAAAACTTCTAAAGAAAATCAAAAAAGTGCTTGACAAACAAAAGCAACTGTGATATCTTAGAGAAGTTGCGGCCGACAAGGCCAAGCACATTGATAACTGAACAGTGATACACATATAAGACTCGAAAATTCTTTACAGTTTCGTGAAACGGAACAAACCAAA
>ONHA01000008.1 GCA_900317515.1 uncultured Eubacteriales bacterium
GAGTTTTTTGAACCAAGAGGGTATCAGCTGTGCGGAGATCCTCTGTTCGTCGGCGAAGGGGAAACGAATATTTGGGAACTTGGAGAAAACAGATACCTGGAATGGAAGAGGTGGAAGAATCAAGTAGATGAAATGAGAGAGAAAACAACATTTTTCAGCTGATTGACGTTGCTGTCTGGTATATTATCAAGAATATCCGTTGGCGGGTTGAAATGGAGGGCGACGGGATCCATCGGAAGGAGATCCCTGAAATTCCGGTCGATGCGATGCGAGAAGCTGTGATTAACAGTTTCGCCCACGCCCGCTATGATCTTCCTGTTCAGCACGAAATTGACATCTTTTCCGACAGGATCAGCATTGTGAATCCCGGATCGTTTGCGAAAATCAAAGGGAATGTCGCAGGAAGACCTGGCAGGGAAGATCAGGGTGTACTGCCTGTGCCAGGCCGTGATGATCTGAGGCCTGGGCGGGTGCACACCGCCCGGGCCTCTTAATATCTGCGGCTCAGAACCTGGTAGATGATAAAATACAGCAGGGCTATCCCGCACATGGCAAGGAGGCAGCCATAGCCGTACGGCTTATAGCCGAGCGCCAGCAGAATGATTCCACCAGCCCCCAGCCCGCAGAGCACAATGTTCAGCGTCATGCTCCGGGATTTATCCGCTATATAATGAAGGCGCTCGTCCTGATTGGATATCTCCATCTGTTTTGCGTATTCCGGATCTCTGTATACCCTAAGGCCGCTGAGACCGTAGGCGATGAGTCCGCCTCCTGCCGCGCTGAATATAATCGGATTCAGCCCCAGCGCGGGCAGTATCAGAAACACGACGGCGATTATGATGATAAGAATATAGAACGGCTTCGGATTCTTTTTTATCATGGCTCATCCTCCCCATAGATAAATATATCTTCGATGTGCATGTCAAACATTCTCGCAAGTTTAAAGGCGAGTATGATCGAGGGATTGTATCGGCCTCCCTCCAACGAGATGATTGTCTGCCGCGTGACACCCAGAAGGTCGGCCAGATCCTGCTGGGTCATATGGCGGTTCTTGCGCAGCTCTGCGATACGGTTTTTCATGAGGTCCTCCGAACAGGTAAAGCTTGCTTTACATTTTTAGTATAGTATACGGAGAGGGGAAATGTCAAGCTTGCTTTACATATATCTGAATCATTTTACAGACACTTGCCCTCCAGCATCTTCCTCAAGGTGTTCCGGTCCATCTTGTACTGCTCCATCAGGGTCCTGGCGTAACTCTGGAAGGCCCGGCACATGAGGGGATGGTTGAAGCCGAAGGAGAGCTCGGGTCTCTTCGCGTGGACGATGCCCGCCATGTCGCCGGCGATCATCAGCTTCATATTGGGAAACGGCGTCTCCGGCAGCGCATAGAACCGGAAGGCGGGATATTCTTCGGAGAGCCGGATGATGTTTCGAAGGTGCTGCGCATACTTCTCAGGCGTATAGAAGAGCTCCCTGATTCCGCTTAACTGCTCGACCCGGACTTTCCCGGAAAACAGATCTTCATCATCGGCAAGGGTGACACACTCGTTCACCTTTGCTTTTTTTAACCGAAAGAGCAGCGCATCATGAAGCGTTTTCCATTCCGCATAAAGCTGCGGCTCATCAAACGAACGCGCCAGCTCCTCCGGCATGGTCGCCACGGAAAGCCCGCTCCGGATAAACGTGATATCGGAATCGCCTTCGTAAACGGAAACGGCGGGAACCTTGAGGAGCGGAGCCGCGGCTTCCAGCATGCTGTCGTATCCGGACCGGCATACGTCGAGGATCTGCGGATCCGTATAGTAATGGTAGACGCCCTGTGCCTCTGTTCCGATGGGATGGAAGGCCTCGATGCAGGCCTTTCCCGGGGAGAGGAAAATGGTGTGGGAAAACCGCGGGTTGCGCTTCCGGGTGCTGTACCAGGATTCCACCATGCCGGACATATAGAGCGGGAGCCAGCTTCTGATTGCGTCTGTCATTTCCGCAAGATCACGGTCCACATTGTGGATGATCCGGATCCTTGTTCCGTTTTTGACGCAGGCGCTCATGAGGGAAGCCCAGCGCATGAGGAAACCTCTGTCGCCGGTCATCCATGACTGGTCCTCATCCGAATAGAGCAGAAGGAGCCCGGCATTTTCTCTCCACGCATCAAAAAGAAACCGGAGAACTGCGCTGCGGATTCCCTCCGTTCCGAAATATTCGGTCTGTTTTGACTGTGTGATGTCTTCCGTCACCACAGCTTCCGGTGACGGAAGCGGCGGGTGGGCCCCGACGGAATAGGAGTCAAAGAACCCGAGGAGGCTCTCCGCAATGCCGGCCTCCCGGTCGCCGCTGTGCCCGTCATCAAACAGCCACCCATGGAGGGCTGCATCGTCGGCCATGTCGGGGGGAATATCCATGAGCCTTGCAAGGCCTGTGAGCTTTCCTGTGGCTTTTGCCCTTTCGTACAGGACGGTGGTGATGCTTGATGGCACATCGGACCCGGGCACAGGGGTGCGGACGCCGGTCCGGAAGCGGCTGATCATGGACACATCCATGTGAATCGCATGACTAAGCCGGGTGTTGGACAGGTCCGTCAGCTTCATCACCGCATCGAGGCGCTCCCCGAAGAAGCGATAGACTGTCTTCGGCTTTCGCGTGCTCCCGGGACGCGGCCCTGATGCGGGGGCCTTTTTTTCATTTTCCGCCTCTCCTTCATAGAGCCAGTCCCTGATCTTGTCCGTGATCTCCTCCGCGGAACCGCCCGGATCCGCGCCGACATATCCGCAGAGCTTCCCAAGCTCATTTCGATTGTCTGCATAGAGATAGAGTCCCGTGACCAGTTTTCGAATTGTCGGGCTGTGCTTTTCGGGAGTCCTCCCGGAGCTTCTTAAGCGGCTGATATTGGTCCGGTCAAAACCGGCCAGCTTCGCCACCTGGCCGTTTTTTGCCTCCAGGTTTTCGAACAGTTCATTGATCCTTTCAGTAACCATAAAGAGCACCTCCTTCCTTCAGAATACCATAAAAGTGTGACAAGTAAAATGTGCATTGCAAAATTTTCTGTCACATACCCGGACTGGGATGAAACCGGGTATAATTTCCTTAAATGTCACTGATTGACCGGATCGATTCGGAAAGAAAAGAGAGGGCGGCAAAAGCGTCAGCGGGGATGCAAAGTTCTGCCGTTACTGCGGAAAAGCACTTCCTGCGGCCGAAAAGATTAACATAATGAAAGGAGAATCGATATGTTTTGTCCGAATTGCGGGGCGCAGATCCCGGATGACAGCGGTTTTTGCGAAAAATGCGGATGCCGGATCGAAAGGGTGATTGAACGAAAGGAAAAGCCGGTCAGAAAACCCGGGAGTAAAAGAACGGAACCCGTGCCCGAAAGGAAGGTCTCCGAGAACATTTATCTCTGCCCCGACGGCAAATACCGCTGGGTCTATGAAGTCGAGATGCTGAAGAACCCGACGATCCTCTTTACGGTTCTCAAAGTCATGCTTCTGTCCTTCGGCATCGTTCTGGCTTTTCTGGGAGTGATCAGTCTGATCGGAGGTGATTACCGATACTGGGACGCCGGTGATGTCCTTTCATTTTTCAAAGTGTTCCTGATCCTCCTTCTCGTGATGCTGGTGATCAGCGTCATCGCCTACCTGATCGTTGCGGCCATGCACGGCTGGACCTACCAGGTTCTCTATACCATGGACGAAAAGGGCGTGGAGCTTAAGGAGATGCGTAAGGATTTCGGGAAAGCCGAGGCTCTCGGCTGGCTGGCAGCGGCGGTCGGTGAGGCTGTAGGAAATATGAGCATGATGGGGGCAGGCGTCCTTGCGGCGACAAGAGACAGCTCTATGTCCGTGTTCCGGGACGTGCGTAAGGTGAAGGCCGTCCGCCGCCGGCATGTGATCTACGTGAACCAGGTGCTGGAGCACAACCAGGTCTACGCGGAGGATGCGGATTTTGATTTTGTATTGAATTATATCTGTGAGCATGTGCCGAAGACGGCAAAGATTATCAGGTAAAAGATGTCTTCAGGAAGGCCGGGTGATTGAAATCCGGCCTTCCTTGTGTTAGGATGTTTTAAGCGGCGCCGTAAGCGCGGCGCTCATGAAAATGAAAAACAAGGAGATTGCGTATGCTTACGAAAGCATTGACACACTATAGCTCTTCCCTCGGGAAGGACATGAACATGATGATCTACGGCCACGGCGGCGTTCCGTTTCTGGCATTTCCGACGCAGGACGGCCTGTGCCGCCAGTTCGAGGACTTCGGCGTGATCCGTGAAATCAGCGATTATCTCGAGGAGGGCCGTATCCAGCTCTTCGTCGTGGACACGGTGGATCTGGAGAGCTGGTCCCAGAAGGACGGCATTAAGGAGTGGCGCGCCGCCAGACAGGAGCAGTATTTCCACTATATCGTGGATGAGGTGATTCCGCTCATGCGTGCGGAAAATGACAGCCTCCCCTTCACGATGGGGATGAGCATGGGCGCGGACCACGCGGCCATCACCTTCCTGCGCCGGCCGGATCTTTTCAGGGGCATGCTGGCGCTGTCCGGCGTATACAATGCGGATTATTTCTTCGAGGGCTTCATGAATTCGACGCTCTACGACAACTCTCCGGAGCGCTTCCTCCCGAATATGCCCAAAGACCACCCCTACATTGAGCTCTACAACCAGAAGAAGATCATCTTCTGCGTGGGACAGGGCGCCTGGGAGGAGGAGGGTGTGCGTACCCTCCGACGTCTGCAGAATGTATTTGAAAATAAAGGAATCCACGCATGGTGCGATTTCTGGGGCTATGACGTCGCGCATGACTGGCCCTGGTGGTTCAAGCAGATACGCTATTTCCTGCCCATTCTGCTGAACGACTGAAAAGGAGAAGTAAAGGAGAAAAGAGCCATGAATTATATATTTATCTCACCCAATTTCCCGCACACCTACTGGCAGTTCTGCGACTGCCTGCACAGAAACGGGATCAACGTGCTGGGGATCGGCGACGCACCCTACGACGGGCTCGAGGCGCCGCTTAAGGCCGCGCTGACGGAGTATTACCGCGTGGACAGCCTGGAGGATTACGATCAGGTTTACCGGGCGGTGGCATTTTTTGCATTCAAATACGGAAAAATAGACTGGATCGAATCCATGAACGAGTACTGGCTGGAGCAGGACGCCCGCCTTCGCACGGATTTCAACGTGACGACGGGCATCCGGTCGGACCGCATCGGCTTCATCAAGGAAAAGTCCCTGATGAAGAAGATCTACCTTGAGGCGGGGATCCCGACCGCGCGGCAGAGCGTCGTCTCCACGAGGGAGGCGGGCCGTGCATTTATCGACAAGGTCGGGTATCCCGTGATCGTCAAACCGAACGTCGGCGTCGGCGCGACGGACACATGGAAGCTCACGAATGACAGCGAGTTTGACGCATTTTTTGATGCGCTCCCCGAGGTTCCCTACGTGATGGAGGAGTTCATCGAGGGAATCATATGCTCCTACGATGCGATACTGGACTCTAAGTGCGAGCCGCTCTTTGAGAGCATGACGGTGTGGCCGCCGGTCATGGACATTGTGGTGAAGGACCTTGATCTTAAGTATTACACATGCCCGGAGGTGCCGGAGGGACTCCGCAAGCTGGGCCGCCGGACCGTGAAAGCGTTCGGTGTGGACAGAAGGTTCGTGCACCTCGAGTTCTTCCGCCTGACGAAGGCCCGCAAGGGACTGGGCAAGGTCGGGGACTTTGCCGCGCTGGAGGTCAACATGCGGCCGGCGGGCGGGTACACGCCGGACATGATGAACTTCGCTCACTCGACGAACGTGTATCAGATCTATGCGGATATGGTCGCCACGGACGGCCGGCGCGAGCCGGAAGGGCCGGAGCACTTCTACTGCGTCTATGCGAGCCGGAAGGACGGCCACACCTACACCCACACCCATGAGGAGATCATGGAGCGGTATGGTGCAGACATGGTGATGCAGGAGGAGATGCCGCCGATGAACTGGCCGCAGATGGGCCGCTATATGTACACGGCGAAGCTTAAGGGCTTTGAGGATGCCGAGGCGTTTATCCGGTTTGTGCAGGGGTGAGGCATAATTTTTGGGCGAAAACGGGGACGATTCTTTTTTGAACAAAAAAGAATCGTCCCCGTTTTTGTTGAAAATTATGCCTTAGAGTGTGCTCTGTCCCCAGACCGGCTCACTCTTTACGTAGGTCCAGTGATAGGAGAAATCGGGCAGCTCGATCCGCTTGTCGAGAAGGAAGGCGGCAAGCTTGCCGATCTCGGAAGAGGCAATCTCGACGGTCGTGAGCGGAGGATCAATGACAGCGGCCTCGAGCGAGCCGTCGAAGCCGGTAACCATCACGTCTTCCGGGATGGAGAGCCCCATCTTTTTCAGGGCGCTCATCAGGTGAATCGCAAGGAAATCGTTGGCGCAGGCGAAGGCATCCGGCATGCACGGCATGGCTTCAAGACGTCTGCGCAACCACTCGATATTTCCATAGAGATCGCTGTCCTTCTCCAGAATGCAGACGTCTTTGTCGACGGTGAGACCTGCATTTTCAAGCGCCGCACAATAACCTTCCCAGCGCTCATAAAAGCTGTTGCAGTGCTCGATGTCGCCGATGAATCCGATCCGTTTTGCCCCGCCGGCGATCATCCGGTTGACCAGAGCCTCCTCGCTGGCGATATTTTCCATGGAGACAAAGTCGCATTTGATCGGCAGATGATTCGCACGGGCATATCCGTCCACAAAAACCGTCGGTTTGTTCAGCGAAAAGATCATATCGAGATAGTTCTTGTCGAAGAGCTCGATTCCGAGGATGCCGACCGTATGCTCCAGATCGAAATTCGGCGGCAGCTGCCTTGCCGCGATCTCACTGGGGGACACTTCAAACATTTTCATGGTGTAACCGGACCGGCTGATCTGGTCGGTAAAACTGGTGATAAAAAAAGCTCCGAAATTATGACTCAGGAGCTTATGTTGTGTCAGGAGGGCAATCGTTCCGCTCGGTTTTGGTTCAGGTCTTTCTTCTTCGGTGAAAGAGAAATAGCCGAGCTCCCTGGCCTTCGCAAGAACCAGATTTCTCGTGGTATCCGGCACGGAACCCCTCCCGTTAAAAACCTTGGAAACCGTATTTCTGGATAAGCCGCAGGCGGCTGCGATTTCCTGCATGGTGACTCGTCTCATCGCCATAAAATAGTATTCTCCATATCTTCGGGATTATTGATTCTTATATCCCGGCTATTATAACACGGGGATTTTTAAAAGGCAATTTTTACAAAATGTAAACCGCGGAGACTGGGATGGATGTGAAAACCGACGAATCCGGATAGATAAAACGCTTCTTAATTATAAATGCTACATTACGACAATAATAAATTGACAATGCGTAACGATAGTTTTATACTTTAATGTACTCGAAGTTTACAAGATGCACAGATTGGCGGCGGTGGCACCAAAAGGAAAAATTTTCTTAAATATTGTGCATAAGCCGGTCTGAAAAAGCAAAAGGAGGAATCGGAATGAAACACATGCTGGAATACGAGAACGCTCTTCCGAAACCGATCAATCTGGTATCGGATACGGTTTACTACTTCTGATAACCGGGAAAAACGTTCTTAAGTGTACACGGAAAGGAGAACGCAAATGCGCAAAAAACAGTATTGGACCCCGCTGATTCTGAGCCTGTCCCTGCTTCTTTCGGCCTGCGGCGGCGCCGGCACATCCGCAGAACAGCCGGCACCTGAGTCTGCCGCGCCGGCAGCCGAAAGCACGGCACCGGCTCCGACGGAAGCCGCAGAAGAAACGCCGTTTCAGGCTTTCCCGGACGAACCTTACGAGGCTGTGGAATATAATCTTTACCCCGCGCCGGAAGGAGCTTACGTCGGAGATGTCATGCCTTTTGTGACCGACGAGGGCGAACTGGAGCTGTATTATCTCTACGATACCGGCCATAACGGGCAGGGCTATCACCCGGTCTACAAATACAGCACGTCTGATTTTTCAGGCTATACGGACCACGGCATGGCGCTCAATTACGGACTGATGTCCGAGCCGGACCCCGCGCTGGGAACCGGCTGCGTCATGCAGGATCAGAACGGCGGATATCATCTTTTCTATACAGGTCATAATGATACCGGAAACGCCGGCAAGGGCAAGGAATGCGTCATGCATGCGACAAGCACGGACCGCGAGAACTGGACCAAGGACGGTGATGTCCTCTTCTATGCGCCGGAAGGCTGCTCCAAGGATGATTTCCGTGATCCGGAGGTCTTCTGGGTGGAGAGAGATCAGTGCTACTGGCTCCTGATCGCGGCCCATGAGGAGACGCTCGGCGGCGTCGTGCTCAAGTACACATCAACGGATCTCAAAAACTGGGAGCTCTTCGGACCGATCTTCGCTCCGATGTCTCATTACATGTGCGAGTGCCCGGCCCTCTTTGAGATGGGCGGCACCTGGTATCTCACCTACAGCTGGGACTGCTGTACCTATTATGCGATCGGCGATTCCATCGACGGACCGTTTGTGGCGCCGAAAGACAATATCCTCGACGGCAAGGGCATTTCGGAGGGCAGCGGTTTCGTCTTCTACGCGGCCAAGCCGGCGAAAATGGCGGACAACACGTATCTCTGCGGATGGATCGGCCAGGCCGGCCTGAGTTCGGACTCCGGTGTCTACCAGTGGGCCGGAAATGTAATGGTCCATCAGATCGTCCGGCATGAGGACGGAACTCTGGGTCTTAAGGCGCCCGAGCCCCTCGACGGGTATTTCACTGAGGACAGGCCTGTAAATGCCGGTGCGGTGAGAGGAGATGTTGCGATCAGCGGCAATAATATCACGCTCTCGGCGGAGTCCGGTGATTACGCGCTGGCGGACATGGGAACACGGCCGGCTTCGATGACGCTCGAGTGCGATGTGACACTGGATGAGGACGGCCGCGTCGGATTTGCATTCGGCGGCAGCGAAAGCGATGAGACCTGGAATGCGCTGTGTCTGGATGCCAGCCGGAACGTGCTGCGCTACGAAGGCCTGGAGATCACAGACCTCGAGACCTATGATCCTCAGGCATTCACCAGGTTTGATTTCAACCGTGCGGACTCGCACCATGTCAAACTGGTATGCGAGAATGAGATCGTCGTCATGTACGTGGACGGCGTGAAGGCGCTCGGATCCCGTATCGCTCACTCGACGAACGGGGCCCACATCGGCGTCTTTGCCGACGGATGCGGAGCAAGCTTCAGCAACATCGAGATGAAACTGCCGGGATAAACGGCGGAAGTAAATACGTTCGTACATAATAAAAACACCCCTCGGAGAGTTTCCAAGGGGTGTTTTTCATGCATACGGCTGCGGAAGTCAGCAGGCAAGGGCAATCTGCCGGTTCCAGCTGCTCGAGAGCGCAAGGGCGATCACCGTGGAAATCAGAGTCGTGACCGCGTTCGCGTAGATGATACCGGAAAGCCCGAAGAGGCGCTCCATGAGGAGCAGGACCGGGAGAAAAACCAGGCCTTTCTGCAGGAGAGAGGTCAGGGTCGCGTAGGCGACTTTCCCGGTGGCCTGCAGATAGGTGGAGCACATATGGTAGACGCTCTCGACGGGAACAGCCAGCAGAGTGCCGAGCATCATCTGCGAGCCCAGAGAGATGATCTCCGGGTCCGGGCTGAAAGCCGCGACGAACTGGCCGCGGAAGAGGAAGAAGAAGACGGACATGACTGCCGCGAAGACAAAGCAGACGCCGCCTACGCCGAGGACGATTTTGCGGAGCCGCGCCAGATCCCTGCGGCCGTACACGTATGAGATGGCCGGCTGCACGCCCATGCAGAAACCCATGGCGATCATCGGGATCAGCATGGCGCTCTTGCCGGAGACACTGCGGGCGGCGATGACTTCATTTCCGTAGGAGACCGTGAGGCGGTTCGAGACGGTGGAGCTGAAGCTCATGAGCAGCGTGCTGGCCGCCATCGGGAAACCGAGGCTCAGCACATGGAGAGAAATGTCTCTGCGGAGGGTGAAATCCTTCGGGGACAGAGAAAAAGCACTCTTTTTGGACACGGCTATGAGCAGGAGCAGCAGGCTTACGATATTGCCGATGACGGTGGCGAGAGCGGCGCCGCTGCAGCCCCAGTGAAAGACCGCGATGAAGAGGGGGTCCAGGGCGACATTCAGCAGGGTGCCGGCAAGGGAGGCCAGCATGGCATTTTTGACATCTCCGTCGGCGCGGACCGTGTTGCCCAGAGCGCCGCTCATGATCATGAAAGGCGCGCCGAGGGCCAGGATCCGGAGGTATTCCGCAGTGTAGGCGGCAGTGGACTCATCGGCTCCGAGAAAGGAGAGAAGAGGGTTCATTCCCGCGATGATCATGGCGCCGAGCACAATGCCGACACCGAGGGAGGCGTAGAGGACGAAGGCGCTGTACTGCTTCACCAGATCTTCCCGGCCTTCGCCGAGGGCGATGGAGCTCGCCGTGCAGCCGCCGAACCCGATCAACGTATTGAAGGCGGAGATGGCGGAGAAGACCGGGCCTGCCAGGGAGATGGCGGCCAGCTGGTACCGGTCGCCGGACCTGCCGATGAAGAAGACGTCGGCCATATTGTAGAGGACGGTGACCATCATGATCAGGATGACGGGGAGGCTGAGTTTTACGAGGAGTTCCGTGATGCTTCCTTCGCGCATAAGCTTTTCATTTTTCATAGTGAGGTCTCCTTGAAGGACTGTATTTTTATCAATAAGCAGACACTTGTTTTTTTATTACAGTTTTAGTATAGTTGTGGTATGACATAAGTTCAACCGATAATAACACGATATGTGTCGGATTAATAGCGAGGGAAAGCAGCGTGAATGTCAAAAACAATCGATTGAACCGGGAGACTGACAGAAAAATCATTCAGACGGTGTATGAGATGATGACCCGGGAGCACCGTCCGGTCGGTAAAATCACCGTGAGAGAGATCTGCGAGAAGGCGGACATCCATCGGTCCACCTTCTATGCCCACTACCAGGATGTCTATGATCTGGTCGAGAAGGTGGAGGAAAGCATGTCCCGCAGGCTGACGGAGACGTTTTTCAGGAAGCTTGACGAGAATGCCCACGCAAGGGAGTGCTTCGCGGAGCTTTTTTCTTTTATAAGGGAGCACCGGGAGTTTTATTATTATTATCTGGCGGAGGGCAGAAGGTTTGGCGTACTGCAGCTCGCATGGAACATGGTGAGGGAACGGTACGACGAATCGAATGTTACGGCCCATATGCTCGGAAGCGGCTCCGATAAGGAGATGGAGTACCACGGGGCATTCTTTTTCACGGGTATGACGACCGTGGTGCGGATGTGGCTTCAGAACGGGTGCCGCGAGGAGCCGGAGGAACTCTATGACCTGATACGCCGGCAGGGAGCCGTGCAGGAGGCGATGATCGGCTGGTAGGGCTGTGAACAGTTTTGCTATGCGTCAGCCACGGAGGTAAAACTATGTCGAAAAATAAAACCATCAAGGATATTTCGCCGGAACGCAACATCCGGGATCTGGGAGGTCTTCGAACAAAGGACGGAAGATATGTGAAGAGAGGGCTCCTTATAAGGAGCTCCGCGCCGGCATTTTTTGATGAGGATGAGCTCGAGCCGGTTCGCAGGCTGGGGCTTAAGACGATCCTGGACTTCCGTTCGGAAAAAGGGGTAAGGAAGAGCCCGGACCCGGTTATCGAAGGGGCGGAGTATTTCAATAAGTGCGCCGCGTTTCAGAATTTTCCGGATGATCTCAATTCGCCGAAGGAGCTCATGAGTCTTATTTTCGATGAGGACCAGAAGGGAAATCTTACCGATGTGCTGGTATCGAGCTACACGGCCTCGCTGGCATTTTCGAATGAGTCCTACCGGTTTATGTTTGACCGGCTTCTGGAAGGCAAGGCCCCGCTACTTTTCCACTGCTCGAACGGCAAGGACCGGACGGGCGTGGCCGCGATGCTGATCCTGCTTGCCCTGGGGGTCGATGAGGAGGCGGTCAAGGCGGATTTTCTTCTCAGCAACGAGAGCCGGAAGGGCGTGATCGAGGGGCTTATGAAAAAATACGAGGTTTTCGCCTCCCGGTCGGACAACGCAAGATCGCTCTTCACCATGATCGGCGGCGTTCTGCCCGAGTCGGCGGACATGATGATGTCCGAGATCCTGGAGCGGTACGGGACCTACGAGAACTATATGGAGCAGGAGTACGGTTTTGACGAAGAGAAACTTGCGAGATTCAGGAATATGTATCTCGAATCAGAGTAAGGGACAGAACAGGAGGCTTGTGAGATGAGAACCGAGTACAGAAATGATCCGGCCATGGACCCTTCCGGGTTCGTCGTGCTGGCGGACTACGTGCCTCACATCGTGCAGGAGATCAGATATTATTCGACCTACAACTTCATCGGGGAGCGCATCGACGGATACGAGGAGCCCTGTGCGCTTCTGACCATCGAGGCGGCGCGGGCTCTCAAGGCGGCGGCCTCCGAGCTCATCGTGCAGGGCTACCGGCTGAAGGTGTTCGACGCCTACCGCCCGGCTGTGGCGGTGAAGCATTTTGTGCTCTGGGGGATCGAGGACCAGGACATCCGGATGAAGCCCTACTTCTATCCGGAGCTTAACAAGACCGAGCTCTTTGCGAGAGGCTACATCGCGAAGCAGTCGAGCCACAGCCGGGGCAGCGCGGTGGATCTGACGCTCCTTGACATGAGCACCGGGAAGGAGGTCGATATGGGCAGCCCCTTCGATCTCTTCAGCCCGATCTCGCACCCGGACTGCCGGGAAGTCACGGAGGAGCAGTACGAGAACCGCATGCTCCTGCAGCGGGTGATGGTCAGAAACGGCTTTCAGCCGATCGACTGCGAGTGGTGGCATTTTGCACTGAAGTATGAGCCGTATCCGGATACATATTTTAATTTTCCGGTGTCGGCGGAGTATCTGAAAAGATAAAAAGAAAGATTCAAAGGAAATGAAAAACAGGCGGTTTTTATTTGAGGAGGACTCTGTCCCGCACGCCCTCGGTGTGATGGCGCTGCCGGCCATTGTGAGCCAGCTGATCACGCTCATCTACAATATGGCGGACACCTGGTTCGTAGGCAGGACCGACAACCCCTACATGGTGGCGGGCTGTTCGCTGGTGCTGCCTGTCTTTATGTTAACCATTGTTATCGCAAATGTCTTCGGAAGCGGAGGAGGAACGCTGATCTCCCGCCTGATCGGAAGCGGGGAGGATGAGGAGGCCTCGCGCGTATCGGCCGCCTCGCTCTGGATGGCGATCCTGTCCGCGGGGATGTTTTCATTTCTCTGCCTTATCTTTATGACGCCGCTCCTTAAGTTCCTCGGAGCGAGCGACAACGTGCTCACCTATGCAAGGCAGTACATGTTTTTCGTGGTGGTGCTCGGAGGTGTGCCGGTCATAGTGAGCAACACGCTCTCATCCATGCTTCGCAGCATCGGGCTCTCGGGCAAGGCCTCCTTCGGCCTCAGCATGGGCGGGCTCCTCAACATCGCGCTGGATCCGCTCTTTATGTTTGTGCTGCTGCCGGAGGGGTATGAGGTCATGGGGGCGGCCGTCGCGACGCTCATAAGCAACCTCACGGTTCTTGTCTATTTTATCATCACCTATCGAAAGGCCTGCGCCGAGACTGTCCTTAGGGGGCGCATGCAGGGAAAATATCCCAAGAGAGAATCCCTTTTATCGGTCTTCGGGGTCGGCATTCCGGCGGCTGCGGCCGTGTTCTTATTCGACCTCTGCAATATTGTCATCAACCGGCTCTCCTCAGCCCACGGGGACATCGAGCTGGCGGCCATCGGCATCGTCCTCAAGGTGGAGCGGCTGCCCCTTAACATCGGAGTCGGCATCTGCCTCGGCATGGTCCCGCTTCTTGCGTACAGCTATGCCGCCGGGATGAGGGAGCGCATGGATGCCGTCTTTAAGTTTGGAAGAGCCGTCGGGCTGGCGGTCGGGATCGTGAGCGTGATTCTCTATTACAATTTCGCACCGGTGATCATGCGGGCCTTTATCGGGGACGCGGACACGGTGCGGTTCGGCACGCAGTTCCTCAGAGCCAGGTGCTTTGCGACGCCGCTCATGTTCCTGTGCTTCAGCATGGTGCATTTTACGCAGGCGATCGGGCGGGGTAAAGAGGCGCTTTACCTTGCGGTGATCCGGCAGCTCATTTTCAATATTCCGATCCTGTTTCTCATGGACCGGCTCTTCGGGATGACCGGGATCGTCTGGACCCAGGTGATCGCCGACATCTTTACGGTCACGGCCTCCTACATCATCTATGCGGGGATCCGGAGGCAGGAGGGATGGCCGGCGGGAATATGAACGGAACCGTCCCGCTCTGTAAAAAAGACTTTGCCGGAGGGGGGAGCTGTGGTATGATGAAATGTAAGGGTTTTCAATAATAGCGCCATTAGGCTGAAAGAGTTTACATAAATGAGTCTTAATTCACTTCTCTTTATCCTGTTTGTCGTCCTTGCGGTCACGGTCTACTACCTCATCCCGGGGAAATATCAGTGGTGCTGGCTGCTCGCCGCCAGCTACATGTATTATCTTGCGAACAGCCGCGGGCTGGTCATTTTCCTTATCGCGGCGACGGTCACGACCTTCTTCGGGGCGCGGTTCATCGAACGGGAGGCGGATGACAAAAGGCGGCGGCTCATCATGCTCGCCGTGCTGATCCTCAACTTCGGGATCCTGGGCGTCCTCAAGTACACCAATTTTATCATTTTCAATATCAACGGGATCACGCGGGGGAGCATCTCCTTCGTCGACTTCGCGCTCCCGCTCGGGATCTCCTTCTACACCTTCCAGTCGATGGGGTATCTTCTCGACGTCTACTGGAAGCGGCAGGAGGCTGAGAAAAATCTTTTTAAGTTCGCGCTCTTTGTGTCCTTCTTCCCTCAGATCCTGCAGGGACCGATCGCGCGGTATTCGAGGCTCGCGGGGCAGCTCTATGCGTCCCACCGGGCGGACGCCGCGAGGATCGAGCGGGCAATCCTCCGCATCCTCTGGGGATTTTTCAAGAAGATGGTCATCGCGGACAACGCGCTCTACTTCGTGAACGCGCTTTTCGACGAGTATCAGTCCTACCCGGGGCTTGCAATTTTCGCCGTGCTCATGTATTCGCTGCAGCTCTATGGGGACTTCTCGGGCGGCATCGACGTGGTCGTCGGAATCGGCATGCTCTTCGGCATCGAGATGGATGAGAACTTCCGGCAGCCGTATTTTGCGGTGTCGATCTCCGATTTCTGGCACAGGTGGCACATCACGCTCGGCACCTGGATGAAGGACTACGTATTTTATCCGATCTCGCTGTCGGGCTGGATGCGGTCCTTTAAAAAGATGAGCAAAAATGTCTTCGGCAAGAAGATCGCCCGGACGCTGCCGATCGCGGTCGCGAACGTCATCGTCTTTCTGGTGGTCGGCGTCTGGCACGGGGCGGCCTGGAAGTACATCGTCTACGGCCTCTACAACGGCCTCATCATCGGGATAAGCGGCATGCTGGCCGACAATTTCCGGGATATGAGGAAAAAGCTTAAGATCGGGAAGGATTCGAAGCCGTTTTATCTCTTCCAAATCGTGCGGACCTTCCTCCTCGTCAATATCAGCTGGTTCTTTGACCGGGCGGATACGGTGGGGCAGGCATTTTCCATGATGAAAAATGCAGTGACCTGCTTCACCCCGGCGGAGCTCCTCACAATTCCGGTGGGACCCGGCGGCTCCACGAATTTCACCCTGATCGCGCTCGGAATCATCCTCTTCGGGACTCTGGTCGTCTTTTGCGTGAGCCTCGTGAAGGAGCGGGGGACCGATCTTGCGGGGTTTATCATGGAGAAGCCTTTCATTTTCCGGATCGCACTGTATCTGATCATACTTATGATGCTGCCGGCTCTGGGACAGCCGCCTGCCATCACGGGAGGGTTCATCTATGCGCAGTTTTAAAAAGGCGGCAGTGCTCATCATCCTTGTGCTCTTTTTCGCGGGAAATGCACTGCTTTCCTATCTTCTTTACCCTTACACCTACACGCGGGCGATGTATCATGAGATGGAGACCGCGGATTACGACACGCTGATCGTCGGGGGCTCCCACGCAAAGTGCGGCATTGACCCGGCTGTGCTGGAGAGCGCCGCGGGCGTCCGCGCCATCAACGCCGCCCAGGGAGGCGAGCACTCGATCGACATGTATTACCTGGTGAGAGAGGCGGCAGCCGGAACGGATCTTAAAAATGTCATTCTGGAGATCGACCCCTCCTACTGGGTGGCCAGGCCGAACCAGACCAAGGAGTACGTCTCGCTCTACCACGAGTTTCCGCTCTCGGTCCGCAAGGCCGGCTACTTTGCCGACAAGATGCTGACGGCGGATTTTCGGACCGCTCCGTTTGAGTGGTACCTCTACCGCCAGCAGGCGGGCCATCTTCCGGGACTCATCCGGGAGAAGCAAAGCGACGCCTACAAAAATTTTGACATCGCTCAGTTTACGGATGAAGTGCAGAGCTACCATGAGGACGGCTTTATCGCGCGTTTCCGTGTGGATGCGGGGACGACGCGGGAGGACGTGCCGGCCCTCTTCGACCGCGGGGATCTCAATGCAGATGAGCGGAAATACTTTGAGAAGCTGCACGCCTTCTGCAAAAAAGAGGGTATCGCGCTTACGTGCGTGATCACGCCGGTGCCGGAGACCTCCTATGAGGCTCACCGGGCGGCCTACGAGGACGCTTCGGCCTACTTCGAGGCGCTCACGAAGGAGCAGGGCATTCGCTTTATCGATTACCTTTCGGATGAACGGGTCCCGCATGATTTAGAGGATTTCTGCGACAACGAGGGACATATGTTTGAGGATACGGCCGGACGGTTTACGAAGGTACTTGCGGAGGACATTTTTAAATGACAGACAGGATACATTCTGCCGCTAAAAAGCGGCTTCCGATGCCGGGCCAGCGGATCATGAGGTCGGTGCTGGCGGCATTTTTATGTCTTTTGATCTATTATCTGAGGGGGAGGCAGGGAGCCCCCTTTTATTCGATTATCGCGGCGCTGCAGTGCATCCAGCCCTACACCGCCAACATGCTGAAAGTGGGGAAAAACCGCATCACGGGAACGCTGATCGGCGCCTTCTGGGGCTCGATCGCGCTCTTCGGGACCCTGTTCGTCACGGGCGGCGAGCCCCACTATGATGATAATATGACCTATTATCTGGTGCTGGCCGCCTTCATCGGGATCGTTCTCTACTCGACGGTCCTCCTGAAGGTCAGAGAGTCCGCCTACTTCTCGGCGGTCGTCTTTTTAAGCATCACGATGAACCACATCGGGGACGTCAACCCCTACCTCTTTGTCTTTAACAGGACACTTGATACGACCATCGGGGTGGGCGTCGCGATCTTCTCGAACTCGATCCATCTGCCGCGTGTCAGGGACCGCGAGACTCTCTTTGTCTCGGGCGTCGACCACGTGCTCTTCCGGGAGGACCGGAACCTTTCGCAGCTCACGAAAGTGCGGCTCAACCAGTTTATCCAGGACGGGATGCGCTTCTCGGTCACCACGAAGCAGACGCCGGCGACCGTGCGGGAGCTCACGCAGGGGATCGGCTTAAGGCTTCCGATCATCGCGATGGACGGGGCTGTTCTCTACGACATGCAGAGCGCGACGTACGTGAAGACGCAGAAGATGGAGAGAGGCACGGCGGAGAAGCTGTCTTCATTTTTAAAGGAAGAGAAGGTTCCGTTCTTTGTCAACACCGTGCGGGAAAATCTGCTGGTGATCTACTGCAGGCACTTCAGGCCGGGCATGCTGCCGGAGAACCCGGGGAGCGCCGAGGCGGCGATCGAGGCCCTGTACGAAAAGAAGAAGGGCTCGCCCTACAGAAACTATGTCCATGCGGATGAGGATATTGTGGATGACGTGCTCTATTTTCTGGTGATCGACAAAAAGGAGCGCACGGAGGCCCTGTTTGAGCGGCTGATGAAGGAGCCCTGGGCCGGCGAGGTGAGGGGCGTTCTTGATACCTTCGACTGCCGGGAGGGCGAGGAGATCCTGAGGATTTATTCTTCGGCAACGACCAGAAAGGCCATGCTCGAGGAACTTAAAAAATACGTCGGCGCGCCGAGGACGGTGTCCTTCGGGATCAGCGAGGAGAAGTGCGACGTGGTGATCCCGGACGCAGGCGGCGGAAATATGGTCAAGGAACTCAAAAAGCGGTATGAACCGGTTGACATAAGAGGCTGGCGGAATATCATTCGTTTCTAAAAGGAGGATTTGAGATGCACAAAGAACAATTCTCCATCAATATGGCTGTTGAGCGCTCCGGGGAGGGCCCGTGAAGGTCAGGGGCCTTGAGGGCTATCCGGACTCGGTGCACGACGTTTATTTTGAGGAATGTGATCTCTAAAATGAAAACCCCTGCAGAACTTTTATCTGCAGGGGCATTTTTATGCCTTTGACCGTATGCTTTTGATGTTGTAGTAGAGGATCCCCAGGATGACGATCGCCGCTCCGATGAGCGAGAAGGTCCCCAGCATCTCCCCGTAGAAGACCGCCACGAGGATCGGGTTCAGGATCGGCTCGAGCGCGTTGATGATCGAGGCCGTGACCGGGTCCGTGTACTTCGTGCCCGTGGTGAAGAAGATGTAGGCGAGGCCCACCTGCACGGCTCCGAGCAGGAAGACGGAGATGAGCACCGGCGGCGTAAAGATGGTTTCATTTACCGCAAGCGGTGAGAGGAAGACCGCGCAAAAAAGCTGCCCGAAGAAGACCGAGGAGAGCGCGTCGCCCTTCTCAAAGCTGTTCAGCATGAAGACCCCGGCGTAGAAGATGCCCGAGAGGAGCGCGCAGAAGTCGCCCAGCCAGCGGCCGGTCGAGAGGCTGTCCAGGAAAAAGAAGATGATCCCGGCGAAGACGATTCCGATGGAGACGAGGGCCGTCCGGTCGGGCTTTTTCCCGAAAATGAAAAACATCAGGATCACGATCCAGATCGGCGCGGTGTACTGCAGGATGATCGTGTTGCCGGCCGTGGTCAGCTTATTTGCGATGGAAAAGAGCGTCGTGACGCCGGCCATGGAGACCGCACCGATGAGGACGGTCAGGTTGAATTTCAGCCTGTGGCGCGTCGCCAGGATGTAGAGGCCGATCACGAGACAGGCGATCGCGTTTCGGACGCCGTTGATCGCGAGCGGATTCCAGGGGACGAACTTCATGAGGACGCCGCCCGTCGAGAAGCAGAGGGAGGCCGCCAGCACGAAGGCGGCTCCCGGGATGCGGGGTTTCATTTCAGAAGACATATTTCATTAACCTTTCCATGGCCTCCATGACCCGGGAGAGCGGGAGAGCCAGATTGATGCGGACGCTTGTGGGACCGCCGAACATCGCGCCGTCCTGGAGGGCGACACCGACGCGCCAGCACATCTCCTCAAGCTCCCTGAGGGTCTTTCCGTGGGCCTTCAGCCATTCGCCGCAGTCGGCGAAGAGCATGTAGGTGCCCTCGGGCTTCTGCACGGTCACCCCGTCGAAATTGGTGCGGATGAAATCGACCGCATAGTCGACGTTCTGCGTGAGCACCTCGCGGAGCTCATCCACCCAGAGCCCTCCCTCGTCGGTGTAGGCCCCGATGAGGGCGTGCATGGAGAGGACGTTCATCTCGTTGTAGTGGGAGAGCGAGGACTCTTTAAGAACCCGGTCGCGCAGCCGCTTGTCGTAGATGATATGGTAGCTCCCGATGAGGCCCGCGAGATTGAAGGTCTTTGAGGGCGCGTAGAGGGATACGGTGTTCATTTTCGTATAGTCGTTTACGCTCTGGGAGGGGATGTGCCGGTGCCCGGAGAGAATGATATCCGACCAGATCTCATCGCTTATGACGGTGACGTCGTATTTTTCGAAAATGCGGTAGGCCTCCTCGAGCTCCCACTTCTCCCAGACGCGCCCGCAGGGGTTGTGGGGCGAGCAGAAGACGGCTGCGTGAATGTTATTTTTCTTGATCTTCGCCTCCATGTCGGCGAAATCCATCCGCCAGACGCCGTTTTCGTCTCTTTTAAGCGGGCTGTGCACGATGCGGTAGCCGTTGCTCGTTAAGGAGAAGGTAAAGCCGATGTAGGTCGGAGAGTGCAGAAGGACGCTGTCTCCCCTGGAGCAGAGGACGTTCAGGGCGCTGATGACGCCGCCCAGGACCCCGTTCTCGTAGCCGATCGCCTCTTTCGTGAGGCCGGTCATGCCGTTCCGGCTCCTCTGCCAGCGTATGATCCCGTCGTAGTAGGCGTCCGAGACCTCAAAATAGCCGAAGGCGGGGTGCTGCACGCGCTTGATGATCGCTTCCTGGATGGCGGGCAGAGTTGGGAAATTCATGTCCGCGACCCACATGGGGATTGCGGTAAAGCCCGGATCCGGCGCGGAGGGGCCGAAACTTATCTTTCCGATGGAATCCACCGCGAGGGCGTCGTGGCCGCGGCGGTCCATGATGGTTGTGAAATCGTATTTCATAGGGTTCCTTTCCGATGACGTAAGCATCTCGTACCAGTATACAGAGAGGCGGAAAAAATCGCAACCGGTTGCTGCAAATAATCAGAATGGGGAATGTTTAAATTAGGAGATTCTAACAGGAGACGCGGCACTTGACTTTAAACAAACGGTATCGTACAATATAATAGAATAAGTACCGGAGTTCTTCTTTTGATGTTTAAATAAGAAGTAACGCTCCGGCATGAGTTGTGCAATGACTAAACCGAAACGGCAGGTGATCATATGAAAAACACACAGCTTTTTGAAGCCTTAGGCGCGGCAGCATTGGGCGCTGTCATGTTCCTCGGGCTCGGCGCAGCCTCGGGAAACCGGGCGCTGTACTACACGGCTCCTTCCCTTGCGGCCAACAACCCGATCACGGCGGAGGACATCGTCTATAAGCAGGTGGACGCTCCCGCAACGACAAGCGCGGACGGCGTCATCACGGCGGATGAGTGGGCAGCTATCTTCCCGGAGCACGCAGTCTCCATGGGGGCCAACTCCGAGAACAGCTACCACGTGAGCTACCTCGAGGAGGATCCGTATCTTGTCAACATCTATGAGGGCTACGGCTTCGCCAAGGACTACGAGAGTGCCCGCGGCCACGCCTACACGCTCGAGGATGTCGCGGCGACGGCCCGCCCGCACGCGACCGCGAACTGCTTAACCTGCAAGACCCCGAACTTCACCAAACTGGTCAACGATCTGGGCGTGGAAGTGTACTCGATGGATTTCAATGAGGTCTACGAGCAGATGAGCGAGAACATCAGCTGCTACACATGCCACGGCAATATGCAGGGCAATGAAGGCCAGCGTGTCGTCACGCACTCCTACGTGCACAAGTGTCTCGGAGAAAACGTCGACACGATCAACGTCTCGACGCTGGTCTGCGGCCAGTGCCACATCGAGTACTATTTCGCACCGGAGACCAAGGAGACCTCGATGCCGTACTCGAGCCTCGAGGAGATGACACCGGAAGCAATCCTCGCCTACTACGATTCCATCGGCTTTGCCGACTGGACCCAGGAGAGCACCGGCGCTAAGATGCTGAAGACCCAGCATCCGGAGCTCGAGACCGTCACCCACGGCAAGCACGCCGCTTTCCTCTCCTGCGCGGACTGCCATATGCCGCTTGAGAGAGCCGTGGACGGCTCCGTCTACCACAGCCATAAGCTGGTGAGCCCGCTTGAAAATGAACAGCTCCTCGCCTCCTGCGCAGAGTGCCACGGCGATACCGACATGGTTGCATTTGTGCACGGAATCCAGGATGAAATCACGGGCCGCGAGACCGAGGTCGGCAACAAGCTCTCCGATTTCAAGGACAAGCTCGCCGAGGCCAACCAGTCCGGCAGCAAGACCGAGGCAGAGCTGGAGAAGATACGCCACATCTACCGCTCGGCGCAGTGGTACTTCGATTTCTGCTATGTCGAGAATTCTGAGGGCGCTCACAACTCGCAGCTTTCCCGCGACTGCCTGAACCGCTCGGAGGAGCTGATCAATGAGGGCATGACGTACTTCGCATAAGGAAACCTGAACAAAAAGAACCGGCAACGATGGGAAAGGGGAAAGAAATTTCCCCTTTCTTTTTTGGGAAAAGAACAATATAATTAAAAATATGAATACATTGAAAAAAGTATGGAAATTCATAAGCTCCATGCAGTTCGCGATCGGACTTCTGATGATCCTCGTTCTGGCCTGCTCGGTGGGGAGCCTTATCACCCAGAAGCAGCCGTACGCGGTGTACGCAGACCAGTACGGTGAGCGCCTGGCGGGAGCCATTATGGCACTGCAGCTGGACGATATGTTTCACAGCTGGTGGTTTGTGGTGCTGTCTGCATTTTTATGCCTGAACCTGCTTCTCTGCAACCTGATCCGCCTGCCGTCGATCCTCAACATGATGAAGAAGGAGGCGGATCCTGTAAGCTCAGTGGGGAAGACCGGAAGCGTAGAGCTCTCCGGCATCAAGGACCCGGATGGCTTTTTTAAGGCCATGGGTTTCGGCAATGTAAAATCCGGTGAGTCGGAGGTAAATGAGGAGAAGCGCAGCTGGAAATACTCGGTGAAGAACCGGATCGGCCTCTGGGGCGCCTGGGTCTGTCATCTGGGAGTCCTGCTCCTCATCCTGGGCTTCGGGCTCGGGCAGGCGACCAAGGAGGAGTTCACGGTCTACGGTCTGCCGGGCGATTCCCAGCCGGTCGGTGAGACGGGCGTGATCCTCACGATCGACTCGTTCGACATCGGCCTTCGGGAGGATGACACGGTGGAGCAGTACACCGCGGGCATCACGGTGCGGCGGCCGTCGGACGGCGCGGAGGAGAGCGCAGAGATCAGCGTGAACAACCCGGCTTCGATCTTCGGCATGAAATTCTACCAGAATTCCACCGGCTGGGCGGCTGACATCCACATCAAAAAGAACGGGGAGGCACTTCAGGACGAGGTGATCTACGCCGGCGAGTATGTGGCGGTTTCGGATATGCCGAATCTTGTCATTTACCTAAACGCCTTCTATCCGGACTATGTGCTTAAGGAGGGCAAGGGGCCGATGAGCGCGAGCTCGACGGTCAAAAACCCCGCCTACCTCTACTCGGTCTACTATCAGGGGCAGATGCTCGGCATGAACGCGCTCATGGAGAGCGAGGAGCTGACGATCGACGAGTACACGGTCACCTTTGACAACCCGCGGAATTTCACGCTGATCCAGGTGAAGCGGGACCGCTTCACGTTCCTTGCGCTGATCGGGGGGCTCGTGGTTCTGGCTGGCCTGATCTTTGCATTTTACACCCAGGAGGCCAAAATCTGGGCGCTCAAAGAGGCCGACGGCACCTGGACGGTGCACGGGATGAGCCGGAAGGGCGGCGTGCTCTTCGCGGAACAGTTCCGGGAGGCTGCGGAAAAATTCAAATAAAGCCGGAAGGCAGGTTTTCCGGTTTATGAGGGAGGTTTCAAATGAATTATCTGGGAATTGAAAATGTACTCTTCGCCGTCATCATGGTGCTCTACTTCCTCGCGATGGGCGCCTACTTCGTCTTTGTGGCGGCGAAGAAGGAGAACATGGCTAAGGTTGCGATGCTGCTTCAGGGGGCGGGCTTTGTGCTGCACACGGTCGCCCTGATCCTCCGCGGGATCGGCGCAGGCCGCCTGCCGCTCACGAACCAGTACGAGTTCGCAACGAGCTTCGCCTGGGGCCTCTGCCTCGTGAGCCTGGTCTTCGTGGTCCGGTACAGGTTCCATGTGCTGGGCGCGTTTGCGGCGCCTGTCATTTTCCTGATCATCGGCTATGCGGCCATGCAGAGCAAGGAAGTGCACGACCTCATGCCGGCTCTGCAGAGCAACTGGCTGGGCTTCCACGTCTCCTCGGCGATCATCGCCTACGGCGGATTCGGGGTCTCGTTCGTGCTGGGTATCATTTTCCTGATGCGGGAGCGCATGAAGGACCAGGGGTTCCTTGACCGCCACGTGCCGTCCAAGGAGAAGCTGGACCTCATCGGCTACCGCTCGGTGGCGCTCGGGCTCCTGTTCCTCACGCTCTGCATCCTGACCGGGGCGATCTGGGCGGAGCGCGCCTGGGGCAGTTACTGGTCCTGGGACCCGAAGGAGACATGGTCTCTCGTCACCTGGCTGATCTACGCGGTCTACCTGCACCTTCGCATACGCAGGGGCTGGAACGGACGTGCGGCGGCGATCTTTGCGGTTATCGGGTTCATCGCGGTGCTCTTTACCTACATCGGCGTCAATACGTTTTTGCCGGGGGTGCACAGCTACAAGTAAAGACAGATAAATATGTCGGCGGAAGCCGGGCGGATGGAAATGAAGCCATCTGCCCGGCTTGTTTTTTTTTGCCCGGGAGCCGGGCGGGTTGTCAAACTTGTGTTGAGGATACCTGACAAAACTGCTATAATGAACAGACATTAACGAGTGTATCAGAAGAACAAGCCTGATACAGGAAGGACTGAAAGAATATGGAAATTGGTATCTATCACCTGCTTGAAGGTGCCCGGGAAGCCGACGGTCTCACCGTGATCATCGACGTCTTCCGCGCCTTCTCGCTCGAGTGTTACCTCTATGCGATGGGAGCCCGGGAGATCCGGCCGGTCGGCAGGATCGAGGAGGCCTTCGCCTGGAAAAATGAAGACCCGGACTGTCTCCTCGCCGGCGAGCGAGGCGGAAAGATGTGCGAGGGATTTGACTTCGGGAACTCGCCCTCAGCCGCCGAGAAGATCGACGTGCGGGGAAAGAGGATCATTCACACGACCAGTGCGGGAACCCAGGGAATCGTGAACGCGGTTCACGCGGAGGAGATCATCGGAGGAGCGCTTGTGAACGCCCGGGCGGTCGCCGCCTACATCAAAAGGAGGAACCCGGAGAAGGTCTCGCTCGTGTGCATGGGCAACGGCGGCGTCAGGCCGGCAGCGGAGGACGAGCTCTGTGCGGAGTATATCAGGGCGCTGCTGCTCGGCGAGGAGATCCCGGACTTTGATGAGAGAGTGCAGCATCTCCGGATTCAGGGCGGCGAGCATTTCTTTGATCCGGAGCGGCAGGAGATATTTCCGGAGACGGATTTCTGGCGCTGCATCAAGTACGATAAGTTTGATTTTGTGGTGAGGATCGAGCGGGATGATAAGGGGCTGGTTTCGAGAATTGTCCGGGCGGACGAATTTTCCTGACGCACATATTGACCGGGAAGTTCATTTTTATTAAAATAAATAGTTGGCAATCGTACTACTCTACGGATAACAGCAGCATATCTTGATTACAAAGGAGGACAGAACATGGCACTGGAAAACGCAAAAAAATTCGTGGAAATGATTGAGAACGACAAGGCTTTAAAGGAGCGCATCGCGAAGATGCAGCCGGAAGAGAGCCTCGCGGCCGCAAAAGAACTTGGCCTTTTTTTCACTTTAGAGGAACTGAAGGAAGCCGGAAAGGCCGCAGCGTCGCGGAACCTTGAAGCTGACGAGCTCGGAGAAGTCGCCGGAGGAATCTTTATGCCGCCTGTTACGGATTGGAACAATGGCTGTCCGGGCAATTCACAAGGTCGTCATCTGTGGGTAAAGACAGGCCATGAGGAAGAGCCGCACAGTTTTCTGTGGTGGGATTATACAGAAGGATATGACCACGAGGAGTGTACGCTTTGTGGGCAAACAAGAAGAGTTCGTGTCTGACAGGCAGAACGGAGAGACAGATAATCAAAAAAGCCGTGCAAAAAGGCTTCCTCCCCTTTTTGCACGGCTTTTTGATTCATCCGGTTTGTGTCTGGATATACCGGTGCGGTGAAACCGGATTCATGTCACAACTCGTTCTAGGCTGAGATACCAGCCGATCTCTGTTTGCTTTTTAATAGGTGAAACTCCTTAAAGACAAGACTTTTTGGAAAGGCAATTCGGAGAAATCGTAAAAACAATGTATACACGGAGCGATAAAGTTATTATTCAGGAAAACTATAGAAACGCTGTATAACCGCTTGACCAATTTCGCTTAAACGAATATAATATATTTGTTGATTTATACCCATTCTTCATGGAGGTATCTTGTGAACGGATATATTACTGTACAAGACGCGGCTAAAAAGTGGGAAATTAGCGAACGTCAAGTTCAAATTCTTTGCAAAAGCGGGCGTATAGACGGAGCTCAGAAGCTAAGTCGTATTTGGATTATTCCAGAAAAAGCCGAAAAGCCTACTAAATCTGCTGATATGAGGTGAATATAGGATGGTTAGCAATACCCTTACAATGCTGGATCTCTTTGCCGGAGCTGGTGGGCTATCAGAAGGCTTATCAGAGGCTGGCTTTCATAGCCTTTTTGCTTCAGAAATTGTCCCGGTATACGCTGAGACATACAAGAAAAACCATCCATCTGCGAAAGTGCTAACGGCTGACATTCGTACACTTGATGCTGAACAGATTAGAGAAGAACTTAGGTTACAAAAAGGCGAACTGGATCTTTTAGCTGGTGGGCCCCCGTGTCAGGGATTTTCAATAAATGCTCCAGTTAGAAGCGTGCTTGATCAACGTAACCATCTATTCAAAGAATATCTTCGCTTTGTGGACGCCTTTCAGCCAAGAGCTGTTCTCATAGAAAATGTACCTGGGCTAGTGTCTTTTGAACACGGGGCAACATTACACGCAATTCTTGATTCTCTTGCCGAATTAGGTTATGGGGCGGATGTCCGAATTCTTGGTGCGGCCTATTATGGGGTTCCTCAAATGCGTTGGAGAACCATTATCATTGGCGTAAGAGGAACAGAGCTTCCTACGATGGCTTTCCCCGAGCCGATTTATCACGCTCCGATTAGGCCGAATTTCACAACAACGTTTGATGGACAAGTCTTGGTAAAATATCCGTCAGAAATAGCGTCATCTCACTTTACTACTGTTCAAGAAGCTATAGGTGATTTGCCGCCTCTTAAGGCTGGTGAAAAAGGGGCTACTGTAAAAGAATATCTCTGTGCTCCTCTATGCGATTATCAAAGAAGGTTACGCATAGGAAGTAGCGGAGTCTATAATCATGAAGCTCCAAAGCTTTCAAAAATCAATCTGGAGCGCTTGAAATACATAAAACCTGGCGGTAACTGGACTGACATACCCGATGATATGTTGCCAAAGGGAATGCAACTTGCGAGAAAATCTGATCATACAAAACGGTATGGAAGAGTGAAACCTGACGGATTGGCATCGACAATACTAACGAAGTGTGATCCGCATTGGGGAGCTTTTTTCCACTATGAACAAGAACGATCCTTTACGGTCCGAGAAGCCGCAAGAATACAGTCGTTCCCTGATCATTATATCTTTATAGGATCGCAAGCGGAACAATTCGCTCAAGTTGGAAACGCAGTTCCACCGCTATTGGCAGAAGCTGTTGGACTTGCAATAAAGTCTATTTTACAGGAGGTAAAATAATATGGCGGGCTATATCTCTGAATTCTTCGGATATCGAGCAGAGGACTCTTCTGCCGTTGCCCTTTGCGCAGCAAATCAAAAGAGGTGTCCGTTTCTTGGGACACAGTGCACAAAAGTTCTGTCTCGAGATCGTACAGTTTCTGGTGTCTGCTCTATACATCAGAGTTCAGATAAATCTCCTGATGTCATTTGCTGCCCAATAAGAATATACGCTGATGACTATAAAATGCTGAAAACTATAGCACAATCCGCATTTAAAAAAGAATACAACCTCTATTCTGGCCGAGCCGCTGTTGCCAGGGCAAAAACCGAAGGAGGAGCTATTGCTGTCTTTGGACATGGATGGGGTGGAGAGTTACGCCTGCCTCAGAGGAAAGGAACAGGATCATATTTTGTTGATTGGGTTCTTGCGCTTTTAGATGAAACAGGTGAATTGATAGAATTTACCGCCATTGAGGTTCAGGCTATTGATACTACCGGAAATTATCGAGAGGCAAGAGCGGCGTTATTAAAAGACAGATCCTTGAAATCCGATACAGTTGGATTAAACTGGGAGAATGTTTCGAAACGAATTATCCCGCAGCTTATATACAAAGGTCAGGTGTTGCAACGAGAGGATTTATGCCGTACAGGACTTTACTTTGTATGCCCGCGTCCTGTTTATGATCGTGTGTTGAATAGACTTGGCGGAAAGGATAAAATACCTAAATTTCCGACACAGCCAGCATCAATTCACTTCATTTCATACGATTACTTGAGCTCGTTTTCTGATACTGCAGATGGAGAAATTGTTCCATTGGGTATTACAGAGGAGCATTGCACAACTGTTTATAAGGTTCAAGAAGCGTTCTCGGCTATGGACTTGCCGGAAGGAAACGTATATCGAGATGCAATAATGCGCTCACTATATGGCAATGAAGAGTGAAAAAGGTAAAGGTTGTATTAATAAAGGGAATATTACTGGCCGCAGGCGGTGCTTTTGACGCATTGCTTATAAAGAACCAAGCGGAGTGAGGAGACATGATAAAAAAATTACACATAATACAGTACCGGAAACTTAAAGATTTAGAGCTGGACTTCGCACCGGGAATAAACGCGATTTCTGGAACTAATGGTACATGTAAGACATCCATACTGCACTTATTTAGCAATTCACTTCAAGCGGTTACCAGCAGTTGTGATTGGGTAACCGATAAAAAATGTCTACAAGTGATAAATGCCGTAAACGCTGTGACAAACCCCAAAGTTGAGACTTTAACACGTGGTGATAAGCAATACAATGACCCTGCACACGGAGTTAGTGGAGTGCTGTTTAATGTTGACTATTGGGGTCAGGAGTCTCTTGGGTTCCGACGTCACAATTCTTCTATTAATACCCGGTACGCAATCAAACCGTTATACAAAAGAGGTTCTCACGAAAAGTTGCCGTATTGCCCCGTTATTTATCTTGGGTTGTCCAGGCTTGTGCCTTATGGTGAATTTCAAAATGACGAAGCAATTGAAGGCATACGCAAAGCACTTCCTGCTGAATACCAAAATGAGATTAACGAGTTATATAGAAAATTCACGCACTATGAAATCACATATAGTTCAGCACAGCAAATGGGTGATTTAAAAACGCGAGCTGAGTTTTCAAGTAATTTTGAAGGCATTGATTCGAATACAATATCTGCCGGTGAAGATAATCTTTATATTATTCTTGCGGCCATCGTGTCATTGAAGTATTACTATAATTCAATTAACTCACAGCGTGATATCGAAAGTGTTATACTTGTGGATGAACTAGATGCAACGCTACACCCTGCGTATCAGATTAAGGTTTTAAATGTTCTCAGGGAGTATTGTGCACAATATAAAATTCAAGCGGTATTTACAACGCATAGTATGTCAGCTATTGAAGATTTACTTGCCAAAAAAGATAATGTCATTTATCTTCTCGATAACATTACGAGTGTTGTAAAAATGGATGACCCTGATTTTTATAAAATCAAAATGCATTTGAGCTCTCTGACAAAAGAGAATATATATCAAGACAAAATAATTCCAATCTTTACTGAAGACGCAGAAGCCAGATTCTTGCTAGGGATGATGTTTGATTATTTTTCTTATAAACATCCAGAAGAATTTGCATCAGTTCATAATCTGTTTTATTTGGTAAAGGCCAGCCTTGGAGCTGATAGTTTGTCTGATATTTTTAAAGATAGCAAAATGCTTCGCATGACGATGAGTTCCATTTGTGTGTTGGATGGAGACCATACGTCTGATCTCTCCAATTGCATTATCGCTTTACCAGGAAAGAACAACCACGATGCACCGGCGGGATTGTCTCCAGAACAACTCCTTTTAGAATACGCTCAGATAATATATGACGCTGATGATGCTTTTTGGACGGACCGTGTAATCGTAGATAAAGGATATAGCAAGCCTTATTATTTGGAGCATATCCGTGATCCATGGCAGCAATTTCAAGATGATGAAGCAAATGGAAGAGCAAACAAGAAACGTAGAGTGTTTGTAAAGGAGCTGTTTAATAGCGAAAAGACATTTTTTGAATTGCTATTTAAACATTGGTTACATAACCCAGAAAATACAGCTACTCTAAATAAGTTCTACTACGATTTGAAGATATTGTTCAAAAAAGTCGCTATGTATAACGAAATAAATCCTAATGAATGGAAATAGAATCTTGATGGAAAGGAGCTATGTAAATGCCACAGACATATACGCCATTACGGTATCCTGGCGGGAAGACTAAATTATATAGCTATGTTAAAACCATCATAGATGCTAATAATCTCCATGGCACATATATAGAGCCTTTTGCCGGAGGGGCTGGGCTGGCTTTAAAACTTTTATTCAAGAATGATGTAAAACGAATTGTGATTAACGATTCAGATCCAGCAATTTATGCTATATGGCAGGCAATTCTTGAATCGCCCGATGAACTGTGTCGTTTTATTATGGAGGTTCCATTAACTATAGATGAATGGGAGCACCAGAGAAACTTGTATATGACTTTGCATGATGCTCCTTCAATAGAACTAGCCAAATCGGCCTTTTACTTAAACCGGACGAATATTTCTGGTGTCATAATGGGTGGTGTCATTGGCGGAAAAAAACAAACAGGAAATTATAAAATAGATGCTCGTTTTAACAGATCTGAACTGGTTAGAAAAATCAATGATATATATCAGAAGCGAGATAATATAGATATATATAATTTAGATGCGCTTCGTTTCCTTGAGCCAGCAGTGCTTCGACATTACTATAAAGCGTTCATAAACTTTGACCCGCCTTATGTGATTAAGGGTAGTGAATTGTATATGAATGCATATCAGGAAATAGATCATCGACGCCTTAAAGATGCCATTCAAAAATGCACCAGAAAATGGATTGTAACCTATGATGTATGTGATTTAATTGCGGAACTGTATGGAGAGTATCGTAGTAGCTTTTTGCATCTTACCTACAGCGCAAATGGATCAAGAAAAGCCAAGGAGTATATATTCTTTAGTGATAATCTTGTAGTGCCGGATACGATTGCATTATGTGAATAAATAAGTTCGAATGTTACAGTGAAAAGATTGGTGTGTGAAATGGCAGGAATTGAGACAAGTAAATTCATCGCGCCGATTCTGAGACATAAGCCCAAAGAGATTTGGATTTCCATCCTGCCCTGCCCCTCCCCTCCCGCAGCCCACTCAAAAGCGGCATGCCGGGTTATTCCCGGCAGGCCGCTACAAGAGGAACCGTAAAATGAAAATCAGCATCTGCCACTTAATCGAAGGAGCAAAAAAGGCCGACGGTCTCACCGTGATCATCGACGTCTTCCGCGCCTTCTCGCTCGAGTGTTACCTCTATGCGATGGGAGCCCGCGAGATTCGGCCTGTCGGCAGGATCGAGGAGGCCTTCGCCTGGAAAAATGAAGACCCCGAATGTCTCCTCGCCGGCGAGCGCGGCGGAAAGATGTGCGAGGGGTTTGACTTCGGAAACTCGCCGTCAGCCGCAGAGAAGATCGATGTGCGCGGTAAGAGGATCATCCACACGACCAGCGCGGGAACCCAGGGGGTCGTGAACGCCGTCCACGCCGAAGAAATCATCGGCGGGGCGCTCGTGAATGCGCGGGCAATCGCGGCTTATATTAAAAAGAAGAACCCGGAGAAGGTCTCGCTCGTGTGCATGGGCAACGGCGGCGTCAGGCCGGCAGCGGAGGACGAGCTCTGTGCGGAGTACATCAGGGCGCTGCTGCTCGGCGAGGAGATCCCGGATTTTGACGAGAGAGTGCAGCATCTTCGGATTCAGGGAGGTGAGCATTTCTTCGATCCGGAGCGGCAGGAGATATTTCCGGAGGCGGATTTCTGGCGCTGCATCGAGTACGATAAGTTTGATTTTGTGGTGAGGATCGAGCGGGATGAGAGCGGTCTCACAGCGAGAAAGCTTGAGCGGTGACATGAAAACGGGGATGGTTTGGGAGAATCATCCTCGTTTTATTTACTTTACAGACCTTGAATGATGTGGTATCATAATTATGATGGAATTATGATGAAATATTGAGCTTCAGAGCCGATATTATAATTGTAGAAGGAGGAGGCCTGGTATGATTACAATACGTCCGGTTTCAGATCTGAGATATAAATTCTCTGAAATAGAAAGCGTCGTCAGGGAGGGGGCGCCTGTTTATCTCACTAAGAACGGGTATGGAAGTATGGTTGTTATGAGTATCGAAACCTATTCGGAGCTGGTGGATCGTACAGAGGATGCACTTGATGAGGCAGATTATTATGCCGCTGTGAGCACGAAGAGGATGTCTCATGATGAGGTGTTTTCCGGAATCAGGAGGCAGTTAGATGGAAAAGAAGACGTATGAATTGCGATATCTTCCGCTGTTTTATGAAGATCTTTCTCAAAGCATCAATTACATAAAAGAGAGGCTCCATAATCCACAAGCCGCGTCACAACTGCTGGAAGATGTTGAAGATGCTATTTTCAGAAGAAGCGACTGTGCAGAATCATTCGAACCTTATCCGACAACCAGAGAGAGAGAAACTCCATATTATACGATTTACGTCAGAAATTATGTGATATATTATGTTGTGATTGATCACACTATTATGGAAATGAGACGATTTCTCTATAAAGGAAGAAATCGTTGGGACATAATTTGACCAAAACGGATTTCAAGGAGACTCTAATGAACAATTCAAAAAATGAAGAACTCGACCGTCTCTTCAGCTTTTTCCGGCTCATCGACCGGGAGAAGTTCATCGGGCGGCAGACCTACCTGACCGACGGAAATCGGAAGGAGAACGACGCGGAGCACGCCTGGCACATGGCGATCATGACCGTCCTGCTCGCAAAGTACGCGAACGAGGAGATCGATGTGCTGAAGACCGTGACCATGCTCTTAATTCACGACCTGGTGGAGATCTACGCCGGGGACACCTACGCCTACGACGACGCGGGGAAGGAGACCCAGGCCGCGCGGGAGCGCGAGGCCGCGGAGAAGGTCTACGGGACCCTGCCAAAAGAGCAGGGCGAGTGGCTTAAAGGGATCTGGCTCGAGTTTGAGGCTCAGGAGACCCCGGAGGCGAAGTTTGCGCGAACCATGGACAACCTGCAGCCGATGATGCTGAACGACTCTACGAACGGGATCTCGTGGGTGGAGCACGGGGTTCATCTGTCACAGATCTTAAAGAGAAATGAGAGGACACACTGCGGGTCGGAAGTCCTGTGGGAGTATGCGAAGGAGAATTTTCTGATGCCGCATGTGGAAAAGGGACATATAATAAAGGATTGAGGAGAGAAGACGGATTCCGGGGACGGTTTCGGAGACGGTTTCCGGGGACGGTTCTTGAAAAACGCTTCTCTAAGGAGAAGCGTTTCTCTGAGAACCGTCCCTGAAACCTGCTGGAGAAAATATGGAAAATACGGTAAAGAAAAAGAAGAAAAGAAGCTCCCGGCCGTCCTCCGCGAACCGGCGGAGGCGGGAGGAGCTGCTCTTAAGCCTCATGAGCGAGCCGCTCCGTGAAATCGCCGAGGAGGCCGCGGAGGAGATGCGGGAGTATGTGCGGGTCAAACTGGTCCGCTATTTCTCGAACGAGAAGATCGAGGAGAAGGTCTACTACGGGCGCAAGCAGTATGAGTATGTGCCCGTGACGGACATGACTGCTCTCGAGCATTATCTGAAGACGATCTTTGTCCGCACCGGGCACATCGGGAAGGACTATGCTGCCGGGCTGATTCTGAACAGGAAGAAGCCGGGGTATGTGTTCCTGAAGGAAGTCCGGCGCATAAGACCGGATTTCGCGCAGAAATATGATCCGATCTGGAAGGACGCGGGTGAGGAGCTCATGGCCTTCGTCGACCCGATGCAGTGCATAAACGATGCCTGCAAGCTGTTTGACCGGGCGCGGATCATGGAGCTGCTGGCCCAGAACCCCCATACGAAGCAGATGCTGAGGGAGATGGGCCTGGTCCGGCAGGAGGTCGTTGACCGGGTGCCGGAACGCTACGTGGACCTCTACCCCGAGTGCCGGAAGATGATGCGGCACTTTGTCCTGCACATCGGGCCGACCAACTCCGGCAAGACCTACCAGGCCATCAAAGCCCTGGAGAAGGCCGGCAGCGGCGTCTACCTTGGACCGCTGAGGCTCCTGGCCTACGAGCAGTACGAGCGCATCAACGCGGACGGGGAGCCCTGCTCGCTCTTAACCGGCGAGGAGCGGATTGAGAAGGAGGATGCATTTTTCACCGCATCCACCATCGAGATGGCGGACCTTGACCGGTTCTACGTGGCCGCGGTCATCGACGAGGCCCAGATGGTGGAGGACCGCGAGAGGGGCGGTGCCTGGACGGCGGCGATCCTGGGCCTTCGGGCGGCCGAGATCCATATCTGCGCCTCGCTCAATGCGGAGAAGATCCTCGTGCGGATGATCGAGGAGTGCGGCGACACTTACGAGGTCATGTACCACGAGCGGAAGACGCAGCTGATACCGGAGTCTAAGTGCTTTTCATTTCCGAAGGACGTCAAAAAGGGTGATGCCCTGATCGTCTTCTCGCGGAAAGATGTGCACGCGGTCGCGTCGGAAATGAAGAGACGCGGCAGAAAATGCAGCCTCATCTACGGGGCCCTGCCCTACGATGTGCGGCACGAGCAGGCGGCTTTGTTCGCCTCGGGCGAAAATGAGGTCGTCGCCGCCACGGACGCGATTGGCATGGGCATGAACCTTCCGATCCGGCGGGTCGTGTTCCTCGTGAGAGATAAATTCGACGGGAAAATGCACCGCTACCTCCACACCGACGAGTACAAGCAGATCGCAGGGCGGGCAGGCCGCCTGGGACTCTACGAGAAGGGCTACGCCGCCTGCGTGGATGAGCCCGAGAGGCTCAGAGAGGCACTTCGAAGGAAGGATAAGACGATTAAGAAGGCGGTCATTGCATTTCCGAGGACTCTGCTCGGCATCGATGCACCGCTCTCCGCGATCATCCGCCAGTGGATCGAGGCGGACAGCAGCGCGGGCTACGTGAAGGCGGTCGCGCTCCGGGAGCTCATGCTCGCGCGGGAGATGGAGGCGGACGGGATCGACGACAAGGAGTTCATCTACCGCTTCATCACGATGCCGTTTGACGAGCGGGACGACGACCTGCACGGGACATTTGTAGAGATGTACCGGCGGGAGTGGAGCGGCAGGCACTACGATATCCGGTCGCGGCTGGTTTCGGAGCTCCCGGAGACGCTGAAGGAGCTGGAGCACCTCTACAGATTGTACGACCTTCTCTATGTCTACGGCTCGCGCTACGGCGAGGAGGAGGCCCTGACACAGCTCTTTGCGATGAAAAATGTCGTCTCGGAGAAAATCATGGAGCTCCTGGCTGCGGAGAAGTTTGAGACGGCGAGAGACTGGCACAAATTTTGAGAGAAATGATGGAATACAGGAATTACATTTTTGACCTCTACGCGACGCTGATTGATATCCACACGAACCAGAAGCCGCTTCCGTTCTGGAGAAAGGTCTCCGCGGTTATGAACGCCTACGGGGCGGTTTATGAGCCGGCGGAGATGCGGAAGAAGTACCGGGAGGTCATCAAAGAGGAAGAGAGGGCGCTCGCGGAGGCATGCGGAACAGAGTTTCCGGAGGTGGATATCGGGAAGGTCTTCTTAAGGCTCCTTCTCGAGGCACCGATACTGAGGAAAGACGGAATCTGGGGAGATCCGCGGACATGGGACGGTGAGACGGCCGGCCGGTGGTGCAGTTCATTTGCCGAATCCTTTCGAATCATGTCGCGGATCCGGTTTGCGCTCTATCCGGATACGATCGGGACGCTCGTGCGGCTCCGGGATGAGGGGAAGCACGTCTATCTGCTCTCGAACGCCCAGAGCCTCTTTACGCGGCCGGAGATGGAGGAGCTGGGGCTCTTTCCGTATTTTGAGGATGTGTTTATCTCCTCGGAGCACCGGATGAGGAAGCCGGAGGTGCGGTTTATGGAGGAGATGCTTGAAAAGCACGGGCTGGATCCGAAGGAGACCGTGATGGTCGGAAATGATATGAAGTCCGATATTGCGATGGCCGCCAGGTGCGGGGTCAATGCGTTTCTCGTGAACCATGACGGGTATTCGAAGGAGGAGATCAGGGACGGGTTTGAGAGAGCGAGAGCGGAGGCGCCGAGGAGCGTTATTTTGGAGAGCGGATTTTTGAAGGATTTGAAGTGAAAAGCGGGAAGCGTACCGTGCGTAAAGTGACGCGGGGACGGTTCTTTAAACGTTGAAGGGACGGATCGAATTGATCCGTCCCTTCAACGTTTAAAAAACCGTCCCACTGCTGCTCGCCAAATCCCGCGCCAGCACTTTCGAGAAGGCCTCCGCCGCGTCGGCGTACATATGCCCGTCCCAATCCGCATAGAGCTCCGCGTCGGTGAGGGCCGCGTTGGCGGCGAGAAGCTCCCCGCCGGTGTAGTTAAGGTACCGGAACCCGTAGCTTTCGGCAAGCACGCTCATCTCGGCGCCCGCCGCCTCGTAGCTCGCCGCATTCGCCTCGAGGGTCTCCGCCGGCACCGGCGTCGTCACGACGACGAGCTCGATCCCCTCCCGGGCGCAGAACTCCGCGATCCGGATGAAATACTCCCGGGCGTCCTCCTGCAGCATGTCCTCCGACCAGTCGCGGGGGATGATCGTATCGTCCCATTTTCCGGGCTTTACCGCGATGAAGCCGTCGGAATGCACGGTCTGGGTGGCGGAGTCGAAGGTGTCGGTTCCGAAATTTTTATAATTGTCTGTCCCTTTCGTGAAGAGGTTCTGCCGGATGTCGCCGACCTGAGCCCGGTAGAAATACCAGGGGGCGAAGGCCGTGCGGAAGTCGGCCTTCCACATCTTCGCGAAGAAGTACTGGAGCTTGGCGGGGCAGAACTGCATTTCCGCGAACATCCCCGCGTAGTTGGAGCTGATCTCCTGGGCCGTGATCCAATAGTTGGGGTCAAACTCGTAGATGAGCCGGCCGGGCTTGTGGTCCCTCGCCGCATCCTTGAGGAAATAGTAGCTGTCGACCGGGAACTCCTCGCCCTGGGCCGCGTTGAAGGCGGTCCGGCCGGTGATCCCGGAAAGGACCGCGGGGGAGATGTTTGTCCCCGCGTGGGAGGCCCCTAAGATGAGGTCGTCGAAGGTTTCCGTCTCGATCGTGTGCACCTTAAAACGGGTGAACGTGTAGGGAACCATCAGGTAATTCATCACCGTGTTGATTCCGAAAAGGACCGCAAAGAAGAGGACGGGGATCAGAATACGCTTAAAAATTCGCATAGATGAACCCTCCCTGAGACAGCGGCTTGTTGCCGATCACGACGAGCGCAAGAACCAGAGCCAGCATGACAAGAAAGCGCACGGCAAGAGGTTTCGCCATGAGAGCCTTCCGCGTATCGACGCCCCGCTCGCGCAGGATGCTGTGAATGAGGACAACGAGGCAGCCGATCATGGCCGCGGCAAACGGGATCCAGGAGGAGCCTGACCAGTTGGAAGCCCCGCCGATCACATTGAAATCAAACCGGAACTTGAGAATACTGTCCCGCAGCATGAGCAGGGCCTGACGGGTGCTTCCCGCCCGGTCCAGATACCAGCTTATGTTAACCAACGCAAACGTCCGCGCGACCTGGAAGGCGTAGAAGAGCTTATTGTCCTTCTCAATCCCCAGTTTTTTCTTCCAGTCCCGATAGTTCTTCGCGAGAAGTCCCGAGACGCCGATGATCAGACCGTTGTAGAGACCGTAGAAAATATTATGCCAGGCGGGCCCGTGCCAGACGCCGACGACTAAGAACACGATGATGTTGGCGACGCAGATCGGCATCGCGCGGCCTTGTGTTTTGCCGAGGCGGGCTTTGCACCATTTTCCGAATCTGCCCATCCAGCGGGAGAGCGAGACCGGATAGAAGAGATAGTCCTTCATCCAGGTGCCCAGCGTGATGTGCCAGCGGTGCCAGAAATCGGTGATCGAGGTGGCAAAGAAGGGCTGAGTGAAGTTCTCGTCGAGCGTGATGCCGAGCATCTCGGCGATGCCGATGACGATGTCGATGCCGCCCGAGAAGTCCGCGTAGAGCTGGGCTCCGTAGAGCAGGACCCCCATGAGGCCGTAGCCGGGCATCTCGAGGAAATTGTTGAAAATAGAATCCACATAGAGCGCGGCATTGTCGGCGATGACGATCTTCTTGAAAAAGCCCCAGACAATGCGGTAGAGACCGCGCTCGATCCGGGCCATGTCAAAGCTGTGCTCCGCGTAGAGCTGCTCGCCGAGGCGGCTCATCCGGCCGATCGGACCCTGCATGATCTGGGGGAAGAAGGCGAGAAAGAGCGCGAACCGGAAGGGGTTCCGCTCCGCCTTGATGCGCTTCCAGTGGACATCCAGGAGATAGCCGGTCGCCTGGAACGTGTAGAAGGAGATCCCGAGCGGGAGGAGGAGCTTCATTTCCGGAATACTCGTCCCGAAGACCCCGTTTACGGTGCCCAGAAGGAAATTCGTGTACTTGATGACGCCCAGCATCCCGAAATCGAGCACCAGAACAAGAGGGACCGCGAAGGAAGCGCCGGCTTCCGCCCATAAGGCCCCGAGATAGGTCACGGTGGTCGCAAACAGAATAAAGAAGAGGAACCGCGGGCCGGCTGCCATGTAGTAGATGTAGGATAATACGAGCAGCCAGATCCACTGGAACCTCTTCGGGATCAGGTAATAGCCTGCAACGCATAGCGCTGTGAAGGCCAGAAATTCAAGAGAGACAAATGACATAGAGTACTTACTCCGTTAAAGTCTCAGCCCTGAAGACGCTGCACCATCGCATAGAGCGCGCGGGCTGAGTTGAAGTTGGCCGGAATGATCTCGGCCGGCGTGATGCGGATGTCGAAGGCATCCTCGAGCTCGCTGATGATGGAAAGGATCGCGAAAGAATCGAGGATCCCGTCGTCGATCAGGGTCTCACATGTCTCGTAGTCCGCGTCCGGCTGGATCTCCTCCAGAATTTCAATAACTTCATCCATAATTAAATTCCTCCGTATTGATTTTTGTCCTGACTTCCCGTAAAGTTCCTCTTTCGAGAAGATAAACGCGCGGCAGATCCCGGCTCAAAAAGAGGCTGATGCCTTCCGTGACCGAGTAGGCGCCGACATTTTCAAATATCAGTATATCACCCGTTTCGGGTTCGTGCAACGGTACTTCCTTCACAATCACATCGCTGACGGTGCAGAGGGAGCCGCAGACGGACCAGAGCTCTTCATTTTCCGAACCGGAGGGCAGCGGAACCTCGCCGTCCTTCGAGAGCATGTAGGGCAGCTTCATCGCCATCATCTGGCCGTAGTAGTTGACCTGGTGGATGCCGCCGTCCATGATGAGGTAGCGGACGCCGCGGTTCACCTTCTTGTCCATGACCCGGGTCACATAGAAACCGCAGGAGGCGGCCAGGAACCGGCCCATCTCGAGGGTGATCTGCCCATTAAAGCGCATCGCGGAGAGGGCTGCCTTCATGCCGGCAAGGAGGGCCTCCTCGTCGACCGGCGTCTCCTTCCTGAAATAGGAGACCGGCAGGCCCGGACCGTACTCGAAGATCTCGGCGGCAAATCCGCACTCGGCCTCAAGGCGGGAAATAAGAGCGTCCACCGCAGCAATCTCCTTCTCCATGCTGCGAAGCTTCTTCTGGGTGCCGGAGTAGAGCTGAAGGCCCCTGATCGCAAGATGCGGATAGGAGGCGCGCTCACGGACCAGTGTTACCACATCCTCCTCGTCGAGGCCGAACTGGTTGCCGGCGGTGACGCGGAGAAGCACGTCCATGGTCCCGCCCTCGCCGTAGGCTTTGCTCACTTCCTCCTCGAGCATGGCCATGTGATTCATGGACTCGACGGTGCAGATGGGCTTTCCCTCCTGCTCGTGGTCCTTCATCCAGGTGAAAATGCGGGCAAAATCCTCCGCCTCCTTGTTGACGCCGGAGAGGACCATCTTCCCGGCGGGGATGCCGGCCTTCTCGCATATGCGCTCCTCGCCCGGGGAGCAGATCTCGAAGGAGTCGACCTCCTCCCTGATGGAGGAAATGAGAAACGGGTTGGCTTTCATCGCGTAGATGATCTCATAATCCGGGAGCATGCGGCGAAGGAAGCCGATGCGGTCCTTCAGCATATCGATGTTAAAGACATAGGACGGCGTTCTGAGCAGGCCGTTCTTACTGTATTTTTCAAAATCAGAGAAATTCATGGTGCCTCACAATCCGGCGGCGAGCGCCTTGCGGTCGATTTTTCCGTTCTTGGTGAGCGGAAGAGACTCTTTTTTGACGAAGCGGTTGGGAATCATGTAGCGGGGGATGCGCTCCGCGAGGCGGGCCGCAATCTCCTTCTTGTCGATGTCGCCGACATAGTAGGCGACGATCTTATTTTTCTCAAATGTGCAGCAGACCCGCTCGATCTCGTCGATCGCGTCCATGGCCTTGTCGATCTCGCCGAGCTCGATCCGGTGGCCCATGTGCTTGATCTGGAAGTCCTTGCGGGAGGCGAAGCAGAGGAGCCCGTTCTCGTCGTAGTGGGCCAGATCCCCGGTCCGGTAGATGGGCTCGAGATACCGCGTGTTGAGCGGATTCTGGACGAAGGCTTTGGCGGTCTGCTCCGGTGCGTTGTAGTAGCCGAGCGCGAGGGCGGTTCCGGAGACGCAGATCTCACCGTCGACGCCGGGCTCCGTCACGAGGTGATTTTCCTCGTCGAGGAGGAATACCTTCTCGTTCGGGAAGGGGACGCCGCTCGGGATGGACTCGCCGCGCTCGAATTTCCGGTCGATGATGTAGTAGGTGCAGTTGCAGGTGATCTCTGTCGGGCCGTAGAGGTTCACGAAGAGGGCCTCCGGCAGCGCGTTCTGCCACTCGGTGAGGTGCTTAACGGGCATGACCTCGCCCGAGAACATGACCTTCTTAACCTCGGTCGGTACCTTGTAGTCAAATCCGTGCAGCTGGGAGATGATGCACATCGCGGAGACGGCCCAGATGAGGGTGGTGACGTGGCGGTCGACGAGGAAATCCAGAAGGTCCGTCGGAATCGAGAAATACCTTGTCGGGATGATCTGCATGGTCGCGCCGACGGCGATCGTGGAGTAGATGTCCTTGACCGAGACGTCGAAGTCAAACGGGGCCTGGTTGCCGATCACGTCATTTTCCGTGATGGAAAAGAGCTCCGTGAAAATGTCGATGAAGTCGATGACCGACCGGTGGCCGACGAGAACCCCTTTCGGAACCCCGGTCGAGCCGGAGGTGAAGTTGCAGTAGAGCGGATCGATGTCGAGGGCATTTGCCCGGATCCGGGCCAGAAGGACCGGATCCTCGGCTGTCTTAAGGAGATCCTCGAGGTAGAGGACTTTGCCCGTGAAGCCGAAGACGGCGAGGTCCTCGTCGTAGGCGCGGCTCGTGACGATGAAGTCCTGCTCGAGGGTCTTTAAGATCTCGGTGAGGCGCATCGCGGGCTGCTTTGTGTCGAGCAGCGTGTAGAAGCAGCCGGCGTAGACCGCTCCGAAGAAGACTTTGATCGTGTCGACGCCCTTGCCCATGAAGACAGGGATCGGATTTCCGGGTGTCTGAACCGCGGCCAGAGCCGTTCCGATGCGTCTTGCGGAGGAGACAAGGTCTTTGTAGGTGATTTCATTTTCCGGATCGGCGAAGCTGATCTTGTCCGGATGGAGACGGCAGGACCGCTCCAGGTATTCGAGTATATTTTTCAAGATATTGTCCTTTCCGGCAGGGTCTGCCGTTTTATCGCTGCGCAGACTCTGCGAACTTTTTATTCAGGTACTCGTGAAGCCCCAGCGAGATGTAGCCGAAGCCGATAAAGACGAGGATCTGGGAGAGCACAAAGTAGGCGAGCAGGGTGAGAAGCGCGATGAGAAGGCCGCTTCTTGTGATGTAAGCCTGGATAAACCGGATCACGGCGAGAACGCCGAAGATGATGAGGAATGTCAGGCCGCACACCCAGAGTCCCTGCCGGATGTCGGTGACGATCTGATTGCCCGAGGGCGCACCGAAGGAGTAGAGACCGTAGAAGTAGGCGATGAGCATGAGAACCCCGGTCCAGCGCGGCGGGTAGATCTCCCAGATCGGAAGCGCCCGGTCCGTGTGGATGCGGAGGCGCTTTGCGATAAACAGCGAGAGGGCGTAGACGATAAAGCCGTCGAGCAGGCCCATGAGCGCCGAGGAGATGATAAACATCTGTTTGATCAGGTCGGGGGTGAAAAGCGCCAGCACTTCCGTGTTTCCGGTCTGCGAGAAGACGGCGGCCATGGTGTCCTGCATGGCTTTCACATCGGCCGTGAGGTCGTAGCCGAAGAAGGAGGCCAGCACCACCGTGCTTAGGATCGTGAAGAAAGCAGAACAGCCCATCACGATGAAGAGGGTCTTCGTCATGTCCTTCTTAAGGTAGATCCGCGTTCCGAAAATGAGCCCCAGAAGCGCCGCCGTGATCGCATAGAAGATCGTCGTGAAGCCCCCGAAGAAAAATGAAAAGAGGCACATGCCGACGAAGACCATGAGGCCGGCGGCGAACCCGTAGAGGGCCGCGTAGAGCACCATCGGAATGGGCAGAAGATAAATAAAAAACCCCTCAAACAGAGAACCGGTCTGGCGGTTCAGGAGGAGCATGACGGCGAAGATCGCGAGGATCATTGCGCCGGTTGTGATTTTTATGGTGTTTCCGTTCATTTTATTCATGAAAAATACTATACCCTCTTTGATTTGAGATGTCAAAAGGAAACGAAATAAATGCATCTGATTAAGCCTTAATTTACTTGCAAGATACCTGAAATCAGAATATAATGAATTTGCAGGATCAAATTTGTGCATTTTAAAGGAGGACAAAATGCAGTACGAAATCAAGGGAACCCCGTTTCCTGTTGTAGAATGCAGGCTTGAGAACAATGAGTGCATGATCACCGAGGGCGGTTCCATGGTCTGGATGTCTCCCAACATGGAAATGAAAACCAGCGGCGCCGGCGGCTTCGGAAGACTCTTCTCCGGTGAAAAAATTTTCCAGAATATCTATACCGCAAGGGGCGGCAACGGCATGATCACCTTCGGTTCCAGCTTCCCGGGCCGCATCGAGGTGGTTGATCTCTCCGAGGGTCCGTGGATCTTCCAGAAATCCGCATTCCTCGCCAGCGAGGAGAGCGTGAAGATGAGCATCCACTTCAAGAAGAAGCTCGGCGCGGGTCTCTTCGGCGGTGAGGGCTTCATCATGCAGAAGCTGGAAGGACGCGGCCTGGCCTTCGTCGAGATCGACGGCGAGCTTGTGAAATACAACCTGAAAGCCGGCCAGCAGATCGTTGTCGATACGGGCAATGTCGCGGGCTTCTCCTCGACCGTGTCCATGGACATCCAGTCGGTCAAGGGCGTCAAGAACGTGCTCTTCGGCGGTGAGGGCCTCTTCAACACGGTGCTCACGGGTCCGGGCGAAGTCTGGCTGCAGACAATGCCGATCAGCGGCGTTGCCAGCGCTCTCATCCCCTATATCCCGACCGGCGGCAGCAATTAATCCCTGACCGGTACGCTGATCCCGAATTCTTCCGGGAGGAAGCGCGGGCAGACATTCTGTTTTGTAGTGATGACCGAAGCGGCGAGACGGGTTCCGATCTCGCATGCTTCGGCCAGTTTTTTTCCGTAGGTTAATCCGACGGCGACGCCTGCGAAGAACGCATCGCCCGCACCGGTGGTATCCTGGACGCCGACCCGCTGGGGCGGAACGATGCCGGACTCCCCGTCGAGAGCCGCGTATACGGCGCCGTTTTCACCCATCGTGACGACCATGCTGGGGATTCTGGCGGCGGAGACACACTCTGCGAGGGCGGTTTTCATTTCCTCGGGGGTGCAGTCGTCAAAATTGTCGGCGAAGAGAAGACCGGCTTCCTGCTGGTTGCAGACGAAGCAGGCGCATTTTTTGAGAAGGTCGCGGCGCTTGGCGGCGATCGAGACGTTTGAGATGACGGCGTAGACCTTCTTATTGTATTTTTCGGCAAGATCAAAGATCGGGTTCAGGACCTCGCGCTCCATATCGAACTCGACGGAGATGCTGTCGCAGTTTTTCATGATCTCATCCCCGTAGAGCTCGCAGATCTCCGCGATGTCCTCGACCTCCGGGCGTTTGGAAATGGAGGCGACGATGTCGCCGCGCTCGTCAAAGACCGCGAGCCAGGTGCCCATGCCGTCCGGTTTTCTCTTGATATAGTCCGTATTGACCTTGTGCTTTTTTAAATTCCCGATGACTTCCGTCCCGAGGGCGGTTTCGTCGACGACGCTTATGAAGGTGGGGCGAAGCTCCAGATTGGCGATATCCTCCACCACGTTCCGGCTGACGCCGCCGTGGACCTGTACGACCGTGCCCGCGTTGCGCCCGGCGGGGATGTAGGGCCCGAAGGGGTAGCCCTTGATATCGACAAAAACGGTTCCGAATACGACGATTCCCATGATACGACCTCCTTATGGATGCTGTTCTAATCTTACCCGATAACGGGATAATTTGCAAACATTCTTGCAGGCGATATCTTCATATATTATAATATTTACGGACGCGTTCGGTTCCGGGGGGAGTGCCCTTTTGGGTATTGCCTGTGTCCAGGAGCACCTTATTTTGATTACCCTGTGGAACACGGGGCAGCCGGGCGCGTCTTTTTATGTATGATCATGTGTGCGGAAGGAGGATCATTCGATGGCGGCAAAGAAAGTCGGTGTGCTGATCAAGGAAGCCAGGACAAATGCGGGGCTCACGCAGGCCCAGCTCGCGGCAAAAGTGAGCGGCCTTACGGCCTCGGATATCGGCAAGGCGGAGCGGGGCGAGAAGGAGCTCACGGACGCCCAGCTGAAGACGATCGCGAAGGTGACCGGAGTGACCCAGAAATCGCTGCTCGAGGCGCCGAAGGGCGGGACATCCTCCTCCGGGAAGACATCGTCTTCGGGCAAGACTCCTTCGTCTGGGAAGACGTCCGTCCAGCTGACCGCGACGGAGAAGAAGCTTGTGGAGCTCTATCGCGCGGCGGACACGGACACGAAGAGGAAGGCCATGAATATCCTTAAGGGAGAGTCTTCCGGTGCGGCGGAGCTGCTCGGGTCGCTTCTTGGCGGGGCAGCGGGTGCCTCTTCGGGGAAGAACGATGATATCTTAAGCTCGCTTCTGGGCGGAAATTCGGGAAAGAATGATATTCTCGGCATGCTCCTCGGCGCAAAGAGGGAGCTGCCGGAGGGAGCGGCCGGCGAAGAGCCGGGAGAGATTCCGGAAACGGATCCGCTGAAAGAGATTAAATGAGCCTGGGTAAATGAGACGGGGGCGGTTCTGGTGTCAGGACTGTCCCTTCAACGTTGTGGGGACAGTCCCTTCAACGTTGTGGGGACTGTCCCCGCAACGGCGTCAGAACCGTCCCTCAACCGTCGAGCTCTCTCAGGATCGAGCGGGTGAGCGGAATCATCATGAGGAAGGTCAGAAAGTCCGCGCAGGCCTGGCTCATCTCGAGGCCTGTGAGCCCGAAGAGCCGGCTCAGGATCAGGACGCAGGGGATGAAGAAGAGCCCGTTGCGGCCGGCCGCGAGGACCGAGGCCTTGACGCCCTTGCCCATGGACTGCATCATCATGTTCGCGATGACGACCGAGGCATTGAGCGGGAAAATGAAAGCCTGGCACCGAAGCGCCACCCGGCCGATCGCGATGACCTCCGGATCATCCCGGAAGAACCCGATGATGGAGCCCGAGAAGATGAAGCACAGTGTGGCCATGACAAGGAGAAACGCGGTCCCGTATTTCACGCAGAACCAGTAGGCCTCGCGGACGCGGGCCTTGAGCCCGGCGCCGTAGTTGAAGGCGCAGACCGGCTGGAAGCCCTGGCCGAACCCGATGAGGGCTGAGATCGCGAGCATCATGACCCGGGAGACGACCGACATGGCCGCGATGGCCGCCTCGCCCCCGAGCGATGCGGCGGTGGAATTGAGAATAACGGTCGTTATGGAGGCGAGCCCCTGCCGGAAGAGGGAGGGGGTGCCGCCGTTTACGATCTGCAGGAGATAATGTCCGCTCAGGCGGACATTTTTTATATGGATGCGGATGTTGGGACCCTGGTAGGAGCCGTAGAGGAGCACAAAGAAGCTGATGATCTGGGCGAGGATGGTTGCGAGGGCGGCTCCGGCGACGCCCATTTTAAAGACGAAAATGAAAATCGGGTCCAGCACTATGTTGAGAAGCGCACCTGAGACCAGGCCGGCCATCGCGTAGACCGCGCTGCCCTGGAAGCGCAGCTGGTTGTTGACCACGAGCTGAGACATCATGAAGGGGGCCCCGATCAGGATGAAGCGCATGTAGGCGACCGTGTCCTCGAGGATCACAGGGGTCGCGCCGAGAAGGAGCGCGAGCGGGCGGACCGTGAGCTGGCCGATGACCGAGACGATGACGCCGAGTCCGAACGCCAGGAAGAAGCCGGTGGCGGCCATCTCATTTGCCTCTTTTATATCGCCCGCACCGAGCTTTCTGGAGACAAATGTCCCGGAACCCTGACCGCAGAAGAACCCGATCGCCTGGATCATCGACATCAGGGAGAAGACGATGCCGACGGCGGCGGTCGCGTTGGTGGAGATGCGGCCGACGAAAAATGTATCCGCCATACTGTAAAGCCCCGTCACCAGCATGCTGATGATCGTCGGGATCGCGAGACGGACGATCAGCTTTCGAATCGGGGTGGTTGTCATGTAAATATGACGGTCTTTTACCGCCTGCTCGATAGAATTTTGTGACATTTTGCTACCTTCGCTTTGATTTATTGACTGATACATGGTATCATAGCATATAAGGGAGGTATTTTAAAAGAGATGAATATAGTAAATTACGGCATGTGCGCCCTGATCATCGGAGCCGGCCTTTTCTTCCTGTATCTTATGACGGAAAATAAAAAAATACTGACCCGGGTACAGCTGAATCTCGCCTCTGTCGCGGTGAAGGAGGGCGGCGGTACCCGCAATGAGGCTGTCGATGCTGACGGCAAGCTGCATGTCAGCCGTGCGGAGGCGACCGTCTATGATCTCGCGGCGATCGAGGAGAACCGGCGGGATTTCAACACGGCCTATGCGGATTATGTGAGAAACGGCCAGCTGATCGCCCTTCTGCCTCTGCTCGGAATCCTTGGGACCGTGCTCGGCCTCATCATCGGCAGCGGTTCGGCGGACATTGAACGGCTGATGAGCGGTCTCGGCACCGCCATGTGGACCACCTTCCTGGGACTCCTCTTCTCAATCGTTCTGAAGTTCTATGACGCCTGGGTGATCGGCGTCCTCGTGAACGCCATCGACGCCGACTTCGCCTCCAAGGACGCGATCATAGAGCGGCAGGCGCTCATGCAGAAGGCGGCTGCGGTCAGGAAAAATAAACCTGCGGAGGCGCCGAAATGAGGCGGAAAAACCCCGGACCCTCGTCCCTCCCGAACGCGCCGATCGACCTCACGTCGCTTCTCGATGTGATCTTCATTTTCCTCTTTGTCGTGATGATCGGGTATGCGCTGACGGCGCAGAAGGCGGAGGAAGCGGCGGCGGTGAGAGCTGAGACCGCCGAGGCGGAGGCGCTGGAAGCCGGGAAGGAAGCGGCCGAGGCGGCCGAAGCCCTGAAGAAGGCGGAGGAGGAGCTCGCGGAGGCCGGACAAGAACTGAGAGAACAAAGAGGCCTTGTGACTGCTTATGAAAATGTGGTCCGAGACTATGAGAGTCAGGTGATAGGGAAGAGAGTCAAAATAGTGACAATCTCAGGATCTTATGATAGTGAAGACTCGAAGAACAGGTTAATATCAATCAGATTGAACGAAAGCACAATACAGGTTTCCATCACTCCGGATACGATGGACAGCGGTTACAGAAGGATTCGGCAGATGATTAAAGACTATATTGACCTGTTTGACGATTCAAAGCAAACTGTTGTGGTTTTTTCCGTGAATAGTGTAGGAATTCAACATCGTGACAGATTAAAACTGGATGCGATGATAGACGAGTTCACCACGGAGTACAGCTTCGTATATTAATAAAGGAGGATACTATGAGCGAGGAGAAAAGAGGCGGCGGAGGTAAAAGAGCGGCAGGCGTCGGCATCGCGGCGGCGATTATTTTACTGATCTTCGGGCCGGGGCGCGGTCTCGGGCTCGGCGCGGGATCCGGCATGGGTACCGGCACCGCGGACGGAAATGACAAGGCATCCCAGGCCGTGGCGGCCGAGAGCACGGCTCCCGAGAGTGCGGAGACCGTGAGCACGGCCGAGAGCGCAGTCACGGAGAGCACTGCAGCGGCTGCGTCGGAGCTCATCATCCGCGTCCACAATATGGAGATCTACGTGGATGAGACGCTCTGCGAGACCGATGAGGCGGTCCTTAAAGCCGTGGAGGAGAAGCTGAGGGACGGGATGGTTCTCATTTTGCAGGATGATTATGCCGACAATGAAGCCTTTACAAATGTGGAAAAGATACTTGATGAGGGTGCCTATGAGTACCGGACGGAGACAAAAAAATAAGCGAAGGAGGCTCTTCTTATGGAAAAATATGTAATGGCCCTTGATCAGGGGACGACAAGTTCCCGGTGCATTCTGTTTGACCATGCCGGCCGGATCGCCAGCATCGCGCAGATGGAGTTCACGCAGTATTATCCGCAGCCGGGCTGGGTCGAGCACGATGCGATGGAGATCTGGTCCTCCCAGTACGGCGTCGCGATGGAAGCGATGGCGAAGCTGGGCGTGACGGCGGACAACATCGCGGCGATCGGCATCACCAACCAGCGCGAGACGACGATCGTCTGGGAACGGGCTACCGGAAAGCCGATCTGCCACGCGATCGTCTGGCAGTGCCGGCGCACGGCCCAGATGGTAGATGCCGTGAAGGCCGCGGGCTACGGAGACATGATCCGGGAGAAGACGGGACTGGTGCCGGATGCTTATTTTTCTGCCAGCAAGATTGCCTGGATCCTCGAAAATATCCCCGGAGCGATGGAGAGAGCGCAGAACGGGGAGCTTATGTTCGGAAATGTCGATACCTGGCTCATCTACAACCTGAGCGGCAAGCGGCTCCACGTGACGGACTACACCAATGCCTCCCGCACCATGCTCTTTAACATTCACACCCTGGAATGGGACGATGAGCTTCTGGACCTCTTCGAGGTGCCGAAGTGCATGCTGCCGAAGGTTGTCCCCTCGAGCGCAATCTACGGAATGACCGACAAGCTGATTCTCGGCGGCGAGATCCCGATCGCGGGGGCGGCCGGCGACCAGCAGTCCGCGCTCTTCGGCCAGTGCTGCTTCGAGCCGGGCTCCGTCAAGAACACCTACGGGACCGGCTGCTTCCTGCTCATGAACACCGGTCATGAGGCGGTCGACTCGAAGAACGGGCTGGTCACAACGATCGCGGCGTCCACCTCAGGTGAGGTGGAGTATGCGCTGGAGGGCAGCGTCTTCATCGGCGGCGCGGTCATCCAGTGGCTTCGGGATGAGATGCGGATGATCCGGACCGCGAAGGAGACCTCGGACTATGCGGAGCGGGTGGAGGATTCGGCCGGCGTGTACCTGGTGCCGGCATTTACCGGTATGGGAGCGCCTTACTGGAACCAGTATGCCCGCGGTACGATCGTCGGTGTGACCCGGGGCTGCAAGAAGGAGCACTTCATCCGGGCGGCGCTCGAATCGATCGCCTACCAGAGCTCGGACCTCATCCGCGCGATGGAGGAGGATGCCGGCCACAAGCTCACCGAGCTCAAGGTTGACGGGGGAGCGAGCGCAAACAATTTCCTGCTGCAGTTCCAGGCGGACATCATCGGATCAAAAGTCCTCCGGCCGGAGTGCGTTGAGACGACGGCGCTCGGGGCGGCTTACCTCGCAGGCCTCGCGGTCGGTTACTGGAAGGACAAGGATGAGATCAGAGAGAACTGGCAGCTCGGCAGAACCTTTGAACCCTCCATGGACGAGGAGAAGAGGGTTGCCCTGAGGAACGGATGGAAGAGAGCGATCCATGCGGCCCAGGTCTGGGCGCAGGATGACAGTCTCTACATGGAGTGATATGTGCCTTTTAAGGTTGTTTCATAAGAAAAATGCAGCCCGCCCCGCCGGAATCAGGATCGGCGAAACGGGTTTTGCGGAAAGAACGGCCGGGCAGCCCCTTTCCGGGAGGGCGAGCGCACTCTTTTCCCTATTTGAGAAGGATCCGGCAAAGCTTTCCGGGGAGGAGAGAGCCTTAAGGGCTGAGACGGAAGAGGCTTTCCTCAAGGCCGGAGCGCGGATCGGGAAATGTCCGGTGGACATCGGTGCATCGTTTGTGCTTCCGATTGCGCTCGCAAAGTTCCTTGTCATCAGGGGATTTACGGTTCGGAGCGTCCGGGCCGCCGCATTTCTCCCGGAGGAGAGGGGGAACTTTGCCTGGCTTGCGGCTCATTTTCCGGCGATCCGGCTCGAGGGAGAAGCGGAAGACACCGGCGCTGCCCTCTATCTCGACGGCAGAGAGCCGGTTCTGTTTGACCCGGAGGCGGAGACGCTTAAAGGTCTGGCGGAGAAGATGGCGGAGACTGCCGGAAGGATGCATTTTACTATATAAAAGAGCGTGCAAAAAAGCCGCACCCGAACGGGTGCGGCTTTCATAATGCTTTTTATCAGACTCCGTAGAAAATTCTGCGGATGCGGTAGATCGCACGGTATGTCGCAGGACTTCTCGTGCAGATGCCGACCTCCGGAGAGGAGGCGTTTACGACCGTGTCGTTGCCCATGTAGATGGCGGTGTGGCCGTAATACATGATGATGTCGCCGGGGCGGGCTTCCGCGAGGGAACCGACCGGGACGCCGAGATTCTCGATGACCGGACCGATACGCGGGAAGTAGACGCCGAAGTGGGCATACACTTCCTTGGCGAAGCCGGCGCAGTCACAGCCGTTGGTCAGGCTCTCGCCGCCGAGTACATACGGGTTGCCGAGGAACTGGCAGGCGTAGTCGACGACTCTCTGACCGATGTTGGGGTCCGAATTGTTGGCGTTGGCGTCGGCGATGATCTGGTTGCACACACCAATCATGCCCGAATGGCCGCCTGCGGTGTTAATTCTGGCAAATGCTTCTTCGCGGGTCCAGACATGTGCATTGCCGGAAGACTGGGAAGCGGCCTGCTGAGCGGCGGCAGCTTCGGCGGCCTGCTGAGCGGCAGCCTGGCGGGCGGCCTCCTCGGCGGCAGCCTGCTGGGCAGCGGCCTGCTGTGCAGCAGCTTCGGCGGCAGCCTGCTGAGCGGCGGCAGCCTCGGCGGCGGCTCTGTCGGCAGCTTCCTGGGCGGCCTGGCGGGCAGCGGCGTCAGCGGCGGCAGCCTGCTGAGCGGCGGCCTGGGCGGCAGCTTCGGCAGCGGCGGCCTGGCGGGCGGCTTCCTCGGCAGCGGCCTGACGGGCGGCTTCCTCTTCAGCTCTCCGTCTGGCTTCCTCCTCGGCTCTCTTTCTCGCCTCTTCCTCGGCCTTGCGGGCCTTTTCAATCTCGATCTCCTGGAGAGCGGCGTTCTGGGCTTCGATTTCGGCTGTCAGCGCATCGGCTCTGGCGCGCAGCGCGGCGATCTCTTCATCATAGTTCTGGGATTTCGCTCTCTTCTCGGCGAGGGAGGCGTCAAGCGCGGCCTGCTGCTCCTCAAGGTTGTGCTTTTCTTCCTTGAGCTCGTACTCGGAATTCTCAAGGTTCGTCTTAAGCTCGTTGATCTCCGCAACGCATGCCTCATACTCGCTTAAAAGTTCCCGGTCATACTGGTTGAGCTGCTGTGTATAGTAGATGCGGTTCAGAAAGTCGATGAAGTCCGTCGAGCTTGCGATGTAGGTGAACCAGGAGAGGTTTTCATTTCTCTCATAAATGTAGCGGATACGGGTCTTCATATCCGAGTACTGCGTATCGCGGACCTCCTCGGCAGCCGCAAGGGCGGTCTTCGCATCCGCGATCTTCTGCTCGGTGTTGGCGATGTCCGTATTCAGGAAGTCAATCTGGGACATCAGATTGACGAGCTGGTTATCGAGATCGGAGATTTCCGACTGCAGAGCACTCTGGGCAGCCACATCTCCCTCGATCTCGGACATCGTGGAATTTAATGAAGCACTGTTCTCCGCCTTTTGTGCCCGGATCTCGCTCTCGGTGTCCGCCAGTGCGTTAACCGCTGAGCCGCATACCATGGCACAGGAAAGGATGAAACAAATCAGTCTTTTTCTTAACATATAATATCTCCTCGTGGTTTAGGGTAAACTTCACCCAGTGAACATAATCTATTAAAACATATTTACGAAAAAGTTACAAGAGGGTGAATTGTTTTTTTTATGGAATCATAATACTTGCCACGAAAGCCCATTTATGGTAAGATACGGCTTTAATATCTTGAATCAGCGCATTTGTTACCGGAAACAGGAAGGAGAGCAATATGTACTGTCCGGAGTGCGGAAAGAAAATGGAAGAAGGCGCCTCCTTCTGCAGCTACTGCGGAACCAGGGTGCTTATGATTGAAAATGATGCGGATGACCGCGATTTCTCCCCGGGAGAGACAAGAATCTTCGGTGAAGGACCCAAAAACTCCGGAAACGAGCACATCCCGGGCACGAAAACCGTGCTGGTGGAGAAGACCTCCGATGGAGGCGGACAGCCGTCCCCGGCAGAACCGGAAGGATCGGAGCATGCCGCCCCGCCGAGAAAAACCGAAAGACAGATCACGCGGAGAAACAGGGAGAGAAGGAAGCGGAATGCCGGCGACATTCTCTTCCTCGTGGGAGCTGCGGTTGTGACGGTGTTTGTCATTTTCCTCTTTGTGATCGTCACAAGGGGGATGAAGGGCGGAATGTCGTCGGTGGGAGACACTGATTCCGTTCTGGAATCCGCGGTGAGCTCCGCGGGGCACGCGGCGATCGACACCGAGGCGGCGATGAGCGCCGCCATCAAGGCTGCGGAGACCGAGGAGAGCCGCAAGGCGGAGGCGCTCGCGAAAGAAGAGGCCGCAAAAGCCGAGGAAGAGGCCAGAAAAAAGGCTGAGACCGAGATCCAGAACATCACGTCCTCGACGGTGCAGGATCCCGCGATCCACACGCCGACACCGACCCCCACGCCGACACCGACACCGGTTCCGGCAGAACCGACCGCAGTATCCTTAAGTGCGGCGCCGGCCGATCTCGGGACGCTCAAGACCGCGCGTTTCTCGGGTGCGTCAGCTACGTCGCGCCTTGTGCAGGCGGATAAGACGATCAACAACGCCGCGGAGATGGCGATCGACAGCGATACGGTGACATCCTGGCAGGAAGGCGCGCAGGGAGACGGAATCGGCGAGCAGATCACGCTCACGCTCTCCGAGCCAAAGAAGGTCCGCTGTATCGGACTCTACCTCGGCAACTGGCGGGAACCCTTCACCTACGACAACAACAACCGGCCGAAGGAGATGACCGTGACGGTCAACGGGAAGTCCTACGAGCTCTCGTTCACGGATGCGATGATCCCGCAGTACATTGATTTCAATGTGCCGGTCGAGACGAATATGATCACCTTTACGATCAAATCCGTGTATCCGGGAAAGTCTCCGGGGGACACGTGCATCTCCGAGGTCATTCCCTATGTGACCGAATAAATAGTTAATTATATTAAACCGCGAAAAGCTTTCACGCAAGGTGAAAGCTTTTTTTATTGCACGATACAGTTGACAAAAAAAGGTTAGAATATGCTAATGTCTGAACCAGATGTATGACACATGCAGCGGACAGAAAGGGTAAAAAGCATGAGAAAAAGACTGTTTAAAAAGATGACGGCGTATGCGGCTGCGGGGGCGATGGCATTGGCTGCCCTGCCGGCAGCGGCAGTACCGGTCCTCGCCGACGGGGAAGCTTCGGCGCCGGACCCGGGCTCGAAGATCGTCTTTCAGGGCTCCGAGAATTACGGCGGTGCGCTGGACGATTCCTTCAAGGCAGTTGCGAGGACAAGGGACGGCGGGTATGTCGCGGTCGGCTACTCGTGGGCGGCGAGCACGGATCCTGCCTGAGGGCATGTCGCCTCGACGAACAATTACGCGTATTCCGACGGGCTTGTCGTGAAATTCAACGCGGACATGGGTGTCGAATGGGCACAGAACTTCGGCGGAACCGGGACGGATGTCCTCTTTGACGTGGATGTCCTCGAAAACGGCACGATCGTTGCGGCGGGGCAGTCCTTCCTCGCCGAAAAAGTCGGAAATGCCGTGAACGCATCCGGGTGGGTGCTGATGATCGACCCGGACGATCCGAGCCTCTTTAAGGAAATGTTCCCGGGCGGCAGCAAAGGCGATTATCTCCAGGCGGTGTGCGCGATGGAGGACAATGAGTTCGTGGTCCTGGGCTACAGCGCTAGTTCGGACGCCGGCGACTGGGAAAACAGTACGGGAACGACCTGCGGCCTGGCGATCGCCTACGATTCGGAAGGGGAGGTCAACTGGGCCGTTGCAAACAACATCGGCGGATCGGCCGGCCTCACAGACCTCAAGCGGTCCCGCTTTTTCGGCGGGTGCGTCGATCAGAACGGCGATGTCATCGCGGTGGGCGACATCCAGATCGGAAGGAGCCTTTATCCCTCCCAGATCGTCAAGCTTGACGGCATGAGCGGAGAGACTGTCTGGAGCAGAATTGTCGGAACGGACAGAACGGAGGACCCGACGGATCTTTCCGAGAATCACACCAGCTGCTTTACGGATGTTGACACCCTGACGGACGGAAGCTATGCGGTTGTCGGCTACTCAAAAGGATTCGATTATCTGACGGAGGAGGCTCTTGATGCGATCGGCACCCAGGACAGCGTGATCGTGCGCTACGGCGCGGACGGGGCGTTCCTGAACGGCGAGGTCGTCGGGACGATCGACAGGACGGTGGATTTTACGGGGATAACCGCGACATCCGACGGAGGGTATTTTGCCTACGGCTCAGCTGACAGCGAGATGATCGAGGGCTTCCAGAAGGAGCGGGGATACACGTTCGGAAATGCGGGAGCGCATGATTTTCTTCTTATTAAATATGATGCCGAAAACAACTGCGTCTGGTCCGAAAGCTACGGCGCGGATGCGGGCGACTATATCAACGGGATGATCATCACGGATGGGGGACATCTTGTCGGCGTCGGCGAGTCCACTTCCGAGAGCGGAAACCCGGTATACGGCAACAACGGAAAGAACGACGCGACCGCCTTTGCGACATTCGCATTCGGAAGCGGTGAGCCGATGACAGAGGACAGCGAGAATGTCGTCTGGGCGGACGGCACCTTCGAGGACAGCGCAAACGGCTACCACGGGCCGATCACGGTCAGTGTCACGGTGGAAAATCATGCCGTCTCCGAGGTCCGGGAGGTCTCCCAGAATGAGACTTCTTCCTATTATAAGAGGGCCAAGGCGGTCTACGATACGATCAGGGAGGCAAATACCTGGGACGTGGACAGTGTCTCCGGAGCGACACTCTCCTCAAACGGCATCAAGAAGGCGGTCAAGAGAGCGCTCTCCCAGGCGGCAGCGGCGACGGTCACGAGTCTGATCAAAGATGCTGCGGAGCCGGAATTTGATGAGCTGAAGGCTTCCGAAGCACGCGCTGCCTATGAGGAACTCGGCACCTATGCCCGCAGCTTCGTCACGAACCTGGACCTTCTCGGCGGAACCGGCAGCGATGAGCCGGCTCTCGTCGGAGCCGCGGCTTCTTATGAGGAGGAAGCGGATGCCCCGGGTGCACCGTATGAGCACAGGACGATCGGTTTTGAAGAGGAGGATGTGACGGCGGAGGAAGCCGAAGAGGACGGATTTTTTGACGGAGAGGCGGAAGGCGCACCTTCCGAAAGTGCCGGTGCGGAGCTCTCGGACACCTACTACGCATTCCAGAAAAAATACCTTGACGCGGTCGGCCTCCCGACCTTCTGGGAGAGAGGGCTTAGCGGCAGAGGCGTGACGCTCGCCGTCATCGACAGCGGTTTTACCCCGGCACATCAGGATATCAATTATGAAAATGTACTTCCCGCAACGGACTGCACGAGCGGTACGGCGGCATGACGGACACGAATAAGCACGGCACGGGCGTCCTCGGAGAGCTGATCGCCATCCGCGATAACGGTATCGGTATCGCAGGCCTCCTTGACGAGGTGAAGATCGCTCCGATCAAGGTGAATGCAAAGAAGAATACCACGGCCGACCTTGAGGCGGCGGTGTATGCGGCGGTTGACAAGTACAACGCGTCCGTCATAACGATGAGTCTCGGAAACACGACGTTCAACACGGAAGGCTTCAGGGAGGCGATTGCGTATGCGGCCTCAAAGAATGTCCTTATCATCGCGGCCGCGGGCAACGACGGGAAGGAAGACCTGGTATATCCGGCAGCTTTCGACAATGTGATCGGCGTCGGTTATGTGGATTCGAATTTTGAGATTGCCGAAAAGTCCCAGAGAAATGAATCGATCGATGTGACCGCTCCGGGCGTCGATATTATCGTGCCGTATCCGTCGGTGAGAACCCACTGCACGGTCAGCGGGGGCACTTCATTTGCAGCTCCGATGGTTGCCGCCATGGCGGCTGCCGCAAAGCAGATGAACCCGGATATCACGCACGATGAGTTCCTTGCGCTCCTTGAGGAGACCTCCGCGGATCACGGCGTGGAGGGCTATGACACGGCTTACGGAAACGGCGTCGTCAATTTCGATGCCTTTGCGAAGAAGATCACGTTCAGCGATGTGCTCGACCCGGAAGCCTGGTACTACGATTCGGTCTACTGGGCCTACAATAAGGGCGTCACATCCGGTTACGGGGAGGGGACTTTCCGGCCGTATGCAGACCTCACCCGCGCGCAGACGGTCGCATTCCTCTATAAGATGGCCGGCAGTCCGGACACGACCGGCAGTGAGATCACCTTCTCGGACGTGAAGACGGGCGAATGGTACGAGGACGCCGTGAAATGGGCTGTCGCAAATGAAATCACGCACGGTTACGGAAACGGCACATTTGCGCCGAATGCAAAGTGCACCAGAGCGATGATCGTGACATTCATCGCGAATTACGCAAAGAACGTCGCGGGCACTTATGCGGAGCCTGCGGAGAAATCGTCCTTCACGGATGTCAAAGAGGGCGACTGGTTTAAGTCCTCCGTCGACTGGGCGGTGGCAAACGGGATCACAAACGGCTACGGAGAAGGAACCTTCCGGCCGAATGTGAACTGCAATCGGGCGATGATGGCGGCCTTCCTCCGCAAGGCGGCGGCCATCGGGGAATCGTAAGGTATTCATTTTTAAAAATGAAGGGCGGGCATCTTTGCGGTGCCCGCTCATTTTTTACGGAAAATTAATAAAAAATGTGTTTGACATCTTGAAAAAAATATGATAGCCTAAAAAATGCACTATTGTGGAGGACTATGTTAAAGAACCTGCTATCAGGCGTTTTACATGGGACTTATAGATTATGAAAGATAACGGGGTGGAATGTCGAATGGAGAAAAACAGAATTCGTCCTATAAAGTCCGGCAGATCGATTCGAATGAGCTACCAGAGACGTCAGGAAGTTCTTGAAATGCCGAACCTCATCGAGGTGCAGAAAGCATCTTATGAATGGTTTGTGGAAAAAGGGCTTCGTGAAATATTCGATGACATCTCTCCCATTGAGGATTTCAGCGACAAGCTCAGTCTGGAATTCGTGGACTACGAACTTTGCAGGGATGAAGTGAAATACCCGATCGAGGAGTGCAAGGAGCGCGATGCGAACTTTGCGGCTCCTCTTAAGGTTACCGTCAGACTCCTCAACAAGGAGAACGGCGAGATCAAGGAACACGAGATCTTCATGGGCGACCTGCCTCTGATGACGGCGACCGGCACGTTCATCATCAACGGTGCCGAGCGTGTTATCGTCAGCCAGCTGGTCCGCTCACCGGGCATCTACTACGGAATCGCCCACGACAAGCTCGGCAAGAAGCTGTATTCCTGCACGGTCATCCCGAACCGCGGCGCCTGGCTCGAGTATGAGACCGACTCCAACGACATTTTCTATGTACGTGTGGACCGCACGAGAAAAGTGCCGGTCACGCAGCTGATCCGCGCGATGGGTATCGGCACGAACGAGGAGATCATCGAGATGTTCGGCGAGGAGCCGAAGCTGCTGGCCTCCTTCACGAAAGATACGGCCAACTCCTATCAGGACGGTCTTCTTGAACTGTACAAGAAGATCCGCCCGGGCGAGCCGCTCGCAGTTGATTCGGCGGAGAGCCTTATCTACGGCATGTTCTTCGATCCGAGAAGATATGACCTCGCAAAGGTCGGCCGCTACAAATTCAACAAGAAGCTCATGCTGAGAAACCGGATCCGCCATCACATCCTCGCGGAGGATGTCATCGATGCGGGCACCGGCGAAATCCTTGCCGAGGCGGGCACGAAGGTCACCCGTGAGCTCGCCGACAAGATCCAGGATGCGGCGGTTCCGTATGTTTTCATTTCCATTGAGGGTCTTGACAGAAAAGTGAAGGTTCTCTCCTCGATGATGGTCAACATCGACCACTGGGTAACCCTCACCCCGGATGAGAAGAAGCTCTTCGGCATCACCGAGCTGGTCTACTATCCGGTCCTCAGGGAGATCCTTGACGAGGCCAAGGACGAGCAGGAGCTGAAGACGATGATCCGGAGAAGAGCGCATGAGCTCATTCCGAAGCACATCACGAAAGAGGACATCTTCGCGTCCATCAACTACAATATGCATCTCGAGTACGGCATCGGCAACGACGACGATATCGACCATCTGGGCAACCGTCGTATCCGCGCGGTCGGCGAGCTTCTGCAGAACCAGTACCGCATCGGTCTTGCCCGTCTTGAGAGAGTCGTGCGCGAGCGCATGACGACCCAGGATGCGGATTCCGTTACGCCGCAGTCCCTGATCAACATCAAGCCGGTCACGGCGGCGGTCAAGGAGTTCTTCGGATCCTCCCAGCTGTCCCAGTTCATGGACCAGAACAACCCGCTGTCCGAGCTGACGCACAAGAGACGTCTCTCCGCTCTGGGCCCGGGCGGTCTGTCCAGAGACCGTGCCGGATTCGAAGTCCGAGACGTTCACTACTCGCACTACGGCCGTATGTGCCCGATCGAGACCCCTGAAGGTCCGAACATCGGTCTTATCAACTCTCTGGCCTGCTATGCGAGAATCAATGAGTACGGCTTTGTCGAGGCGCCTTACCGCAAGATCGACAAAACCGATCCGAAGAATCCGCGTGTCACCAACGAAGTCGTCTACATGACGGCGGATGAGGAAGACAATTACCATGTCGCGCAGGCGAACGAGCCGCTCGACGAGGAAGGTCACTTCATCCACAAGAACGTCTCCGGTCGTTTCCGCGAGGCGACGCAGGCTTACGACCGCACGATGTACGATTACATGGACGTCTCCCCGAAGATGGTCTTTTCCGTCGCTACATCGCTTGTCCCGTTCCTGCAGAACGACGACGCGAACCGCGCGCTGATGGGCTCCAACATGCAGAGGCAGGCAGTTCCGCTTCTCGTGACGGAGGCTCCCGTTGTCGGAACCGGTATGGAGGAGAAGGCGGCTGTCGACTCCGGTCTCTGCGTTCTCGCAAAGAGAGCCGGCACGGTTACCTTCGCAAGCTCGACCGACATCACGGTCACGGCTGATGACGGCACGCGCGACAACTATCATCTGACAAAATTCACGCGCTCCAACCAGAGCAACTGCTACAACCAGAAGCCGACGGTCAACAAGGGCGAGCGCGTGGTGGAAGGCCAGGTCATTGCGGACGGTCCGTCCACATCCGGCGGCGAGCTTGCACTCGGCAAGAATCCGCTGATCGGCTTCATGACCTGGGAAGGCTACAACTACGAGGACGCGGTCCTTCTCTCCGAGAGACTGGTTCAGGACGATGTCTACACCTCCATCCACATCGAGGAGTATGAGGCGGAGTCCCGCGACACCAAGCTCGGACCGGAAGAGATCACCCGCGATGTTCCGGGTGTCGGCGATGAGGCCCTTAAGGACCTCGATGAGCGCGGCATCATCCGCATCGGCGCGGAAGTCCGTGCCGGGGATATCCTGGTCGGCAAGGTCACGCCCAAGGGCGAGACGGAGCTCACCGCAGAGGAGAGACTCCTCCGCGCGATCTTCGGTGAGAAGGAGCGCGAGGTGAGAGATACCTCCCTCAAGGTACCGCACGGCGAGTACGGTATCGTCGTGGATGCGAAGGTGTTCACGAGAACGGAGGGCGACGAGCTGCCTCCGGGTGTCAACCAGAGCGTCCGCATCTATATCGCCCAGAAGAGAAAGATCTCCGTCGGCGACAAGATGGCCGGCCGTCACGGCAACAAGGGTGTCGTCTCCCGCGTGCTTCCGGTCGAGGATATGCCGTTCCTGCCGAACGGCCGTCCGCTCGACATCGTCCTGAACCCGCTGGGCGTTCCGTCCCGTATGAATATCGGACAGGTCCTGGAGATCCACCTTTCGCTTGCGGCGAAGGCTCTGGGCTTCAACATCTCCACACCGGTCTTCGACGGCGCAAACGAGAAAGACATCCAGGATACGCTTGAGATGGCGAACGATTACGTCAATTCGAGCTGGGAGGACTTCAAGGCGAAGTACGAGGATACGACCGATCCGGATGTCATGAAATATCTCGGCGACCATCTGGAGCACAGAGAACTCTGGAAAGGCGTTCCGATCTCGAGAGACGGCAAGGTACAGCTCAGAGACGGCCGTACCGGCGAATATTTTGATTCCCGGGTCACGATCGGCCACATGCATTACCTGAAGCTGCATCACCTGGTCGACGACAAGATCCACGCCCGTTCGACCGGTCCGTACTCCCTGGTCACGCAGCAGCCGCTGGGCGGCAAGGCTCAGTTCGGCGGCCAGCGCTTCGGTGAGATGGAAGTCTGGGCCCTCGAGGCTTACGGCGCGTCCTACACGCTGCAGGAGATCCTGACCATGAAGTCCGACGATGTCGTCGGCCGTGTCAAGACCTACGAGGCGATCATCAAGGGCGACAACATCCCGAGCCCGGGTATTCCGGAATCCTTCAAGGTTCTCCTTAAGGAGCTCCAGTCCCTCGGCCTCGATGTCCGCGTCCTGGACGAGAACCGCAACGAAGTCACGCTCCGCGAGACGATCGATTACGGCGAAACCAATATCAACAAGATCATCGAGGGCGACTCGAGAAGAGACCGCAATGAGGAGCGTGCGGAGTTTGCGCGTCACGGCTTCACGGAGCAGCACTTCAATGAGGAGACTGAGGAGCTTGTCGACGACGAGGATACGGATGACGAGCTGATCAACCCGTACGACGGCCTTGACGACGACTATGACGACGACAGTTTCCTTGGCATGGGTTCGGATGACGATTTCGATTAATGCTGTTGTACATGGAGGGCATATATGGCAGAATTTATTACGAAGCAGGAAGAGTACAAACCGGTAACATTTGACGCGATCCGTATCGGCCTTGCTTCTCCCGACAGGATCCGTGAGTGGTCTCACGGCGAAGTCAAGAAGCCGGAGACCATCAACTACCGCACGCTGAAGCCTGAGAAAGACGGGCTGTTCTGCGAGCGCATTTTCGGACCGTCCAAGGACTGGGAGTGCCACTGCGGAAAATATAAGAAGATCCGTTACAAGGGCGTTGTCTGCGACCGCTGCGGTGTTGAGGTCACGAAATCCTCCGTCCGCCGCGAGCGCATGGGCCACATCGAGCTGGCCGCTCCGGTCTCTCATATCTGGTATTTCAAGGGTGTTCCGTCCCGCATGGGCCTGCTCCTTGACATTTCCCCGAGAACACTGGAGAAAGTCCTTTATTTTGCAAACTACATCGTTCTTGACCCGGCTGACGCAGCGCCTGCCATCGTAAAGAAGCAGGTACTCTCCGAGAGAGAATATCAGGAGGCGAGAGATACGTACGGCTACAACTTCCGCGTCGGTATGGGCGCGGAGGCTGTGCAGGAGCTCCTCTCCGAGATCGATCTCGAGGAGGAATCCGTCACCTTAAAGAAAGAGCTGAAGGAGTCCTCCGGCCAGAAGCGCGCCCGCATCATCAAGCGCCTCGAGGCTGTCGAGTCCTTCCGCGGCTCGGGCAACAGGCCTGAGTGGATGATCATGGACGTGATCCCGGTCATTCCGCCGGATCTCCGCCCGATGGTCCAGCTGGACGGCGGCCGTTTCGCGACCTCCGACCTCAACGATCTCTACAGAAGGATCATCAACCGGAACAACCGCTTAAAGAGACTTCTTGAGCTGGGCGCTCCGGAGATCATCGTGAGAAATGAAAAGCGCATGCTTCAGGAAGCCGTCGACGCCCTGATCGACAACGGCCGCCGCGGCCGTCCGGTCACGGGTCCGGGCAACCGCGCCCTGAAGTCCCTCTCCGACATGCTGAAAGGTAAGTCCGGCCGTTTCCGCCAGAACCTGCTCGGCAAGCGTGTCGACTATTCCGGCCGTTCGGTTATCGTCGTCGGTCCGGAGCTCAAGATCTACCAGTGCGGTCTCCCGAAGGAGATGGCCATTGAGCTCTTCAAGCCCTTCGTCATGAAGGAGCTGGTGAGCCGCGGCACCGCGCACAATATCAAGAGTGCCAAGAAGATGGTCGAGAGACTGGAGACGGAAGTCTGGGACGTCCTCGAGGATGTCATCACAGAGCATCCGGTCATGCTGAACCGTGCGCCTACGCTGCACCGTCTCGGCATCCAGGCGTTCGAGCCGATCCTTGTCGAAGGCAAGGCCATCAAGCTGCATCCGCTCGTCTGCACCGCTTTCAACGCGGACTTCGACGGCGACCAGATGGCTGTCCACCTTCCGCTGACGGTTGAAGCCCAGGCCGAGTGCCGCTTCCTCATGCTCTCTCCGAACAACCTCTTAAAGCCGTCGGACGGCGGCCCGGTTGCCGTTCCGTCCCAGGACATGGTCCTCGGTATCTACTACCTGACACAGGATCGTCCGGGCTCCAAGGGTGAGGGCATGTGCTTTGCAAGCCTTAACGAGGCGATCCTCGCCTATGAGAACAAATACATCACGCTCCAGTCCAGGATCACGGTCCGCCGCACCAAGACAAGGGCGGACGGAACGACCGTATCCGGCAACATCACGAGCACGCTGGGCCGCTTCCTGTTCAACGAAGTGATCCCGCAGGACCTCGGATTTGTCGACCGCGAAGATCCGGAAAATGAACTGAAGCTCGAAGTCGATTTCCTGACCGGCAAGAAGCAGCTCAAACAGATCCTGACAAAGGTCATCAATCTGCACGGTGCGACCGTCACGGCCGAGGTGCTCGACAAAGTCAAGGCGATGGGCTATAAGTATTCCACGCTGTCGGCGATGACGGTTTCCATTTCCGATATGACGGTTCCGCCCGAAAAGCCGAAGCTGATCGAGGAGGCCCAGGAGACGGTCGACAAGATCACGAGAAACTATCGCCGCGGTATCATCACGGACGAAGAGCGCTACAAGGAAGTCGTTGAGACGTGGAAGGACATGGACGCGGTCCTGACCAAGAAGCTTCTCGACGGTCTTGACAAATACAACAACATCTTCATGATGGCTGACTCCGGTGCCCGTGGTTCCGACAAGCAGATCAAGCAGCTCGCCGGCATGCGAGGCCTGATGGCGGATACGACCGGTCACACGATCGAGCTCCCGATCAAGTCCAACTTCCGTGAAGGTCTTGACGTTCTGGAGTATTTCATGTCCGCTCACGGCGCCCGCAAGGGTCTGTCCGATACGGCGCTTCGTACCGCTGACTCCGGTTACCTGACCAGACGTCTTGTTGACGTCTCTCAGGAGCTGATCATCCGCGAGATGGACTGCTCCATCGACCGCGATGAGATCCCGGGTATGTGGGTCAAGCAGTTTGCAGACGGCAAGGAGGAGATCGAATCTCTTCAGGAGAGAATCACCGGCCGTTTCGCAGCCATGAACATCTACGACAAGGACGGCAATGTCCTGGTCAAGGCCAACCATATGATCACGCCTTCCCGCGCGGAGCGCGTCATGAAGTACGGCGTCAACGAGGACGGAACCCCGATCGACAAGGTCAAGATCCGCACGATCCTCACCTGCCGTTCCAAGGACGGTATCTGCGTCAAGTGCTACGGCGCCAACATGGCTTCCGGCGAGGCGGTTCAGGTCGGCGAATCCGTCGGTATCATCGCGGCCCAGTCCATCGGTGAGCCCGGTACGCAGCTGACCATGAGAACCTTCCACACCGGCGGTGTTGCCGGCGGCGACATCACACAGGGTCTTCCCCGTGTCGAGGAGCTTTTCGAAGCCCGTAAGCCGAAGGGTCTTGCGATCATCTCGGAGATCCCGGGTGTGATCCAGGTGCTCGACCAGAAGAAGAAGCGCGAAGTTGTTGTCACCAACATCGAGATGGAAGAGGGATCCAAGGAGCGCCAGAAGACCTATCTCATCCCGTACGGATCGAGACTGAAGGTCACGGACGGCCAGGTCATCGAGGCAGGCGCCGAGATCACCGAAGGTTCCGTCAACCCGCACGATATCATGAAGATCCGCGGTATCCGTGCCGTCCAGGACTACCTGCTCCGCGAGGTGCAGCGAGTCTACCGTCTGCAGGGCGTTGAGATCAACGACAAGCACATCGAAGTCATCGTGCGTCAGATGCTGAAGAAAGTCCGCATCGAGAAGCAGGGCGACACCGATTTCCTGCCGGGCTCTTATGCGGATTTCCTCGAGTTCGAGGATATGAACGAGAAGCTTGTCGCCGAGGGCAAGGAACCCGCAGAGGGTGTCCGCATCGTTCTCGGTATCACCAAGGCAGCTCTTGCGACAGACTCCTTCCTGTCGGCAGCCTCCTTCCAGGAGACGACCAAGGTCCTCACGGATGCAGCCATCAAGGGCCGCATCGATCCGCTGATCGGCCTTAAGGAAAATGTCATCATCGGTCAGCTGATCCCGGCCGGTACAGGCCTTCGCCGCTACCGTGACGTGAAGCTTGACACGGATGCCAGAATCGAGGAGAAGGCAGCGCTCGAGAAGGAAAAGGCTGAGGAAGAAGCCAGAAAGAAGGCAGAGGACGCTAAGGACGAAGCCGAGGAAGATGCCGAGGATACCGCAGAGGGAGCCGAGGACATCGCAGACGAGGATCTCGTCGAGGATACAGACTCCGCTGAGGATGTGTTCGACGAGGAGGAGACCTCCGGGGAAGAGTGAATTTCTTCCATATAATATGATGAAGCACCGGGCGGACAGAAGTGTCCGCCCGGTTTTTCAATGGCAGCAAAAAAGTTCTTGACGAACAGACGCGAAGAGTATATAATGTCAAGGCGTGCGCAGAATCAGGGTATTACTGTGCGCCAAAATAAAGCATTTTACAGCCGAACCGCCGGGCAGCATGACTGCACCGGACTTTACAAAGGAGGAAATCAAAAAGGAATGCCTACATTTAACCAGTTAGTCAGAAAAGGAAGAGAGACTTCCGCGAAGAAGCCGAAGGCTCCGGCTCTGCTCAGATCCTTCAACTCTCTTAAGAAGAAGAGCGTTAAGACATTCTCTCCGCAGAAGCGCGGCGTCTGCACAGCAGTGAAGACGGCTACACCGAAGAAGCCGAATTCCGCTCTTCGTAAGATCGCGAGAGTACGTCTTTCCAACGGCGTTGAGGTCACATCCTACATCCCGGGTGAAGGCCACAACCTGCAGGAGCACAGCGTTGTCATGATCCGCGGCGGCCGTGTCAAGGACCTTCCGGGTACCAGATACCACATCATCCGCGGCACTCTTGATACCGCAGGCGTTGCAAACCGCCGCCAGGCCCGTTCCAAGTACGGTGCAAAGAGACCGAAGAAGTAAAGCAGTTTAATTTTCAGCAATCATCCGAACCACATACAATTCGAGTAGTGCGGCATTCTTATTTCCGATCCTTACGGCTGTGGATCAAGATAAACCAACGTCCGCGCGAACACATAAGAAAGAAATGTGAGTACCTGTGATGAAATCATATGATTTAGGAGGGAAGTAACGTGCCACGTAAGGGACATACCACAAAACGTGAGACCTTGGCGGATCCGATGTACAACAGCGTGCTTGTTACCAAGCTGGTCAACCAGATCATGCTTGACGGCAAGAAGGGCGTTGCACAGAAAATCGTCTATCACGCATTCGCGAAGGTTGAATCCAAGTCCGGGAAACCGGCAGTAGAAGCATTTGAGGAAGCCATGAACAACATCATGCCGGTCCTCGAAGTCAAGGCAAGACGTGTCGGCGGCGCAACCTATCAGGTTCCGATCGAAGTTCGTCCGGAGAGACGCCAGGCTCTGGCTCTCCGCTGGCTGACCGCTTTCTCCAGAAAGCGTTCCGAGAAGACGATGGAAGATCGCCTCGCAAACGAAATTCTGGATGCTATCAACAACACCGGTGCTTCTGTAAAGCGTAAAGAAGAGATGCACCGCATGGCTGATGCGAATAAGGCGTTCAGCCATTACAGATTCTAATTTGCAGAAAGGATAACACATGGCGGATACTGGAAGAGAATATCCTCTTGAGAGAACCAGAAACATCGGTATTATGGCCCATATCGATGCCGGAAAGACGACACTGACGGAGCGTATCCTTTATTATACCGGCGTTAACTATAAGATCGGTGATACCCATGAGGGGACTGCGACCATGGACTGGATGGAGCAGGAACAGGAGCGCGGCATCACGATTACGTCTGCAGCAACCACCTGCCACTGGACACTGGAGGAAAACGGCCAGCCGAAGCCGGGTGCCCTTGAGCATCGCATCAACATCATCGACACCCCGGGTCACGTTGACTTCACGGTCGAGGTTGAGAGATCTCTCCGCGTTCTCGACGGTGCGGTAGGCGTTTTTGATGCGAAGGGCGGCGTCGAGCCGCAGTCTGAAAATGTCTGGCGTCAGGCTGACAAGTACAACGTTCCGCGTATGGCTTTCATCAACAAGATGGACGTCATCGGAGCAAACTTCTTCGGCTCGGTTGACCAGATCAGGACTCGTCTCGGCAAGAACCCGATCTGCCTGCAGATCCCGATCGGTAAGGAGAGCGATTTCGTCGGTCTTATCGACCTTTTTGACATGCAGGCTTACTACTATGAGGACAAAGAAGGCAAGAACGTCAAGATCGTGGAAATCCCGGAGGATATGCAGGACGAGGCTCAGGAGTGGCATGACAAGCTCGTTGAGCAGATCTGCGACCTCGATGAGGATCTCATGATGATGTATCTTGAAGGCGAGGAGCCGAGCGTCGAAGAGCTCAAGGCAGCGCTCCGCAAGGGATGCTGCGAAGGCACGGCGATCCCGGTCTGCTGCGGCAGCGCCTACAGAAACAAAGGCGTTCAGAAGATGCTCGATGCGGTCATCGAGTACATGCCGAGCCCGCTTGACATCCCGGCTATTCAGGGTACCGACCTTGACGGAAATGAAGACCACCGCGACGCCTCCGATGAGGAGCCGTTCTCCGCGCTGGCATTCAAGATCATGACGGACCCGTTCGTCGGCAAACTGGCTTATTTCCGCGTATATTCCGGAACACTCAATTCCGGTTCCTATGCTCTTAACTCGAGCAAGGGCAAGAAGGAGCGCGTAGCGCGTATCCTGCAGATGCATGCGAACAAGAGAATGGAGCTTGACAAGGTTTACTCCGGCGACATCGCTGCGGCGATCGGCCTCAAGCAGACCACGACAGGCGACACGCTCTGCGACGAGCAGCATCCGATCATCCTTGAGTCCATGGAGTTCCCGGAGCCGGTTATCGAGCTCGCGATCGAGCCCAAGACCAAGGCAGGCCAGGACAAGCTAGGCAACGCGCTTGCAAAGCTGGCTGAGGAAGATCCGACCTTCAAGCAGCACACAGATCCGGAGACCGGCCAGACCATCATCGCCGGCATGGGCGAGCTGCATTTGGAGATCATCGTTGACAGACTTCTCCGTGAGTTCCACGTTGAGGCGAACGTCGGCGCACCGCAGGTTTCCTACAAGGAGACTTTCGGCAAGGAAGTTCAGCAGGAGTTCAAGTATGCGAAGCAGTCCGGCGGCCACGGCCAGTACGGTCACTGCAAGTGCATCTTCACTCCGATGGACCCGAACGGCGAGAACCTTTACCACTTCGAGAGCACGGTCGTCGGCGGTGCGATCCCGAAGGAATACATCCCGGCTGTCGATGCAGGTATCCAGGATGCAATGAAGGCCGGCACGCTCGGCGGATTCCCGGTCGTCGGCATCAGCGCAAACTGCTACGACGGTTCCTACCACGAAGTTGACTCCTCGGAAATGGCATTCCATGTCGCCGGCTCCATGTGCTTCAAGGAAGCCATGAAGAAGGCAGATCCGATCCTCCTCGAGCCGATCATGAAGGTCGAGGTCACGATGCCGGAAGAGTACATGGGCGATGTCATCGGCGATATCAACTCCCGCCGCGGACGCATCGAGGGCATGGAAGATGTCGGCAACGGCAAGCAGGTCACAGGTTATGTGCCGCTTTCCTCGATGTTCGGCTATGCTACCGACCTTCGTTCCAAGACACAGGGCCGCGGCAACTATTCGATGTTCTTCGAGCGGTATGATCCGGTTCCGAAGAATGTCGCAGCCAAGATCCTGAATGTGAAGGATTGAGGCGTTTAAACATCAGATTCATTTGCAAGTGGTAAAATTACCACTTGCAAAGAAGTAAGTTTTCTGATATATTCAAATCTAGCTCTATATGAACACAGTGTGCGCTTAAAGCGCGTCATTAAGGAGGAATTTTTTAAAATGGCAAAGCAGAAGTTTGAGAGAACCAAACCGCATGTTAACATTGGTACCATCGGCCACGTCGACCACGGCAAGACCACCCTTACCGCTGCGATCACACAGACTCTGGCTCACAGAGTTCCGTGCGCTGGCAACCAGTTCGTCGATTTCGCTAACATCGACAAGGCTCCGGAAGAGAGAGAGCGTGGTATCACCATCCAGACCGCTCACGTTGAGTACGAGACCGAGAAGAGACATTACGCACACGTTGACTGCCCGGGCCATGCTGACTATGTCAAGAACATGATCACCGGTGCTGCTCAGATGGACGGTGCTATCCTCGTTGTTGCTTCCACCGACGGCGTTATGGCTCAGACGAAGGAGCACATCCTTCTTGCCCGCCAGGTTGGTGTTCCGTCGATCGTTGTTTTCATGAACAAGGTTGACATGGTTGACGACGAAGAGCTCCTTGACCTCGTCGACATGGAGATCCGTGACCTTCTGAACGAGTACGAGTTCCCGGGCGATGACACACCGATCATCCGCGGTTCTGCTCTTAAGGCTCTTGAGGACACCACCAGCACATCACCGTGGGCTGACAAAATCATGGAGCTCATGGATGCTGTTGACGAGTGGATCCCGGATCCGGTTCGTGACACGGATAAGCCGTTCCTGATGCCGGTCGAGGATGTCTTCACGATCTCCGGTCGTGGTACTGTTGCTACAGGCCGTGTTGAGCGTGGTACTCTGAAGCTCAATGATCCGGTCGAGATCCTTGGCGTTCGTGAGGACAAGAGAACCTCCGTCGCTACCGGTATCGAGATGTTCCACAAGCTCCTTGACTACGCTGAGGCCGGCGACAACATCGGTGTCCTCCTTCGTGGTATCGAGCGTACCGGCATCGAGCGTGGCCAGGTTGTTGCTAAGCCGGGCACGGTTCACTGCCACAGAAAGTTCACCGCTCAGGTTTACGTTCTGACCAAAGATGAAGGCGGCCGTCATACCCCGTTCTTCAACAACTATCGTCCGCAGTTCTATTTCAGAACAACTGACGTCACGGGCGTTATCTCCCTTCCGGAAGGCACTGAGATGTGCATGCCGGGCGACAACGTCGAGATGACCATCGAGCTCATCCACCCGATCGCTATGGAGCAGGGTCTTACCTTCGCTATCCGTGAAGGCGGCCGTACTGTCGGTTCGGGCCGTGTCGCTTCCGTTCTTGACTGATAGAAGCGGTATCGCAATTTGAAAATGAAACCCTGTCACACTATGTGGCAGGGTTTTTTGCTATTTCCTCCAGACGAAAGGATGAATCATGCAGGACGACAAGATCGAACTCCGTTATTACAGCATACCGAAAGGCGAATATCTGGTCTCCAAGCTGGGCAAAGGCTGGGAACAGGAGTATGCGAAGGGGATGGGGCGGCAGCTTCATTTTCACAATGTCTATGAGATCGGCTACTGTTACCACGGAAAGGGCGAGGCTCTGATCGATGACCGGAGCTATTTCTACGGCGACAACTGTTATACGTTCGTTCCGGCCAATATCACCCACACGACGATCAGCGAACCGGGCAATATCTGCAAATGGGAGTGGCTCTTTATCGACCTTGAGGGCTTTATAAGAGATGCAGCCCGGCTGGACGATATGTCCAAGGAGGAGATCATCCGTATCATCAGCCGCCGGGGGACGATGAAGAGCCGGAAGAATCATCCGGTCATGGCCAACATCGTCTTAAACCTGATCCGGGAGAGCCGCGCCAAGGAGCGTCTTTACAAGGCCAGTATAGAGGCCTACCTCTCGGCCCTCGTGATCGAGCTCCTGCGGCTCGACGAGGAGCGGCAGTACTCGGAGAGGGCGGGACGGGTCAGCCGCTATATCCAGAGCGCGATCGACTATGTGCATTTTCACTACACCGAGGAGATCAAGGTGAGCAAAATGGCGCTCGTCTGCGGTCTGTCTGAGAGCCATTTCAGGCGGATCTTCGAGGAGAGCGTCGGCATGACCCCGATGGACTACATCAACATTGTCCGGATCGAAAAGGCCTGCAGCCTGCTCTCGGGCACCGAGCAGTCGGTGAAGGAGATCTGTTTTGCGGTCGGCTATGATACACCGTCCACGTTCAACCGGAATTTCATGAAGGTGACCGGGAAAACGCCCTCCCAGTGGAAGAAAGAACACAAAAACGAAGGCGTGGACCTGTCCGATTACCATGTAAATATCAAGAAGGGCTGGGAGGCACCCGGTGAACAGAAGGGCACACCGGAGCTGTTTTTACTCAAGGGCGAAAACGTTTTCGACAAGTGAATAGTCGAATTTGCACATTCTAGGGTTGAATATGAGTGGCATTGCACTCCGATTTAGGTTATAATAGCCAAGAAAGTAAAAAAGAGAAATCCCTGAAATAAGCAAATCGCTTATATGCCGCGGTTCTCATTTTGCGGATTCTCTCAATTAAAAAAGGAGGCAACAAATGAAAAAGAAAGCTTTATCCATGTTAATGGCCGGCACACTGGCAGTTTCCATGCTGGCAGCCTGCGGCGGCGGATCTTCTTCTTCCGCAGCTCCGGCAGCTGAGTCCACCAAGACCGAGTCCACCAAGACCGAGTCCACAGCTCCTGCTCCGGCAGCTGAAGGCGATAACACCCTTACGGTCGCTGCCTGGGACGCAAACTTCAACATCCCGGCTCTTAAGGCAGCCGAGGCTGACTACAAGGCAAACGTCAACCCGGATTTCCAGCTGATCATCAAGGAGCAGACCGGTTCTACGGACGTTGAGAATGCCATCACACTGGCAGGCTCTTCGGGCGATTACAGCCAGCTCCCGGACATCGTTCTCTTCCAGGATCACTTTATCCAGAGATACGTTGCGGATTATCCGGATGCCTTCATCGATGTCAACGATGCAGATGTTGACTGGTCCGATTTCGGTGAGGAGAAGCTCTCCTACGGTCTCATTGACGGCAAGCACTACGGCTTCCCGGTTGACAACGGCACAGCGATCTTCGCTTATCGTGTTGACCTTCTTGAGCAGGCCGGCTACACGATTGACGACATGACCGACTGCACATGGGAGAAGTTCATCGAAGTCGGCAAGGCAGTCTTTGAGAAGACCGGCAAGTATCTTCTCTCCATTGATGGTTCCGGCAATGACCTTCCGTACATGATGCTCCAGGCTGAGGGCGTCTCCCAGTTCAAGGACGGCGAGCCGTACATCACCGAGAATGAGACCTATGTTAAGATCTACAAGATCCTCATCGAGATGGCTCAGAATAATGTTCTGTACATCGCCAATGACTGGACGGATTACACCAACAACACGATCCAGGGCGACATGGTCGCCGGCGTCATGAACGGCAACTGGATCATCCCGACCATCAGACAGGTCGCCGAGAACTCCGGCAAGTGGGAAATCACCAATATCCCGACCATCAACGGCGGCGGCGGCTATGCGGCCAACGGCGGTTCCGCTCTCTACATCACCAGCAACTGCAAGAAGGTCGACCTTGCGAAGGACTTCCTCGCAAAGACATTCGGCGGCTCCACAGCTACCTATGATGCGGCTCTTACCGACGGCGGCGTCATCACCTGCTGCATCTCCGCAGGCAAGTCCGACGTTTACCAGAAGGGCGTTGAGTACTTCAACAACCAGCCGATCTACACCGACATCGTTGAGATGGGCGGCAGCGTTCCGGTCGTTGAGCAGAGCGATTATCACTATGCTTGCCGCAACTATGTCGGCGCAGCCATCATCAATGCTGTGAACGGCGCTGATGCGGATGCAGAGCTCAAGAACGCTGAAGATCAGCTCAGATTCGAGATGGGTCTGTAAATTCGATTCGCAAATAAGAATCCAACTGCTTAAGTAACTTGTCAGGAAGCGGGGGCGTCGGGCAACCGATTCCCCGCTTTCTTTAAAGAAAGGGGCAAAATCGTGAAAAAGGCGAAAAGTGTCACCGCCAAACAGCAGAGAGCGGGCTGGCTATTCCTCCTCCCTGCGACCATTCTCATCCTGGTAATGAGCTTCTACCCGATCGTGCAGGCGTTCATCACGTCCTTCAAGACCGGATCCTCAGCCAACATGAAGTGGGCAGAGCCGTTTTTCTATAATTATGCGCGAATGTTTAATGACAAGCTGTTCATGACTTCGGTCTGGAACACATTCCTGTATCTGATCGTCGAGGTTCCGATCATGCTGATCCTCGCGATCCTGCTTGCACAGATCCTGAACAACAAGGACATCAAGTTCCGGGGCCTGTTCCGTACGATGGTTTTCCTGCCGTGCGCGACTTCTCTGGTTTCCTACTCCCTGATTTTTAAGTCTCTCTTCGCGACACAGGGCCTCATCAACACCGTCCTGCAGGCTCTGCACATTACAAGCGCGAATATTAACTTCCTCGGCACGCCCGCAACGGCCAAAGCGGTCATCATCATCGCTCTTATATGGCGCTGGACCGGCTATAACATGGTCTTCTATCTGGCCGGCCTTCAGGGCATCGAGTATTCGGTCTATGAGGCGGCCAAAATCGACGGCGCCAATGGCTGGAAGACGTTCTGGCATATCACGGTTCCGCTGCTTCGTCCGACGATCATCATGACCTTCATCATGTCCATCAACGGTACGCTGCAGCTGTTCGACGAGTCGGTCAACCTGACCGCCGGCGGTCCGGCGAACTCGACGATCACGATGTCGCACTACATTTACAACAGTTCCTTCGGAACAGGCGTCGCGAACTTCGGCTACGCATCCGCCATGTCGTTCTTCGTCTTTATCCTGGTCGGCATCCTGGCCTTCATCAACCTGAAAGTAGGTGATACACGTGACTGAGAAAAAGTTTAAGAACAGATCCATGATTCAGAGAAGGCTGATCCCTTCCTACATTTTCCTGATCATCGTGTCCTTTATCTCCGTGTTCCCGCTCTACTGGATGATTTCGGCAGCGACCAACCAGAGCGTTGACGTCGCGCGCGGCCGGATCATTTTCGGCGGCTATCTTATGGAGAACATGAAGCGCCTGCTCGAACTGCAGGATGTGGGGAGAGCCCTTCGGAACTCATTCCTCTACGCGGGTGTTCAGACGATTGCTGCGATCTTCGTATGCTCGCTGGCCGGCTTCGGTTTTGAGCTCTACCACGACAAGAAGAAGGACCTCCTGTTCTCCTTCCTGCTGCTCGCGATGATGATCCCGGGCGTTGCCACCATGATCCCGCTGTTCAAGATGATGTCTTCGATGAAACTCCTGAACACGGTCTGGGGCTTCATGCTTCCGGCAATCTCGACGCCGTTCCTCATCATGATGTTCCGCCAGAATTCCAGAAACTTCCCGATCGACATCATGGAGGCGGCCCGTATCGACGGCCTCTCCGAGGTGCAGATCTATTTCCAGATGTACATGCCGGTCATGAAGGCTACCTATGCGGCAGCCGGCGTTATCACCTTCATGAACGCCTGGAACTCCTACCTCTGGCCGAAGGTCGTCATGACGGACAACAAAGCGCAGACCATGCCGATGCTGATCGGTAACCTCTCTTCCGGCTACACGATCGACTACGGCGTCCTCATGCTTGGCGTTCTTTTCTGCTCGATCCCGACGATGATCGTCTTCTTCGTCCTGCAGAAGCAGTTCACCGAAGGCATCACAGGCGCGGTTAAATAACATATTTTTGCGTTACAATTTGAGAGCGGACGGCATAACGGGCTGCCCGCTCTTATTATGGGGGTAAATCGATAAAAATGGCCGAATTCAATTATGATATCATCGCAAATCCTGAAATTTTCATGGAGAATCGCCTTGCGGCCCACTCCGACCATGAGTATTACAGCTGCCGGGAGGCTGCAGGATCCGGTATTTCGGATTTTAAAGTTTCATTGAACGGCGTCTGGAAGCTTGCCTGGACTTCCAATATCGCAAAGGCGCCGAAGGATTTCTATCGGACAGATTATGATGTCACGGGCTGGGATGACATCAGGGTGCCCGGACACCTCGAACTGCAGGGGTACGGGACGCCGGCTTACGTCAACACGCAGTATCCCTGGGACGGGCATGAGGCGATCCGCCCGGGGGAGATCCCGGCGGAGTACAATCCGACGGCGAGCTATGTGCATTTCTTCTTTGTACCGGAGATGATGCAGGGCAGGCAGGTTTTCATTTCCTTTAAGGGTGTCGAGAGCGGTTTTGCGCTCTGGCTGAACGGGCACTATGTCGGGTATGCCGAGGACAGCTTCACCCCTTCCGAGTTCGATCTGACGCCTTATATCGATTATGAAAATGAAAACCGCCTCGCCGTCCAGGTCTTCCGCTTTACGGCCGGCTCCTGGTGCGAGGATCAGGATTTCTTCCGTTTCTCCGGTATATTCCGCGATGTTGAGCTTTACACTGTCCCGGATGTGCATGTGCGGGATATGAAGGTCGTGACGCATATCGACGATAACTATAAGGATGCTCTTGTGGATATCGTCCTCAGCGGAGCGGCGGAGGGTGCTGTTTCTATAAAACTTATGGACGGCGAGAGCGTCGTATCAAGCTCCGAGGTGCCGCTGAAGGAGAGCCTCTGGATCACATTTCCGGTTTCGGCTCCCGTGAAGTGGAGCGCCGAAAACCCGAAGCTCTATACGCTTGAGATAGAAGTCAGGGATAAGGCGGGGAAGATGCAGGAGTTCATTTCCGAAAAGATCGGCTTCCGCCGCTTTGAGATGAAAGACGGCGTCATGTGCCTGAACGGGGAGAGGATCGTCTTCAACGGCGTGAACCGGCACGAGTTCTCGGCGAAGAGCGGCCGCTGCATCGAGGTCTCGGACATCGTGAAGGACCTTGTCACGATGAAGCGGAACAATATCAATGCGGTCCGGACCTGCCACTACCCGAACAGGACCGAGCTCTACCGCCTGTGCGATTACTACGGCCTCTATGTGATCGACGAGACCAACCTTGAGACCCACGGCATGTGGGATTCGATCGCCCGCGGGATCAACCCGCTCTCCGCGACGATCCCGGGTGACCGGCCGGAGTACCGGGAGATGGTGCTGGACCGTGCCCGCTCGATGTATGAGCGCGACAAGAATCATCCGTCGATCCTTCTGTGGTCTCTCGGAAATGAGTCCATGAGCGGCTATAACTTCAAGCTGATGCACGACGCGCTTCACAGCTGGGATCAGACCCGCCTTGTCCACTACGAGGGCTGCTGCCACGACGACAAGCGCTACCAGGAGGCGACGGACGTCTACACGACGATGTACATTCCGGTGGAGGAGATCCGCGCATTTTTGAAGGAGAACCGTGAGAAGCCCTACATTTCCTGTGAATATGCGCATGCGATGGGCAACTCGAACGGTGCGCTCATTAAGTATGCGGACCTCACGGAGGAGGAGCGCCTCTACCAGGGCGGCTTCATCTGGGATTATATCGACCAGGCGCTGGTCACGAAGGACCGCTTTGGAAATGAATACCTCGGCTACGGCGGCGACTTCGACGACCGGCCCAACGACGGAAGCTTCTCCGGCAACGGCATCGCCTGCGGCGTTGACCGCGAGCCCTCGCCCAAGATGCAGGAAGTGAAGTACTGCTATGCGCCGGTGAAGGTCTGCATTTCCGGCAGGGATGCGGGCAGGCTTGTGATCACCCTGAAGAACAGGATGCTCTTTACCGATACGGGCGCGTTTGACTGCCTTGTGAAGGTGGAGAGAGAGGGAGAGCTTATTTCTTCGTTTAAGACGCAGCTGGCGGTTCCGCCGCTTAAGGAGAAGAGCTTCCCGTGCTCCGTCAGAGTTCCGAAGACGGAGGGCGAATACACGGTGACGGCCTCCCTGGTGCTCCGTGAGGACACGAGCTGGGCGCCGGCCGGCCACGAGATCGCGTTCGGGCAGCTGGTGCTCGGAAGCTATGTGCCGGCGAAGCATGAAAAAAAGACCTTCCGGTATGTGAAGGGCTGGCACAATACAGGCGTCCGGGGAGAAGGCTGGGATTATCTCTTCTCGAATCTCGGGGCAGGGCTCGTATCGCTGCGCTTTGCGGGTCGCGAACTCATCAAGGGACGGCCGAGCCCGAATTTCTGGCGGCCGCTGACGGAAAATGATGCCGCAAACCTCCTGCCGTTCCGCGCCGGCCAGTGGAAGATCGCGTCCATGTATTCGACGCAGAAGACCGAGCATGGGAGAGGCGCCCACGACTATGAGGTCGAGGAGCGGGAGGACGGCGTCCTTGTGACCTACCTTCTTGAGCTGCCGGTACACCCGGCGAAGACCTGCCGGCTGTCCTTCCTGGTTCACTCGGACGGGAGTGCGGATGTGACGCTTAAGATGGATGCTTCCGCCGACGTCGGGGAGCTGCCGGAGTTTTCCGTGCTCTTTACGCTGGATGCGGATTTTGACCGTATGCGCTGGTACGGTCTCGGACCGGAGGAGACCTATGCGGACAGGAACCATGCGAAGCTGGGGGTGTATGAGAGGACGGTGCAGGAAAATGTCGCCGGCTATCTGGTGCCGCAGGAGAGCGGCAACCACACGGGCGTCCGCTGGATGGAGGTGACGGACAGGAACGGGCATGGCCTGCGCTTTGAGGGCGAGTCGCTCTCGGTTTCGGTGCTGCCCAACTCCCCGCATGAGATCGACTGTGCGCGCCATCCGAATGAGCTGCCGCCGTATATCTATACGTATGTGCGGGTCGGCCTGGCCCAGATGGGGGTCGGCGGGGACGATACCTGGGGCGCGCTCACGCATCCGGAGTTTATGATCGACAATTCAAAACCGCTTGAGCTTACGTTTACGATGAGAGCGATATAATATGGCAGCAAAAAGCCGGGGAGTTTTCCCCGGCTTTTTCGCGTTCAATCCTTTACAAAATCCTGGCGGTACGGACTGAAGATATCGAGGAGAACCCCGGCCTCGAGGCAGGTGCACCCGTGGATGACCCCGTCGGTCTTGAGCAGGGTGTCGCCCTCGGTGACAACGTGCTGCTCATCCCCGATCGTGAACGCGAACTTTCCGCTCTTCACGTAGGTGATCTGCGTGTGGGGGTGGCTGTGGAGCGCACCGACCGCACCCTTCTCAAACACATTTTCAACAACCATCACGTCGTCGGAGTAGGCGAGTACGCGGCGGACGACGCCGTTTCCCTGATCTTCGGGAACTATATCCTTGTGAAATACCCAGCGGTCGTTTTTCATTTTCAGAAACCTCCTTTGTTTGAAAAATTAAAATCCTTGTCTACTATACCATATTTTGTACGTATTCGGAGTATTGAACGCAAAAAAAACGTGAAGAAGGCCCTTTTCCGACAAATTTTCTGTAAAAGATAATTTGCATTATGGTATAATATAATCAGCTTTTTATAATCTTATGAAGGAGGTATGAGTATGAAAGCACTAAAAAGATGCATCGCGGCTCTCATGACCGTGATCCTCATCGCTGCCTCAGTGATCGCGGTCCTGCCGACGATTGTCCATGCGGCGGGAGGAACAGTCTATGAGTTCGATGTGACGGCGCTTTCCGCAGAAAAGGACAAGGAAGAAATTCCGGAAGGCACATTATTTGCGGATTACTTTAAGACATTCGGCGTTATGACAAAACGCTGGGCTGACGGAAAGGGCGTCACCTCGGTGGAGGTCGGCAAAGCCGGCTCGAGCGGTATTCAGTTCACCGTGAGCGGCACGTCTGCGGATGTCACGGTCGTGGCAAGCTCGACCGGCGGCTCCAACGAGTCGGAGTACGCTCTCACGGACGAGGGCGGCAATGTGGTCGCCAACAACGAGGGCGTCACGGTTCTTGCGGGAACCACCAAGACGACCCTCACCTACACGGAACTTCCGGCGGGCACGTACAAGCTCATTTCCCCGGAGAATCCGGAGAGATCCCGCGGCTACCGTATCTACTCGGTCACAGCCGACGCGCTCGAGGCAGTGACAACGGTCTACACGTTCGATTACAGCACGCTGACGGCAGAGAAAGACAATGAAGAAATTGATGAAGGCACGCTTTTCGACAACTTCATCAAGACATTCGGGAAGGTCCAGAAGAGATGGAAGGCAGAGAGCGGCGTCACCTCGGTTGAGGTCGGCAAAGCCGGCTCCAGCGGCTTCACCTTTGAAATCACCGGCACGGCGGACGCGAAGATCGTGACCAGTTCGACCGGCGGTTCGAACGAGTCTGAGGTCGGCCTCGTGGACGGCAGCGGCAATCTGGTTGCCAACACGGAAGGCATCACCTATGTCTCCGGAACCGGAAAGAAGGAGCTTGTTTACACGGCTCTTCCGGCCGGCACCTATAAATTCATCTCCCCGGAGAATCCGGACAGAAACCGCGGCGCCCGTGTCTTCACAATCGAGGTCACCGAGACCACGGGCGGCACCCGCCCGCCGAGAGCGGACTGGGCCTCTGTCGCTGATCCGGCCTTTACCTCCACGGGTGTGAACGGCGGAGACATTATCGCCAACTACTCCATGCCGATCGGCTACGACGGTGCAGACCAGGTCGTCATCGCACTGCACGATTCGGAGACCGGCGATGAGATCGATTCCAGGACGATCGGTGCGGAAGGCGAGGGCGGAACCGCCACCTTCACACCGGATGCATCCGGAACCTATTATTTAACGATCAAGGCGGTGCGCGCGGACGAGGAGGATAAGTACGGAGCCGATTCGGCGCCCGTGAACTTCACGCTCCCGCTTGAAGCCCCGCAGATCAAGAACACGGTCAACAAGGGTGCAGGTACTGTCGCGCTGAATTTCTATCCGGTACCGGAAGCGGACAGCTACGCAATCACGAAGGACGGCGAGGAGATCGCGGTCTACACGCCGGACGATCCGGATGCGGAAGAGTATTCTTACCTCGTAGAGGGTCTCACCGCCGGTTCCGCGGTCACTCTCGGTGTCACCGCCCTCCGCGGCGACGAGAGATCGGAGGAGACGACCATCACCGCTGAGGTAACCGCGGATGCCGAGCAGGAGTGGGCATACGCTAACTTCGGCTCCAACGCGACGACCAACCGCGCAAAGAGCGGCTACACGAAGAATGACGACGGCTCTGTCACGGTCTACAATATCGGCAACAGCGGTAAAATTGTTCCGAATTCGACCGACGGCCTCTCCTTCTACTACGCAAAGATCCCGGCAGACAAGAACTTCACGCTCTCCGCGACGGCCACGATCGATGAGTGGACCTTCACGAACGGCCAGGAAGGCTTCGGCCTCATGGCGGCGGACCGCGTCGGCAAGGACGGCGAGAACCGGGCATTCTGGAACAACGTCTACATGGCGATCGGCACCAAGGTCGAGTACAATGCGGACGCGGACGGAAACGTCACCGACGATGCGACGGCCAAGAAGATCTCGATGAAGAACGGTCTCGGCGTCACGGAAAAGACCGGCGTCACGGCCGAAAATCTGGCGGATTTTGAAGGTGAGAGCAGTACGGAGGCGGTTAATAACTACTTCAAGTCGACGACGAGGACGCTCGAGACTTCGGCGGCGACCATGGATGCCGGCACCTACAACGTGCTCGGCAACGCAACCGCGGCTGTTCCGGGAACGCTCGACAATGCGCTCACTGTCTTCAAGCTCAAGATTCAGAAGAACAACACCGGTTACTTCGTGAGCTACGAGGATGCGGACGGAAACGTCAGGACAGAGAAGTATTATGACACGAAGGCGCTGGAGAAGATCGACAGCGAGTATGTCTACGCGGGCTTCTTCGCTTCGAGAGCCTTCAGGGCCACCTACAGCGACATCAGCCTGACTCTGATCGATCCGGCTGATGATGCCCCGGCGGAGGAGAAACCGGTCACCTATGTGACACCGAACTACAAGGTTGTCTCCGCGACGGCAGCCAACAAGGCGGATTACGATCTCGTCTTTGTCGCAAACGCGGACGGCACGGTCTCCGTGAAAAATGAGGCCGGCGACGTGATCGCCGACGCTCTTGCAGTCACGGCAAATGAAAAACTCGCAATCCCGGTCACCCTGGCGGAAGGTGCCAATAAGTTCATCGTCACGATGACACCGGCTGAGGGCTATCAGCCCGAGGGCGAAGGCTCCGCGCTTTCCTCCTATGATCCGGCTGAGCTCTCCCACACGGTAACCTTTGAGAACCTCGGTGAGGAGGACGGCCAGCTCTACGTCGCCCCGGACGGAACACCGGACGGTGCGGGCACCAAGGAGTCCCCGATCGACATCTTCACGGCAGTGAAGGTTGTCCGTGCGGGCCAGACCATCGTCTGCGCAGGCGGCACCTACAATCTGACGAGCGGCGTCACGGTCCAGCGCGGCATCAGTGGCACGGCGGAGAAGGAGATCGTCATGTGCGCGGATCCGGATATGGACGAGCGCCCGGTCTTCGACTTCGGCGGAGTCGGCTCCGGTTTCATTTTCGCCGGCGACTACTGGTACTGCCAGGGCTTCGACGTCACCAACACCAGGAACGGCGTCAAGGGCCTGCAGGTATCCGGCGCTTACTCGACATTTGACGATATCGTCGCTTACAGAAACGGCAACACCGGCATCCAGGTCAGCCGCTACTTATCCTCCGACACGCGTGAGGAATGGCCGCACGACGACCTCATCCTCAACTGCACATCCTATGCAAACGCGGATGCGGGCTTTGAGGATGCGGACGGCTTCGCAGCGAAGCTCACCTGCGGCGACAACATCGTATTCGACGGCTGCCTTGCCTACAACAACGCCGACGACGGCTGGGACCTCTTCGCGAAGGTTGAGACCGGCACGATCGGTATGGTCACCATCAAGAACTCCATCGCTTACGGCAACGGCCTCACGGCTGACGGCCAGTCGATGGGCAACGGCAACGGCTTCAAGATGGGCGGCGAGAGCCTCTCCGGCAAGCACACGATCATCAACTCGGTCGCGTTCTTAAACAAGGCCAAGGGTATCGACTGCAACAGCTGCCCGGACATCAATGTCATCCGCTGCACGAGCTTCAACAACGGCTCCTACAACACAGCTTTCTACACCAACAATGCGAAGAACACCGATTTCTCGGCAACCGGTCTTGTCTCCTATTGCAATAACAACGGCGAGAACGACCAGATGAAGCTCCTTGGTACCCAGGATCTTTCCAAGGTCTATAAGGCGGACACTTTTCTTCGCGTCGATGGCGTAACCAGGAATACAGAAGGCCTTGCGGTTGACGACACCTGGTTTGAGGACGTCACTCAGGGCGCAGCGGCTGTGACCCGTCTTGAGGACGGCAGGCTCTGCCTCGGCACATACCTCAAGCAGTCCGATGCGGCGAAGGCAGCTCTTGAAAATGCAAACCTCGACCCCGCCGCCATCATGGCCGATCTCCACACCGGAGATGAGGGAACCGCTTCCCGTGAGATCGAGATCCCCAAGGATATCACTTATGCGGACGTTCCCGAAGATGCATGGTATCATGATTCGGTCTACGAGATGACCAAAGCCGGCCTTACCTCCGGCCGCGGAACAAACGCTGACGGTCAGCCGCTCTTCCAGCCGACGCTTACGGCCACACGCGCCGAGGTCGTCACCTTCCTGCACCGCCTGGCCGGCAGCCCGGAAGTGGAAGGAACATCGACTTTCACGGACGTCAAGGACAGCGACTGGTTCGCGAAACCCGTCATCTGGGCAGCGGCAAACGGCATCACATCCGGCTACGGCGAGGGAACCTTCCAGCCGAACGCCAAGGTGACACGCGCTATGATGGTAACCTTCCTCAAGAACTATGCAGAGAAGATTGATGGCCAGGATGTCAGCGTGACAGAACCGGCGGAATTCACGGATGTGAAGGACACCGACTGGTTTAAGCCTTCCGTAGACTGGGCAGCGGCAAAGGGTGTCACATCCGGCTACGGCGAGGGAACCTTCGCTCCGCAGGTAAGCATCAACCGTGCAATGCTGATCACCTTCGTCAACAACTACAGGAAGATGCCCAAGGTTTATAACAGCTGAGAAGACAATGTATCGTGAGGCATAAGAAACGCCTCCGGGATAAAACCCGGAGGCGTTTTATTTGTTTATAAGCACACGGTTTAGAAGTTGACCGTCGTCTGTTTCTCCTCCTTGATGCCGTGCTTTTTCGCATAGCCCGTGAGGATCAGGGTCAGGGCGCCGTCGCCGGTGACGTTGCAGGCCGTTCCGAAGCTGTCCTGCAGCGCGAAGATCGCGAGCATGAGGGCTGTGCCGTTGGCGTCAAATCCGAGGATGCCGGTGATGAGGCCCAGGGAAGCCATGACCGTGCCGCCGGGAACGCCGGGAGCCCCGATCGCGAAAATGCCCAGAAGCAGGATGAACAGGATCATCGTGCCGAGGGACGGAAGCTGGCCGTAGAGAACCTTGGAGATCGTCATGACGAAGAAGACTTCTGTCAGGACCGAGCCGCAGAGGTGGATATTTGCAAACAGCGGGATACCGAAGTCGACCATGTCGGAGCGGAGGTTTTTGCTCTGATGGGCGCATTTTAAGGCGACCGCGAGGGTGGCAGCGGAGGACATTGTGCCGACCGCGGTCAGGTAAGCCGGGCCGTAATGCTTGACGACCTCAAGGCCGGAGAGACCGGAGTAGGCTGTCGCCGTCCCGTAAAGGACCGTCATCCAGATATAGTGGCCGATCAGGACGATGATGATGACCAGCAGGAAGATCGGGAGCTGCTTTGTGATGGAGCCCTCCCAGGCGAGGCCGCAGAATGTCGCTGCGATGAAGAACGGAAGGATCGGGATGATGACCTTCTCGACGACCTTTAAGACGATCTGCTGGAACTCCTGCAGGACGGCTGTGATCGTGTTCGCCTTTGTCCAGACGGCTGCGAGGCCGACCAGGACCGAGAAGACCAGGGCCGACATGACGGGCATGATCTGCGGAATGTCAAGCTGGAAGGCGACATCCGGGAGCGACCTTAAGCCGTCGGCGGACGTCACGATCGTCATATGCGGGATCAGGATGAAGCCGGCGATCATGGACATCGCGGCGGCAAGGACGCTGGACACATAGGCGATGATGATCGCGACGGTAAGAAGGCGGGTGGCGTTATTTCCCAGCTTTGTGATCGAGGGGGCGATGAAGCCGATGATGATGAGCGGCACGCAGAACGTGATGACCTGGCCGAGGATGTACTTGACGGTCACGACGACAACCATGACGCTCTCGGGGAGCACAAGGCCCAGAAGCATGCCGATGACGATGCCCAGAAGAAGGCGGAACGGAAGACTCTTAAACAGTTTCATTTTTATATCCCATCTTTCTGCGAAAGACACCGATGGGGTTATGAAACCCGAAATGGGGCTTTCGCTAAATCTGCTTTCCTGATATTTTCTATA
>ONHA01000043.1 GCA_900317515.1 uncultured Eubacteriales bacterium
CTTGAAGACGACGAGGTAGATAGGGCAGGGGTGGAAGTGCAGTAATGCACGGAGCTGACTGCTACTAATAGGACGAGGGCTTGACCAGGCAGCGCGGCTGAAAGCCGCACGAAAGCCTTGGAAGTGACCGACTTCGTGCAAGCGAGAAATGTATATGCGGTTTTGAAGGTGTGTATTCTGGCCCAGTGGCTCAGTTGGTTAGAGCGCCGCCCTGTCACGGCGGAGGTCACGGGTTCGAGTCCCGTTTGGGTCGTTAAGTTGTTAAGGGATCTTAGCTCAGCTGGGAGAGCATCTGCCTTACAAGCAGGGGGTCACAGGTTCGAGCCCTGTAGGTCCCACTACTTAAAGCCTGCTGAAGATTCAGCGCGGCGAATATGCCGATGTGGCTCAATTGGCAGAGCAGCTGATTTGTAATCAGCAGGTTAACGGTTCGAGTCCGCTCATCGGCTCTTAACAATTTTATATATGGATGGGTTCCCGAGTGGCCAAAGGGGACAGACTGTAAATCTGCTGGCGATGCCTTCGAAGGTTCGAATCCTTCCCCATCCATTCATCATCGCGGGGTGGAGCAGTCTGGAAGCTCGTCGGGCTCATAACCCGAAGGTCACAGGTTCAAATCCTGTCCCCGCTACTAACTACATATTGTTTTACGCCCAGTTAGCTCAGTTGGTAGAGCAGAGGACTGAAAATCCTCGTGTCTCTGGTTCGATTCCGGAACTGGGCACGAAAAAAACATGTAAGGCAAATGCCTTACATGTTTTTTTTACCCTGATTGTTAAAAGGTTTACATATTTTTTAAATGCGACGATTGCTCTTGAAAAAAGAGGGTGTTTAGAGTATTCTATATATAATTGCACTTAATCTATGGAGGATATTATGAGAAAGAAAGTATTACCTCTTGTACTGACTTTTGCTCTGGCTCTTTCTCCGGTTTCAGAAGCGTTTGCATCCGCGGAGCTCTCCCCGGATCCTGTTTCTTCTGAAAGCGCAGAAAGCATGCCGGAAGAGATTTCCCAGGATGAGGCGGTCACGCAGATTCTGGAGGAGTCTTATACGGAGACAGCTGAGAATACAGAAACCGAGACACCGGAGCTCGTCCCGGAGGCCGAGACGGAAGATGAGTTTTCTTCCGAGAGTTTCATTTTCAGAAAGAGCGGAGAGGGTGAAGCAGCCCTCACAGGCCTTACCGGAGCGGGCAGCGAGCTGACCGTACCGAAGGAGGTCGCGTTCGACGAGGAGACACTTCTTGTCACCTCGATTGAAGAGGGAGCTCTTTCGGGAGAAGGAATCGAGAAGATCTCACTTCCGGCAGCAATCAGGGATTTCGGAGCCCAGGAGCTTCCCTCCCTTGCCGCTGTTGAGACCGCGGAGGACAGCGAGGTCTATACGGCCGTTGACGGCGTCCTGTTTAAGAAGGATGAGGAAGGAAAATCAACCCTCGTCCTCTATCCGTCTGCGAAGGAAGGGAAGGATTACGTTATCCCGGAGGCGACGGCAGCCGTCAGTGAGCATGCATTCAGCAAGACCGCGAACCTCGACACGATTGTGATCGGGAGTGATCTTGAGAAGATTGAGGCGGGAGCATTTTCTAATATGAAGGAAAATGCAAGAATCGCATTCCTGCGGGAGGACGCAGAGATCGATCTTGAGAAGGGCGCCTTCACGTTTGCCGAGAACGCGGGAAGTGTTCTCTACTTTGTGAACGTGGATGTCCTTGGCGGGATCCTTGAGAAGTCTCCTGAATTTGCGGTAGTTGAAAGGCCGGCAGAATCCGAGGAAGCTGCCGCTGAAGAGAGCCTTGAGGAGTCTGCCGAAGAGAGTCTCGCGGAGTCTGCCGATGAGAGCCTTGAGGAGTCTGCCGAAGAGAGCCTTGTGGGAGCTGCGGAGGAGAGCCTTGTGGGAGCTGCGGAGGAGAGCCTTGCGGAATCCGCGGAGGAGAGCCCTGCAGAATCTGCCGATGAGAGCCCTGCAGAGTCTGCCGCTGAGACAGCGGAGGAGTCTGACTCCGAAACCCCTGCGTTTACATTCAACACGGACGGCATTCCGGAAGACATTCTTGCGCTCATTGAGACGGAAGAAGTCGAGGTTGCGGAAACAGCTGAGCTGGTCGCCGCAGGTACGGACGCAAAAATCGCCCGCGGTTATTATGAGATCACAAACGGCTTCCGCAAAAACCGTGTGATGAGCACCCGGGACGGTGTCGTGAAGACCGCGGATGCCTCATCGCCGGCCGGCAGCGTCTATGAAATCATACCGGTAGGAAACGAGAAGTATGCACTTGTAAGCTTTGAGACGGGCAATGCCGCCACGCTTCAGAAGACGCCGCCCGCAAACTACGTGTTTATCGTTGATTCTGTCTACACGGGTGCGGATACACAGAAGTGGTATATCAGAACCCTGGATGCGGAGGCCGGGACGGTTGAGATCATTCCGGCTCTTGACGATACGATGAGGCTTGAGATCAAGAATGCCCTCTCAGCCGTCGGAACTCCGCTTATGCTCTATAAATCGAACGGCAGCGGTGCTCAGTCCTGGACAATCAAGGCCGCGGAAGCAGCAGCTGTCAGCCTCGAGGACGGCCTGTACACAGTCTCTGCCTACAAGGATAAGAACATTGTGGTTGAAGCTGCCGGCGGAAGTATTGCCTCCACGGCCAATATTCAGCTCGGAAAAAACACAAATGCCCGTTATCAGCAGTTTAAGATCACATCCTTAGGTTACGGCAACTATTATAAATTAGAGAATCTTCGCTCCCACATGGTATGGGATGTTGAGGGCGGTAAAAAGACCAGCGGCTCCAACATCCAGCAGTATGCCTGGAACGGAACCGGTGCTCAGATCTTTAAGGTGATCGAGACGGAAGAGAACGGGGAGAAGGTCTACCAGTTTATCGGCAAGGCCAGCGGCCTCGCGGTTGACTACTCCGGCGCTGTGGCGAAAGCCGGTACAAATGTCCGTCTCTATACGCCGAACGGTACTGCCGGTCAGAAATGGTACCTGACAAAGCAGCAGGATGAGACGGTTCCCGGAACGGACGCCAAGGTCGGATCCGGATACTACAAAATTTATTCATCTCTAAGCACGGCACTGTCGGTCGGTATTGCTGTACCGAGGTCGTCGGACGGCATGAGCGCCGTTATGTGCCCCGCTGAGAAGATGGACGGCACTATTTTCCAGATCGTACCGACATCAGGCGGCCGCTATAAGATCATTGTAGCGGAAACAGGTAAGCTTCTTACCTTTACGGGCGATTATGCGGAGAACTATACGGACATCATACAGCGCAGTGCGACCGGAAAATCCAACCAGGAGTGGTACATCCGGAAGAAGTCTCCCTCCGATACGAACTATATCTTTGTCTCGGCGGATAACCCGAGGGTCGTCATGGATCTTTCCGGAGCCCTGGCCAGAAACGGGCGCAATGTCAGGTTTTATACCAACAACGGCACCCCGGCTCAGGAATGGAGGCTTGAGAAAGCATCAAACCCGAATACTCATGTTCTGCCGAACGGCGTCTACTCGATCGCCAACATGAACAAGACCAGTATGGTCATGGCGGTATCCGGAGCTTCCACCTCAAGCGGCGGGAATATTGTCATTTCCTCCAGGACCGGCACCGCTCCGAACCAGCTGTTCAAGATCGAAGCCTGCGGATCTTCGGGAAATGAATACAAGATCACAAACCTCTGGTCCGGGTGCGCTCTTGATGTCGCCGGCGGCAGCCGTTCGAACAGTGCAAACGTGCAGCAGTATACCTGGAACGGCTCCACGGCTCAGCGTTTCAGGATCGTTCAGGTGAATGGCGGCTCCAACCCGACATACAAGATCATCGGAGTCGGCAGCGGAAATGCGGTTGATGTCTCTTCCGGCAGGACAAATGAAGGCGCCAATGTCCAGATGTACTCCTACAACGGTTCGGGCGCTCAGCTCTGGCAGTTCAATAAGGTGTCTTCCGTCAATACGGTGGTAACCGGTACCTTTATCAATTTTGTCAGCAAGGTGAACAGCGGCTATAAGCTCGGCTGGAGGGTCAACAGTACCGGCCTCACGGCCCAGAAGGATAAAAAGTCTGTCGCTCAGGCATTCCGCATCGAGACAGTTTCCGGAGGATACAGAATCTATAACCCGGGCAGCGGCAAGTACATGACGGCAAACGGCTCCACGGGTGTCACCTTTACCGACTGGAAGGATGACGCTGCTCATAAGTGGAAGTTCCAGGGCACGGGCGATGACGATTACAGCTTCTATATTGTAAGCGCTGCGAATGGAAAATATCTGACATCCCTCAGCAGCCTGACCGACGGTTCCGGTGTATGGCTGGCGGACGGCAGCACCGCAAAGAACAAGAAGTTCGTGGTGAAGGCCGCAACCATCCAGTCCGGCTGGGTTGAGATCAACGGCCAGTGGCGCTACTACAAGAGCGACGGAACTTTCCCGGTCGACACATTCTACGAGAACGGCAAGTACTACTTCAACTCTCAGGGATATGCCGGAACCGGCTGGGCGAGATACGGCGGCTTCTACTACTACTATAAAGGTAAGGACGGCAGGGAGATGTCCGACGCAAGACCGTACCTGAGCGCACTCTTCGGAACGAAGACAAGCTGGAACGGCTACAACTGCCCGAAATGCTCCTACCACCTGTCGGTGGATACCGCTTATCCGTGCCAGATCACGGTCTATACGACCTACCCGGGCACCAGCGGCTGGAACCTTCCGGTCATGTCCTTCCTGTGCTCGCCGGGCACGACGCAGTCCAACGGCATGTCCAGCACCATCTACGGTGACAGACGAGTCGGCGACAAGAGCCGCTGGCAGGAGCTGATGGGCCCGAGCTACGGTCAGTACGCGACGGTCATCGAGACCTACACGTACGTCGCGGGTTCCAATAACCAGATTATCGACTGGACCAACACCGGCCAGTACATCCACTCGGTCGCCTGCGGCCAGCCGAACGAGGAGAACCTCGATCCGGGCACCTATAATCTGCTCGGAACGCGCCAGTCACACGGCTGCGTCCGCGTACCGGTCCGCTATGCATACTGGATCTACTCCTTCACGGAGAGAAATCAGGGCATCGGTGTCGGTGAAAACCTGGTTCGCCCGCTCAACACGCTGAAGCTTCCGCGTGCCGTCACGGCGGTCGACCCGACCGATCCGAAGTACACCGGCAACTGGGGCTATCTCGACAACCAGAATTATCAGTTCTGGCACGGCCAGTACATCAACTGAACATAAAATGAAAAGAGGGGAGCGGTCTTTTAAGGCCGCTCCCCTTTCGAATGTACGTTTCTTTTTGCGTATAAAAAACGCCGACTCCCGTGAGGAAGCCGGCGTAATTTTGTTGCACTGTCCGGACATAGCGCGGATCAAATCCGCAAAAACGATTTAAGGAAACCAGCTGTTTATTAAAGAGCGATCTTGAAATCAGCGGAGCCTTCGCCGTTTACGACGTAGTAGGCAACGCCCTCTTCAACCTTCACATAGACGTCGATCGTCTCGATGACAGCGTCCTTGTGGGAAGCAAGATAAGCAGCCTCAGCCTTGGCAGCGATATCGGTGATCACCATCTGCTTGCCGGCGAACTCAGCCGTAACGGTAGCGACAGCGGCTTTCTTCTTCGGAGCGCGCTTAGCCGGAGCCTTCTTGACAGCTTCCTTAACCTCTTCGACAGCCTTGGCGGTCTCGGTCTTCACAGTCTCGACAGCCTTTGCGGTCTCAGCCTTTACTTCTTCGATTTTAGCTTCTGCAACAGTCTTTGCTTCCTGAACCTTAGCCGGAGCCTTCTTAGCAGTTGTCTTTCTTGCAGCCATGTTACATATCCTCCCAATTAAAAAAACACAATTATCATAATTAAAGATGTCTCGGCAAAGATGTCTCGTCAATGTCGGTCATTATAATACAATTTATTTCATTTGTCAAACTTCCAGAACAATTTTCGGAAGTTTGGACAAACAAGAAAAAATGGCAGGGCTTTCATCAAACAAAATGCAGATGAAAAAATTTGTGGTCATGCCAACGTTTTTGGATTATAATAAGAAAAATACCGGAATTTCAAAGTATTTTGGTAAAAATGTATAAAACAGGGGAGTTAATGAATGGATATTGTTGTAAGGAGAGCGGAAAACCGTGATACCGCGCGCATCAGGGAGCTTCTGCTTCAGGTCTGTCATGTACATGCGGTCGGCCGCCCGGACATTTTCCGGGACGGAGGCACCAAATACACGGATGCGGCGCTCATGACGCTGATCGAGGATGACACCCGTCCGATCTTCGTAGCGGTCGATCCGGAGGGTAAGGTGCTCGGCTACTGCTTCACGGTTCTCATCGTGACGGAGAACAGTACGATGATGGTACCCCGGAAGGAACTCTACATCGACGATCTGTGTGTGGACGAGGCGGTCCGGCGGCAGCATGTCGGCCAGATCCTCTACGACCATGTGAAAGCGTTCGCGAAGGAGATCGGCTGCTATCATCTGACCCTCAACGTGTGGGCCTGCAATCCGTCGGCGATGCGCTTCTACGAAAAGCAGGGGATGCAGATGCTGAAGAAGGAGATGGAAGTCATTTTATAAATGGAAGCAGCGGAAAAATGCTACACCTACATGGTTCGGTGCAGCGACGGGACGCTCTACACCGGCTGGACCAACAACTTAGAGAAGCGCATGGAGGCTCACAACAGCGGCAGAGGGGCAAAGTATACGAAGAGCCGCCGGCCGGTGGAGCTGGTTTATTTTGAAGAGTTTACAGAGAAGTCGGACGCAATGTCGCGCGAGGCGCGGCTTAAACAGCTTGGAAGAGCGGAAAAACTTAAACTGATTGCGATGAGTGCAAAGGAGGATTAAGCAAAATGGGAAATGAAGAGAAGATCTATGTAATCGGCCACAAAAATCCGGATACAGACTCCATCTGTGCCGCCATTTCTCTGGCTTACCTGAAGAACAAGGCGAACAATACGAAGCGCTACCATGCGCGCCGTGCCGGTCAGGTCAATGAGGAAACGGAGTTTGCGCTGGAGTACTTCGGTGTGGAGCAGCCCAAGTATATGCCGAACGTCGGGACGCAGGTCAAGAACATGCAGATCGAGGAGGTGGAAGGCGCACCGGATGATATCACGGTCCGCATCGCCTGGGAGTTCATGCAGGAGAGCGGCATTTCCTCCCTGCCGGTTATGGATAAGGAGAACTGCCTGGAGGGCATCCTGTCCGTCACGGACATCACACAGTATTTCATGGATTCCTACACCAAGACGATCCTCGCGGATGCGAAGACCAAATATTTTGATATCGCGGAGACCCTGAACGGCCATGTGCTCGTGGGTGATCCCGAGGACCAGTTCACGGACGGACGCGTCATCGTTGCGGCGGCCTCCTCGACCAGATTCCTCGAGTATCTTGAAAAGGGAGATCTCGTCATCATGAGCGACCGCACGGATATGCAGATCGCGGCGCTCGAGAACGGGGCGAAAGCGCTTGTCATCACATTGAGCAGCGATGTCTCGCCGGCGGTCAGAGCGTTTGCGGCGGCCACGGGCGCGGTTCTCATCGCGACGACGTTTGACACCTACACGGCTGTCCGCCTGATCAACCAGGCGATCCCGGTCAAGTATCTGATGCGGAAGGAGGGCCTGATCTCCTTCAAGCTGGAGGATTTCACGGATGACATCCGCGAGGTCATGGCGAAGCACCGCTACCGCGCGTATCCGGTCCTGAACCATCAGGGTCAGTACGTCGGCATGATCGGCAGCCAGAGCCTCATCAATATGAATAGGAAGAAAATCATCCTGGTTGACCACACGGAGAGGTCCCAGGCTGTGGATAACCTGGAGCAGGCGGAGATCCTGGAGATCGTGGATCACCATCGCATCGGCACGGTCGAGACGATCAGCCCGGTTTATTTCCGGGGCGAGCCGGTCGGCTGCACCTGCACGATCCTCTACTCCATGTACCACGAGCTGGATATCGACATCCCGCGGCCGATCGCCGGCCTCATGATGTCCGCCATCATCTCCGACACGCTGCTCTTCCGGTCGCCGACCTGCACCGAGCGCGACAGGGTCGCCGGCAAGGCACTCGCCAGGATCGCGGGCGTCGACATCGCGGAGTACGCGAAGGAGATGTTCCGGGCGGCCAGCGCCCTCGGCAGCAAGACGCCGGACGAGATCCTTCATCAGGATTTCAAGAAGTTCGTGTTCGGCGAGACGGTCTTCGGTGTCGGCCAGATCAGCTCCATGGATCCGGATGAACTGAAGGACATCGCGGAGAAGCTCCGCCCGCAGCTGCCCGTCGAGGCGGCCAAGAGCGGCATGAGCATGGTCTTCTTCATGCTGACCAACATCATCGAGGAGGAGACGACGCTTCTCTGCTACGGCAAAAACGCGGCAAACCTGCTTCTCGAGAGCTACAATACGGAGCTCACCGGAGAAAATAAGGATATTGCAATCCTGCCGAAGGTGGTCTCGAGAAAGAAACAGCTGATCCCGGCATTCATGAACGCACTTCAGTGAGGGGAAAATGGCAAAGATAGAGTGGAAGCCCGGAAATATGCTCTACCCTCTTCCGGCAGTCCTCGTGACCTCCAAGGGAAAGGACGGAAGCGAGGACGTCTGCACGGTGGCCTGGGCGGGAACGGTCTGCACGAATCCGCCGATGGTTTCCATTTCCCTCCGGCCGTCGAGACTGTCCTACACATACATCCATGAGACGGGTGTGTTCGGCCTCAATATCACGACGGAGGAGATCGTGCGCGAGACGGATTTCTGCGGGGTCAAGAGCGGACGGGACCTTGACAAATTTAAGGAAATGAAATTAAAGAAGGAGCGGGCAGCCCACATCGACTGCCCACTCCTTGCCGCATCGCCGGTCAATATCGAATGCGAGGTGACGGAGGAGAAGCCCTTAGGCTCCCACACGATGATCCTCGCGAGGGTCCTGGCGGTCCACGTCGATGACAGGTATATGGATGAAAAGGGGAAATTTCATCTGAATGCGGCGAAGCCGATCGTCTACAGCCACGGAGAGTACAGCGGGCTTGGGGAGAAGCTCGGTACCTTCGGGTACAGCATAAAAAAAGGCAAGTAGACCTTTACAAAAGCGTAAGAATGATGTAATATTTTTGTAATATAAAAACAGGTTTGTGACAGAAATTCTGCTTTTATTTTTCTGAAAGGTTTACAAATCCTTTTGTTTAGGTTAAGATAGAAACAGCTCCTTTCGGAGCATGGGGAGAAATAATAATAAGGTGGGACCAAAATGGAACAGTATGTAATAAAAGGGGGATCTCCATTAGTAGGGGAGGTGGAGATCGCCGGTGCTAAAAATGCTGCGCTTCCGATTATTTCCGCTGCAATCATGACGGATGAGACCGTGACGCTGGAGAATCTTCCGGATGTCAATGACGTCAATGTGCTGCTTGAGTCCATTGCCGGCATCGGTGCGCACGTAGAGCGAATAGACCGCCACACGGTTAAGATCAACGGATCCACGATCTGCGACTGTTCGGTTGAGTATGAGTACATCAAGAAGATTCGTGCTTCCTACTATCTTCTGGGTGCGCTGCTCGGCAAGTATAACAATGCAAGTGTCCCGCTCCCGGGCGGATGCAATATCGGGAGCCGTCCGATCGACCAGCATTTGAAGGGGTTCAGGGCGATCGGCGTCAATATCGAAATCAATCACGGTACAATTGAAGCCAGGTGCAGGATGATGCGCGGAGCGCACATTTTCATGGATATTGTGTCTGTCGGCGCGACGATCAATATCATGATGGCGGCCGCACGCGCTTCGGGGCGTACGATCATCGAAAATGCAGCCAAGGAGCCGCATGTCGTTGATGTCGCCAACTTCCTGAACAGCATGGGCGCACACATCAAAGGCGCGGGAACGGATGTGATTCGCATCACGGGGGTTCCGGCGTTCCATGGCTGTACCTACGCGATCGTTCCGGATATGATCGAGGCCGGAACCTTCATGATGGGGGCAGCGGCGACCAGAGGCGACGTTGTCGTCAAGAACGTGATTCCGAAGCATCTCGAGGCGATCAGCGCGAAGCTGGTGGAGATCGGATGCCAGATCGAAGAGTCTGATGATTCCGTGCGTGTCGTCGCGACCAAGCGTCTGAACCGCACGCAGGTGAAGACCCAGCCGTATCCGGGCTTCCCGACCGATATGCAGCCCCAGATGAGCGTTGTGCTGGCACTCTCCCAGGGAACCAGCATCGTGACCGAGGGCATTTTCGAAAATCGCTTCAAATATGTGGATGAGCTGACCCGCATGGGCGCCAACATCAAGGTCGAGGGAACGACCGCCATCATCGACGGCGTCGAGACCTACAACGGCGCGAGAGTCTCCTCGCCGGATCTGCGCGCAGGCGCGGCGCTGGTGATCGCAGGCCTTCAGGCGGACGGCTTTACGGTGATCGACGATATCGGCTATATCCTGCGCGGATATGAAGATTTCGACGGCAAGCTCCGCTCACTCGGCGCGGAGATCCGCAAGGTGCATTCCGAGAAGGAGATTGAGAAGTTTGAATATTCCGTGGGCTGAAGACTGCAGACTGTGCGGGCGTAACTGCGGAACAGCAAGAACCATTAAAGCAGGCCGGTGCGGCATGACGGATGAGGTCCGTGTCGCCCGGGCTGCTCTTCATATGTGGGAGGAACCCTGCATTTCCGGAAAAGAGGGTTCGGGGGCTGTATTTTTTGCCGGCTGCCCGCTCCGCTGCGTCTTCTGCCAGAACCGGGAGATCGCGCTCGGGAAGGCCGGAAAGGCGGTTTCGATTGAGCGCCTCGCGGAGATTTTTCTTCAGCTGCAGGAGAAAAATGCAAACAACATCAACCTGGTCACGCCGACGCATTTTGTGCCGCCGATCATAGAGGCGGCCGCACTGGCAAGGCAGCAGGGGCTTGCGATCCCCATTGTATACAACACCGGGAGCTACGAGACGGAGGAGACCGTGGAAAAGCTTCGCGGGACTGTGGATATCTTCCTGCCGGATCTTAAATTCTGTGATCCGGAAATCGCAGGGCGCTATGCAAATGCGCCGGACTATTTTGAGCGGGCAGCGGCCGCCATCGACCGGATGATGAAGATCACCGGACCGCCCGTCTTCGATGAGCGGGGAATCATGACGCGGGGCACCCTGGTGCGGCACATGGTGATGCCGGGCGCAACCAAGGATTCGATGCGGATCCTCTCCTACCTCGCGGAGACCTACGGTAAGGATATCTACGTGAGCATCATGAGCCAGTACACGCCGATGCCGGGGATCGAAAAGCGGTATCCGGAGCTCGGAAGGCGGATCACGCGGCGCGAATACGAGAAAGTGGTGGACTATGCGCTGAAGAAAGGGCTCATGAATGCCTACATTCAGGAGCGGGAGACGGCGAAGGAGAGTTTTATCCCTGCATTTGACGGTACGGGAGTATAGAAAGGATTATCTATGGCAGACTATATGGTCAGGGCCGCGGCAGCGGACAATTTTGTGCGGGCCTTTGCGGTGACTTCGAGGGGCGTCACGGAGTATGCGAGAAAGCGCCACAACTTAAGCCCGGTCGCCTCGGCGGCCCTCGGGCGCACGATGGCAGCGGGCCTCATGATGGGCGCGATGATGAAGGGCGAGAAGGATGTCCTGACCCTGCGCTTTATGGGGGACGGCCCGCTCGGGGGTATCACGGTCACGGCCGGCTCCGAGGGCAACGTGAAGGGCTACGTCGGAAACCCCGGCGTGGTGCTGCCGCCGAATGAATTCGGACATTTTGACGTCGGCGGGGCTGTCGGCAAGGGTCTTCTGCATGTCCTCCGGGACATCGGGCTCAAGGAGCCCTACGCGGGCCAGGTCGATATCCAGTCCGGCGAGATCGCCCAGGACATCGCTTACTACTACGCGGTGAGCGAGCAGGTGCCGACGGTCTGCGCGCTGGGCGTCCTCATGAACAAGGACAACACGGTCAGGGAGTCCGGCGGCTACATGATCCAGCTCATGCCGGACTGCCCGGACGACGTAATTTCTGCAATCGAGAAGAAGGTGACCGCGATGCCGTCCGTGACGGACCTCCTTCGAAACGGCAAATCGCCGGAGGAGATCCTGACGGATATCCTCGGGGAGCTGAATCTCACGATTTTCGAGAGCAAGCCGGTCCGCTTTAAGTGCGACTGCTCAAGAGACCGGGTCGAGAAAGCCCTTATCGCGCTGGGCCGCAGGGAGCTCATGTCGATCGTCGACGACGGCAGGGAGGAGACTCTGAACTGCGCATTCTGCAACACGGATTACACGTTTACAAATGCAGAGCTGAGGGACGTTTTAAGAAAATGCACACAGTAAATGAAAACACCCCTTTTAGAGTGCCCTATGCCGCGCTTCCTCACGTGAAAGAGACGCCCGAATGGGTGCGGAACCTGCCGGAGGCGCGCGATGGCGCTGTCCGGCAGCTCTTTGTCGCAGCCTGCATGGGTGAGGACAGGACGACCGCATCCGTGTCGCTCCATGAACGCGCGGAGGACGGCGCCTTCCGGCAGCTTTTATCCACACCTGCCTTTATCGGGCGGAATGGACTCTGCCGGGATGCGGACCACACGGAGGGGTGCGGGATGACCCCGGCGGGAGTTTTTCATTTTACAAAAGCGTTCGGGATCGCGGACGATCCGGGATGCGCGCTTCCCTACACGAAAGTGGATGAGGACTGCTACTGGTCGGGCGACATGCGGGAGGGCATGCGCTACAACGAGATGGTGCGCCTCAGTGAGCTTCCCGGACTTGACGTCGGAGTGAGCGAGCATCTCATCGACTACGAGTTCGAGTACCGCTACTGCCTCAATATCAGCTTCAACGAGGAGGGGACGCCCGGCAGGGGCTCGGCGATCTTCCTTCACTGCATGGGGCAGGTTCGGCCCTACACGGGAGGGTGTGTCGCGGTGCCGGAGACGGCCATGTACCGCCTGATGCAGTGGGTTCTGCCGGACTGCGCGGTCGTGATCGATACGCTCGGGAACCTCGGCGGGAGCCTTTGAGGGCGGCGGAATGTATTTTTTACAAAAATAATGAGATGTCGCTTGCAAAGCGCATATGTCCGTGGTATTGTATGAAACAATCAAATACAGTTTTGCTTACCTTTATTAAGAACGGCGGAGATTAGAGGATCTGTGAAGCCGTGACAACCCCCCGACTGGGAAGGTGCCATCCTCAAGCGAGCAATCGAACAATAAGGGAACGGTGACGTTTTTTACGGTCCGCTTTCCGCGGGCCGTTTTTCATTTTTATTGGTAAGCAGCGCATGTCCCGAAAGAGGGAGAAAGGAACATTTAGTGGCAGAGAGAAGATTTTTTACATCAGAATCGGTAACAGAAGGACATCCGGATAAGGTTTGCGACGCGATTTCGGACGCAGTGCTGGACGCCTGCCTCGCGCAGGATCCGATGAGCCGCGTCGCCTGCGAGACCGCGGTGACGACGGGGCTTTGCCTCATCATGGGCGAGATCACGACCAAGGCGAATATTGATTTCCAGCAGATCGCGCGTGACACGATCCGCCGGATCGGCTACACGGACGCAGCCATGGGCTTCGACGCGGACACCTGCGCGGTGATCGTGGCCATGGACAAGCAGTCTCCGGATATCGCGATGGGCGTCGACAAGGCGCTGGAAGCGAGGGAAAATGAAATGACGGACGAGCAGCTGGAGGCCATCGGCGCCGGCGACCAGGGCATGATGTTCGGCTATGCCTCGAACCAGACACCGGAGTACATGCCCTACCCGATCGCGCTGGCTCAGAAGCTGGCTCTGCAGCTCTCCCATGTCCGCAAGGACGGGACGCTCAGCTATCTTCGTCCGGACGGCAAGACCCAGGTCTCCGTCGAGTACGATGAGGAGGGCAGGCCGGAGCGCCTCGAGGCGATCGTCGTCTCGACCCAGCATGACCCGGATGTGACCCAGGAGCAAATCCACGAGGATATCCGCAAATACGTCATCGATCCGATCGTTCCGGCGGGCATGATCGATGAGAACACCAAGATCTTCATCAACCCGACCGGCCGTTTCGTGGTCGGCGGACCTCAGGGCGACTCCGGCCTGACCGGCCGCAAGATCATCGTCGACACCTACGGCGGCTACGCAAGCCACGGCGGCGGAGCGTTCTCCGGCAAGGACCCGACGAAGGTTGACCGCTCGGCGGCCTATGCAGCCCGCTACATCGCGAAGAATATTGTCGCGGCGGGACTGGCGGATGAGATCCAGATCGAGGTTTCCTATGCGATCGGCGTTGCGCAGCCGATGTCGATCTCGATTGACACCCGGGGCACCGGAAAGCTTCCGAAGGCAAAGCTCAGGGAGATCATCCACGAGAACTTCGACCTTCGCCCGGCGGGGATCATCAAGATGCTCGACCTTCGCCGCCCGATCTACGGGGCGACCTCGGCTTACGGCCATTTCGGGAGAACCGACGTGGATCTGCCGTGGGAGAGACTGGACAAGGTCGAGGATCTGAAGAAATATCTGGCGTAAGCGAAAGTGACGCAGGGACGGTTCCTGCGAAAAAAGACGGCTCTTTGAAGAGGGCCGTCTTTTTTGTCGCCGAAATTTTGCTGTTCAGGCTTCATTAAGTTTTAAGAATAAATTTATCATATCTATGGTATACTTAAAGGAGCGGATATGCGGAGGTAAGTAAAGTGAAGCTAAAAACGCAGGTCTTTCTTTCATTTTTCATCGTGATACTGGTGCCGATCATCCTGTCTGTGGTCCTGCTCTTCGGTATCGTGCTCTTCCAGGCGAAGCGCCTGTCGACCCAGTACGGGATCGACGTGACCAACCTTCCGGGGGAGATCAAGATCCTGATCGTGGACATCGTCTTCTGTATGGTCGTGATCCTGATCATCACGGCGGTCGTCCTGAGCCTCTGGGTCTACAGCGGCGTCTCGACCCCTCTTGATCACCTGACCCAGGCCACGCGGGAGATCCGCGACGGCAACTTCATCCGGGAGCTCTGCGAGGTCTTCGAGGAGATGCGCGTGCAGCTGAAGAACGCGAACGAGGAGAAGATCGAGGTGGACCGGCAGAACAGGGAGCTGATTTCCAACATTTCCCATGACCTGAAGACCCCGATCACGGCGGTCAAGGGCTATGTCGAGGGAATCATGGACGGGGTCGCGGACACGCCGGAGAAGATGGACCGCTACATCAGGACGATCTACAACAAGGCCATCGAGATGGACCGGCTGATCAACGAGCTCACCTTCTACTCCAAGATCAACACCAACCGCATCCCCTACAACTTCAGCAAGGTGAACGTGCAGGGCTATTTTGCCGACGCGGCGGAGGATCTGGAGACGGAGCTGGCGGCGAAGAACGTCGCATTTTCCTATACAAATACGGTCCCGGCGGACGTCACGGTGATTGCGGATGTGGAGCAGATGCGGCGAGTGATCAGCAATATCATCGGGAACTCCGTAAAATACATGGATAAGCCTGTCAAGAAAATCGCCCTGAACGTGCGGCAGAGCGGCAGCGAGGTGGAGGCGGAGATCGCGGACAACGGCCGCGGGATCGCCGCGAAGGACCTCGGGAATGTCTTCGACCGCTTCTACCGGACGGACGCCTCCCGCAATTCGGGCAAGGGCGGCTCCGGCATCGGTCTCTCAATCGTGAAGAAGATCGTGGAGGACCACGGCGGCCGAGTCTGGGTGACCAGCCGCGAGGGCGAGGGTACGGAGATGCATTTTGCGCTCCGCATCTACGAGGAGAATCCGGATGCGGTCTCGGCGCCTTCCGAGCGGACCGTTCCGGGCAATGAAAAGAAGAACAGCAAAAAATCGGGTAAGAAAGCGAGGAACAGAAAATGAGCAGAATCCTGATCATCGAGGATGAGGAGGCCATCGCCTCTCTGGAAAAAGACTATCTGGAGCTCTCCGGGTTTGATGTGGATATCGAGACGGACGGCAGCCGCGGGCTCACGACCGCGCTGACGGAAGATTATGATCTGTACATCCTGGACCTCATGCTGCCCGGGACCGACGGTTTTGAGATCTGCCGGGAGATCAGAGCGCAGCGGGACACGCCGATCCTCATGGTCTCGGCCAAGAAGGATGACATCGACAAGATCCGGGGCCTGGGCCTCGGCGCGGACGACTACATCACAAAGCCCTTCTCCCCGAGCGAGCTGGTTGCCCGCGTGAAGGCGCATCTCGCCCGTTACGACCGGCTGATCGGCACGAGCGTGAATAAAAATAAGATCATCAAGATCCGCGGCCTCAAGATCGACAAGACCGCCCGCCGGGTCTGGGTGAACGACGAGGAGACCCAGTTCACGACCAAGGAGTTCGATCTCCTGACTTTCCTTGCGGAGAACCCGAACCATGTCTTCTCCAAGGAGGAGCTCTTCCGCAATATCTGGAACATGGAGTCGATCGGCGACATCGCGACGGTCACGGTCCACATCAAGAAGATTCGCGAGAAGATTGAGTTCGACACATCGAAGCCCCAGTATATCGAGACGATCTGGGGAGTCGGGTACAGATTTAAGATGTAACATAAAAGACGCAGGAAAAGGGTGACGGAGATCCGTCACCCTTTCATGATTTTCCGGAGCTTCACCGCCGCAAAGAGTACCACCGCGTCCTGAAACTCCCTCGGCTGGTACCCGCACCGCTCATGGATCCTGTTCAGCCGGTACTGGAG
>ONHA01000005.1 GCA_900317515.1 uncultured Eubacteriales bacterium
AATCCAAAAGCGACCATGGTGGGCTGCGATATCTGGTCCGGCGCGTATAAGGCGGTCTTTACGAAGAAGCGCTGCGAGGACAATGCGAAAGCCGAAGGCGTCACCAACGTTCGCTTTGAAGAAGGCAATGCGATCCGTCTGCCATTTAAAGACGAAAGTTTCGATGCCGTCACCAGCAACTATGTATATCACAATATTTCAGGACATGATAAACAGAAGCTTCTTCTGGAGACCCTGCGGGTACTGAAAAAGGGCGGCACCTTCGCAATACATGACCTGATGAGCCCCGCGCGCTACGGCGATATGGAAGCCTTTGTGAAGAAACTGAAAGCAGAGGGTTATGAAGAAGTTCGTCTGATCGATACTGCAAACGGGACTTTTATGGGGAAAACAGAAGCGTCCTGGCTGGGACTTTCCGGCTCGACGCTGCTGGTTGGAAAGAAATAAACAATAATAACGCTTTCCATGTCTGCAGAATGAGAAAGCGTTTTTTACCGGCTGATAGTTAGCTAAAGCTAATCGTCCCGGGATATATTCATTTAAAATCAAAGAAAAGGAAGGTAGTTTATGAAAGAAAAGAAAAAAAGCGACCTGGCCGTGCTGCTCAGGTTTACCGGCAGCTATAAGGGCCTGACATTCCTGGGCCTTGGACTCTCCGCAGTTGCCATGGTGCTCGGGATGCTCCCGTACATCTGCATCTGGCTTGTTGCACGGGATCTGATCGCCGTCGCACCGAACTGGACAGAAGCTGCAGGAATCGCGAAATACGGCTGGATGGCCTTTGGATTTGCCGTAGCAGGGATTGTTGTTTATTTCGCGGCACTCATGTGTACGCATCTGGCGGCCTTCCGGACGGCTTCCAATATCCGTAAAGCCGGAATGAAGCATCTCATGAAGACTCCTTTGGGCTTCTTCGATTCCAATGCTTCCGGGCTTCTTCGAAACCGTCTGGACGGAGCAGCCTCCGAAACAGAAACCTTGCTTGCCCACAACCTGGCAGACATCGTCGGAACTGTGGCCATGTTTATTGCCATGCTGGTCCTGATGTTTGTTTTTGACTGGCGTATGGGGGCCTCCTGCCTGCTGGCAGCAGTTGTATCTGTCGTGGCCATGGCCACGATGATGGGCGGAAAAAATGCCGGGCTCATGGCGGAATACCAGGCAGCCCAGGATGTAATGAGTAAAGCGGGTACGGAATATGTCCGCGGGATCCCCGTGGTCAAGGTGTTCCAGCAGACCGTATATTCCTTTAAGGCTTTTAAGCAGGCAATCGAAGATTACAGCGCAAAGGCAGAGCATTATCAGGCGGATGTCTGCAAAGTGCCCCAGTCCGTGAACCTGACCTTTACCGAAGGAGCCTTTGTCTTTCTGGTTCCGGTGGCACTCCTTCTGGCACCTGCAGCGCTTAAATCCGGCAGCTTTGCCGGGTTCGTTACCAATTTTGCTTTCTATGCTGTATTCTCCGCGATCATCTCTACAGCGCTGGCAAAGATCATGTTTGCCGCCAGCGGTATGATGCTGGCCAGCACGGCACTTGGAAGGATCAGCGAGGTCATGAGTGCGCCTGTCCTTAAGATCACAGACCATCCCCAGGTACCGAAGGACAACAGTGTGGAATTCAGGGATGTAAGCTTCACTTACGCCGGAGCAGAGATCCCTGCCCTTGATTGTGTATCCTTCAAGGTGGAGCCCGGACAGACGGTAGCCTTGGTCGGGCCTTCCGGCGGCGGCAAAACAACGGCAGCGAGCCTGATTCCCCGTTTCTGGGATGTCAGCTCCGGAAGTGTCCTTGTGGGTGGTGTTGATGTCAGAGATGCCGATCCTCATGTGCTGATGGATCAGGTAGCGTTTGTCTTCCAGAATAACCGTCTGTTCAAGACCAGTATTTTGGAGAACGTCAGAGCATCCCGCCCGGAGGCGACCCGTGAGGAGGTACAGGCAGCACTCTCAGCAGCACAATGCGATGATATCCTTGAAAAGCTGCCGAACGGTATGGATACAGTCATCGGGACGGAAGGAACTTATCTTTCCGGCGGAGAGCAGCAGCGTGTGGCACTGGCAAGAGCCATCCTGAAAGATGCTCCGATCGTTGTTCTTGATGAGGCTACCGCCTTTGCCGATCCTGAAAATGAAGCCATGATTCAGAAGGCCTTTGCGACACTGACAAAGGGCCGCACGGTCATCATGATCGCACATCGTCTGTCAACAGTAGTCGGTGCGGATAAGATCATCGTACTGGATAACGGAAAGGTTTCCGAGGAAGGAACTCATACAGAACTGGTACAGGCAAACGGCCTGTATGCCCGGATGTGGAAAGAATATAATCAGGCAGTCAAATGGCGGATCTCGCAGGCGGATCCCGCAGTGTCTGTATCCGCCAAAAAGGAGGTGCAGTAATGTTCGGAAAAGATTTTCAGCGTAAATACGCGCTTACCGATCAGGGCATAAAGAACACAAAACAGGGGACGGTCTTCACTGTGATCGTGAACCTTGTGGTCATGGGCGGAATGGGCATCCTGTATCTCCTCATGACGAAGTTCATGGACACATTAACGACCGGTGCGCCGCTTCCGAATGCCCTTACCTTTATCCTGCTGGTGCTTGCCTTCGTGGTCCTTTCCCTGATCACACATATGCAGCAGTATCGCACGACCTATGGCCTGGTATACAGCGAAGTCAAAGCGGTCCGCATCAGCATTGCCGAGCGCTTAAGAAAGCTTCCCCTTGGCTATTTCGGGAAGCGCGATCTTGCGGACCTGACAGAGACTATCATGGGCGATGTGAACCGGCTGGAGCATGTCTGGTCCCATTGCCTGGGATATTTGTATGGATCGTATATTTCTACCGCAATTATTGCTGTCGGACTCTTTATTTATAACTGGAAGCTTGCTGTCGCCTGCCTGTGGGGTGTTCCGGTGGCTTTTGCTCTCCTTTTCGGAAGCCGCAAGCTGGCAAAGAAAAATTCAGAGATCACAAAAGCAGCGGGAATTCAGGTGTCTGACGGCATTCAGGAAACCCTGGAAAACATCCGGGAGATCCGTGCTACGAATCAGGAAGGCCGCTTCCTGCAGGAGCTGAATGACAAGATCGACCGACACGAAAGAACAATGATCCACGGTGAGCTGTCCACCGGTATTTTTGTCAACGCGGCCAGCGTGATCATGCGCCTTGGTGTAGCGACAACGATACTGACAGGTACGAGTATGATCCTTTCCGGCCAGATCGATTTCATGCTGCTGTTTATGTTCTTGTTAGTGATCATCCGTGTCTATGCGCCTTTCGATCAGGCTCTGGCCCTGATCGCCGAGATGTTCATGTCCCAGGTTTCCGCCAGCCGTCTGATGGAGATCTACGATGCGAAGACCGCCGATGGGGCCGACAGTTTTGCTCCGAAGGGACATGATATCGTCTTTGAGAATGTGAGCTTTGCTTACAAGGTGAATTCCGGCGAAGCCGGAAGAGAGGGTGGCCTGGGCCACGACAATGAACAGGTCCTGCGCGGTGTAAGCTTTACAGCGAAAGAGGGCGAAGTGACCGCACTGGTCGGCCCTTCCGGCTCCGGCAAGAGCACCTGCGCCAGGCTTGCTGCAAGACTTTGGGATATCGACAGCGGTACCATCCGTGTCGGTGGCGTGAACATAGCAGATATCGACCCGGAAACGCTGCTTACCGATTACTCCATGGTGTTCCAGGATGTGGTATTGTTTGACGATACCGTGATGGAAAATATCCGTCTGGGCAAGCACGGCGCTTCAGATGAAGAGGTCCTGGCCGCCGCCAGAGCAGCCAACTGTGACGAGTTCGTAGAGAAGCTTCCGCAGGGCTATGCCACGCCCATCGGAGAAAACGGAGCGAAGCTCTCCGGAGGAGAACGTCAGCGAATCTCTATTGCCCGTGCACTTTTAAAGAATGCACCGATCGTGCTTCTGGATGAAGCGACGGCTTCTCTTGACGTAGAGAACGAGACTAAGGTGCAAGGCGCGCTGTCGCGGCTGCTTTTAGGAAAAACAGTGCTGGTCATCGCCCACCGTATGCGTACTGTGGAGGCGGCGGATAAGATCGTTGTTCTTTCGGATGGCAAGGTGGCCGAAGAAGGAAGTCCGGCAGAACTCTTTGCAAAAGAAAACAGCCTTTTCAGACGTATGACGCAGCTGCAGAATGCCAGCGCGGGCTGGAGCATCTGATGCATTTCCGGCTACCAAACGGGAGATCTGCAGGGAAAAGAAAACATGATGCTCGGATTCCCGGAGGTGGGTTCGCCGAAATACGGTGAGATTCTGATCGTGCCGGATTTTGAGAGATTTGCGGTCAAGGTTATTATCGCCGCCGAAGGGTCCAAAATTTCAACGGAAATCCCTATTCTGGAAAACGTAACCGATCGGGAATATTACGGAAGATCCGCAACAGAGATTGTCGGGAAAACAGATATCAGATATAATGAAGAACAGGGCCTGCTCGCGCTCATCTACGATAACGATCAAATGCGGGTGCTTGATATAAACGACCTTATGAACGGACAGACGGATTCTCTTCGCGAAAATGATTATGTGTATTACTTTTCGTTTGAGTTCTGTAAGGAATAACACTTTCAGAGAGTCTTAGAATTATGAGATTCAAACACACGAACCGGCCGGGCTTCCTGCTCGGTTTCATCGATTTCTTTACGGCAGGGATATTCTTCCTTCTGTACATGCCTTTCGGCGGGCTGCAGGAGGAGCTGGAGGAGGTGCTGGGACACAGGGTGATGCCCTATTGGAAAGCTTATCTTCTCGGGGTCCCCACGCTGTTCATCTACACGCTGGTCTGGATGGCGCGGATCGCGGAGGAACTGAAGGCGAAGGCGATCGCTCTCGGCATCGAGGGACCGTATACTTCGTGGTGGCATATGTTCGGCTGGAACACCTTCGGGATCCTGCTCTTCGGGCCGGCTGTCGCGACGTACCGCTTTTTTGACACGCTGAATAAGATAGAGCGGAAGCTGAACGGGATGGATGATTATCCGGCGCCTTACCGGAGAGAATAGAGCTTAAAGAGATTCGGGAGAGATAACTCCCGGATCTCTTTTTTTTGTGCCGGAACGCGGATGTCCGTCTGTAAAAAAGTGCTTTTCTCTTGATTTTCTATTTAGCGTGAAATATAATTATGAGTTAGTTAAATGAAGCTAACTGATGGCAGCTTATCTGCTGCATGAATGAAAGATCTGAAGGAGACAGAATGTTCTGGGACAACGTAGCCGGCGCGGATTTCAAGCGGCAGCTTACTGCGGAAAGCTACAGGCAGTTTTTTGTGGATGCGGGGTATCCTGATGTGAGGGTCTCCCCGGCAGACTGGGGCTTTACGCATTTGCCTGCCATCCGGAGAGGGCGGCGGACATTGGCTGCGGCGGCGGACGGAACGCCGGGGAGCTGCCTGTGATCTTCCCGGCGGTATCCGCACCGGCGGCCTGTATCTGTACACTGTTTTGATGGAGGATTCTTTATGAGAAAGAGAATATTCAGGGTAGATTCCGATGGATTTAACGGTGCGTGGTATCCGGCACCTGCAGAGAGCCGGAAGGGCTTCATTCTCATGCTGGGCGACAGCTCCGAGGATCGCATGGCCAGAATGGGGGCGAAGTGGCTCGGCAGGCAGGGCATCCATGTGATGGCGATGTCGGCGGACAAGAAGGATTACGGCCATCACAATTATCCGCTGGAGCGCTTCGGCAAAGCGATCGCGTTTATGAAAGCCGAGGGGTGTGAAATGCTCGGCATAGCAGGGGCTTCCACCACCGGGATGCTGGCGCTTCTGGCGGCATCCTATTATCCGGAGCTGTCACTGACGATCGCGATCTCCCCTTCGGACTTTGTGATGGAGGGCTTCTACCGGGACGGCAAGGACGGCATGGCCGAGAGACCCGGCGAAAACGAATCCTCTGTGTCATGGCAGGGGCAGCCGCTTCCCTATCTTCCCTATGCCTACCGGCATCCGGAATATTGGAAAAAGATTCAGGAGGAATCCAAGGCGGGCTGCGACAGGATCGCTTCGCGGAAGATGTTTGACGAATCGGAAAAGAGGCATCCCATTAAGGAGGATGAGCGGATCAAGGTGGAGAACATCCGCGGGAAGATCATCTTCATCGGCGCGGAGGACGATGTGCTCTGGGATACCTGCAAATACATCCGCAGAATGGAAAACCGCCTTGCCCGACTGCCCCATGAGAGCACCTTTGAAAGCTGGCTCTATGAACACGGAACGCACTTCGCCTTTCCGGAATCCATGCTCAAAATGATGCTGCCTGTGGGCTCAGGGCTGTTGGTTTCCTTTATGTTCAGGGCCGGAAAAGAGTACAAAAAAGAATGCAGGGAGACCAGGATCGATATTGACCGGAGAATGAAAAAAGTTCTGGCTGAATGGTAAGAAGGAGCGATTGGGAGGACAGATTCACAATGAATGAACGACAAGGAGGAACGATCGCCCCGTGAAACCCGGCTCATCGGAAGAAGGAGACTTGTGAGATGAAATACCACATTGAGAAAAACACGGTGCAGGAGACGCTGATCATCCCGCTCTTCGGGCGGCTCATATGCTCCGAGCATTTCCCGGAGCTGTTCTCGGATCCCGCGGCAAAGCGGATCTGCGAGAGCCTCGACTATGATTTTGCGGATAAGAGAAAGAAGATGGAATCCGCCGCCGGCCTCTTCGGGGCTCTTGAAGTGGCGCAGCGCCAGTATGGCCTGCGCTGCGAGGCCCTGATGTATCTGAAGGACCACCCGAAGGCAGCGGTCGTGAATCTGGGCTGCGGTCTGGACGACACCTTCTCCAGGGTCGATAACGGTGAGTGCAGGGGCTACAAGATCGATTTCCCGGACGTGATCAAGGTGAGAAATGACCTGCTCCCCGCAGGTGAGCGGGAGACAAACCTCGCCTTTGACCTCAATGATTTCAGCTGGATGGACGGGATCGATGCCTCCGACGGGGCGATTTTCTTTGCCGCAGGCGTGTTCTACTATTTCAGGACGGACGATGTGAGAAAGCTCTTTGACGCGATGGCGGAGCGGTTCCCCGGAGGCGTGCTGGCCTTCGATTCCTGCAACGAGCGCGGCGCAAAGCTCATGCGTAAGACCTGGCTGAAGGAGGCAGGGATCACGGATGTGAGTGCATTTTTCTCCCTGGAGGATGAGGCGGAGCTGAGATCCTGGAGCCGGCGGTTTGCCTCGGTGACCGCGAGGAGCTACATGCGCGGATACCGGGATATCTATCCGAACGTGGGCGCATTTCACAGGCTGATGATCCGCTTCTGCGACTCCCTGGTGAAAATGAAGATCGTAAAGATCGTGTTTGCGGGGTAACTTGCATCAAACGGGCTTTTTTGATACACTGTATTCACGTGGATTTCCCTTGAGGAGCAAAGTATGAGTGAGTGCAGAAACTGGTATAACGGAGATCCGATCCTTGAAGCGTATCATGACCGTGAATGGTGCAAGGTGAACCATGACGACGACTTCGAGTTTCAGATGCTCTGCCTCGAAGGGGCGAGCGTGGGGCTCTCCTGGCAGATCATCATGCACAAGAGGCCGGCTTACCTTGCCGCGTTTCACGGGTTTCGCATCGATGCGTGCGCGGCGATGACGGACGAGGAGCTGGAGGCTCTCAGGCCGAACCCGGGCATCATCCGGAATAAGAACAAGATTTACAGCGTTCGGAAGAACGCGCAGATCGTGAAGAAAATTCAGGAGGAGTTCGGCTCCTTTGACGCCTACCTGTGGAGCTTTACGGAGGGCAGGCAGATTGACGGGCACTGGAAGACGGTGCGGGAGATCCCGACGGTCTCGGATATTTCCGTTGCCATGAGTAAGGACATGAAGAAGCGCGGGATCGGGTTTGTGGGCCCGGTGATCACGTACTCATTCCTGCAGTCGATCGGGATCGTGAACGATCATCTGGATGACTGTGAGTACAGGTAAAATTATTTTCAGGAGGAAAATGAAATGAAAGCACTTGTAACCTATTTCTCTGCAAGCGGAGTCACCGGAACCGTGGCAAAGCGTCTGGCGGACGCCATCGGCGCGGAGGCGTATGAGATCAGGCCGGCCGTGCCCTACACGGCGGCGGACCTTGACTGGATGAACAAAAAGTCCCGCTCGACGGTGGAGATGCAGGATAAGTCCTGCCGACCCGAGCTGGCAGATAAGGACGCACCGGTGGCGGATGCGGACGTGATCTTCGTGGGCTACCCGGTCTGGTGGTACCGCGAGCCGTCCGTCATCGACAGCTTCCTTGAGGCGTATGATTTCTCCGGGAAGTCGATCGTCCTCTTTGCGACATCGGGCGGCAGCAATATCGGGAAGGAAGCACCCGAGCGCGCGGCTGCGATCGCGAAGACGGAGGTGAAAGGCGCGAAGCGCTTTGGCTCCGGGGCATCGGCGGAGGAGCTGGGGGCCTGGGCTAAACAGTATATCGGGTAAAAAACAGGGACGTTTCTCCGGGTGGTACCCGGAGAGACGTCCCCTCTTTATTGTATCTTTTTATCAGCGGCTCGCCCGCACGAGAAAAAGCGGTGTCGAGGCGAAGTTGAGCTTCTCCTCCTCGGACCAGACGGTCTGCCAGATGTCCTCATCGGCCTCCGAGGAGAGCCCGAGGGAGGAGAACTGCTGAAGATCCCAGGCGGGACGGCGGACCCTGGAGAGCGGAACCCGGCGGGCGATGTCCTCCATGACGTCGAAGTTCTCACCGATATTGAGGTCCGGGATGCCCTCCCTGGCGCTGTTGGCCCGGTCCTCCTCGTAGGCGGCCTGAGCGGACGTATCAAAGAGGTACGCGTACCAGTTCGCGTCGAAGTTCAGGAGAAGGCCGCCGGGCTTTAAGACCCGGGTCCACTCCGCGAGCGCCTCTTCCGGGTGGGGGAGGTTCCAGGTTAAGTTGCGGCTGATGACCGCGTCAAAGCTCGCGTCCTCAAAGCTGAGGGCTTCCGCGTTCATCTCCATAAAGCTGATCAGGCCGGCCAGATGGCCGGCGTTTTCTTTTGCCTCGGCAAGCATCGCGGGGGTGAGGTCGATGGCGGTCACGTCAAGGCCGAGCTCGCGGAGGAGGATCGCGAAGAAGCCGGGACCCGTGCCGACCTCGAGGACCCGCAGGTCACTGAGCGGCCTGTCCGGAAAATGAAGAGCGAACTCGCGCGCAAGGCACGCCTTCCATCTTTTTCGCCGGGGACCCGCAAGCTCCTCCCTGTTCACGGCCGAGTAGCCGGGGGCACGGCCGGTCCAGTAGGCTTTATTTTCATCGATAATTGTTTTCTTATACAAGGATTCTTTACCGAAACCTTTCGAGTTGTTTTAATTTTGTAACTATTCAGCACCCCGGGAAAGAGATCGTCTTGCAGGTCGGGACGCTTGCGTTCCGACCAAAAACGGTTCTCTTTTCCGGGGCGGGCAAGGCGCGAAGCGCCTCTGATCCGCAACATGAGCGAGCCGCGTAGCGGCTGCGAATGGGGGTGCTGAATAGTTACTTAATTTTTTGAAAAGCTTAGCACAAAAGAAGCTGCCCTCACAAGCCCCCCGGGGGGATACCGGAGAAAAGTCTATCCCCCACGGGGGCTTGCGGGCAAAAACGGCGGATTTTATAATGATTCCGGGTGAAAAATATGAAGAATTATATTTTAAAAAGGTTTTTGCAGCTGATCCCGGTGCTTCTCGGGATCACATTTTTGTCCTTCGCGATGATGCGGATCGCGGGAAGCGACGCGATCACGGAGCTCTACGCGGATAAGGGGGCGGTCGCACAGGAAATAATCGACGCAAAAAGGGCGGAACTGGGGCTGGACAAGCCGTTCCTCGTTCAGTACGGCGCCTGGCTTTTCGGGCTTATCACCGGGAATATGGGGACAAGCTATGTGTCCGGGAAGGATGTGTTCGGGACGTTTGTCTCCAAATTGCCGGCGACGCTGCTTCTTGCATTTCTCTCCGTGCTCGTGACGGTCCTCGTATCCGTGCCGCTCGGCATCATCTCGGCTGTCAGACATGACAGGATCGCGGATTACCTCATACGCTTCTTGAGCTTTATCGGAAACTCCATGCCGAATTTTCTCGTTGCTCTGCTCCTTATGCGCCTTCTGGCGATCCGTCTTAAGTGGCTTCCTGTCATTTCAAACGGGACGGGGCTTAAGAGCGCGGTGATGCCGACGCTCACGCTCGCGATCGCGATGTCCGCAAAATATGTGCGGCAGGTGAGGGCGGCCGTTCTCGATGAATTGAACAGGGATTATGTGATCGGCATGCGGTCCCGGGGTATCAGAGAAGGCGTGATCCTGAAGAACAGCGTTCTGAGATCCTCGCTGCTCACGATCATAACGCTTCTGGCCATCTCGATTGGGAGTCTTCTCGGAGGCACGGCCATCGTTGAGAGCATTTTTATGTGGGACGGCGTGGGCAAGCTTGCGGTTGACGCAATCACCATGCGCGATTACCCCCTGGTCCAGGCCTACGTTGTCTGGATGGCGGTCATCTACGTCGCAGTGAACCTTGTGACTGATCTTCTCTATCATGCGCTCGATCCGCGCATACGGCTGGGGGAGGAGAAGCGATGAGTGAAGTGACGGTCAGAGTTCAGAAAATAAAAAAAGATACGGTGAGAACAAGACTTCTCATCTTCGGGGTAATTGCCCTGCTGCTCCTTTTGGCCTCGATTTTCTCCGAACATCTCGTGCCCTGCGATCCTTATCTGCAGGACCTTGCGAACGCGAAGGCTGCACCGTCCGCCGCCCACTGGTTCGGCACGGACCGCTACGGCCGCGACATGCTCTCGCGCGTGATCATCGGCAGCCGTGTGAGCATCTTCGGTGCGCTCCTTCTTGTGTGCATCGTGACCCTGATCGGAACCGCAGTCGGCATTCTTTCCGGGTGGTGCAGCGGAAAAGTCGACACGGTCCTGATGAGGATGGCGGACATCTTTCTCGCATTTCCGGGGCTGGTTTTTGCGATGGCGGTCGCCGGCGTGCTGGGAGGCGGCCTGCAGAATGCCATCATTGCGCTCGCCGCCGTCACCTGGCCGAAGTATGCCCGTATCGCCCGGAGCCAAACCCTCTCCGTGAAGGAACTCCCGTTTATAAAGGCGGCTAAGCTGGCGGGATGCGGCACGCTGCAGATCATCACGAGACACATCCTGCCGAATATCATCGGGTCGATCCTTGTGACAGCCATGCTCGATATCGGGACGATGATGATGGAACTGGCCGGCTTAAGCTTCTTAGGGCTCGGCGCAAAACCGCCGGCTGCCGAGTGGGGAAGCATGGTGAGCGATGCGAGAAGCCTGCTCACAAGTGCTCCGTGGGTCGTGCTGGCACCGGGAGGCGCGATATTCATTTCCGTGATGGTTTTCAACCTTCTCGGGGACAGCGTCCGGGACTATGCGGACCCGAAGATGCGGGGGAGGTGAGGATTTGGCGGATCTTTTGCGATACGAGCACGTGGACATTGCCTATAACGGCGTGAAGGTCGTGAAGAATGTCAGTTTCCCGGTGAAGAGGGGAGAGATACTGGGGATCGTCGGCGAATCCGGCTCAGGCAAATCAACGCTTATTAAAGCGGCAATGGGGCTTCTCGGCGATGGAGGTCTCGTCACCCGCGGCGACATCTTATACAAGGGCAAGAATCTGCCGGATCTTCCGAAAAATGAAATGCGGCGCATGTGCGGTCCCGAACTGGGGATGATCTTCCAGGACGCGGGAAGCTCCTTCTGCCCGATCCGGACAGTCGGGGCGCAGCTTCTGGAAAGTATGCAGGCGCATGTGGCGGTCCCGAAAGAAGAATTCCGCGGAAAGGCCGTGCAGATGCTGGAAAAGCTGGGCTTAAAGGACGGAGAGCGCATACTCGGAAGCTATCCGTTCGAACTGTCGGGCGGCATGCAGCAGCGCGTCGGGATCGCAGGCGCCATGCTCCTCAATCCCGAGGTTCTGTTTGCCGACGAGCCTACATCCGCGCTGGATGCCGCCGTCCAGAAGCAGGTGATCGATGAGATGCTGCTGGTCCGAAGGACCTTTGGCACGGCCATCATCCTGGTCTCCCACAATATCGGCGTGATCAGAGCCGCGGCGGACAAAGTCCTGGTCATGAAAAATGGGGAAACCGTGGAATATGGTGAGGCGGAAAAGGTGCTGACGAACCCTGGGGAGGCCTACACGAAGCAGCTTCTTGCCGCCGTGCCGCATGTCAGGAGGGCGTAAGATGGAACCGATTCTAAAAGTCAAAGATCTTACCGCGATCTTCAGGCGCCCCGGACAGCCGGATTTTACCGCTGTGGATCACGTAAGCTTTTCTCTCATGCCCGGCGAGTGTCTCGGCATCATCGGGGAGAGCGGCAGCGGGAAGACAACGCTGGTCAATATGATCACGCGTCTTGCGGACGCTGATGAGGGCTGCATTATCCTTGACGGAGAGGATATCACGTCCTGCCGGGGGAGAAAGCTCCGCAGCGTTTACAGAAGGATGCAGATGGTCTTTCAGTCGCCGGCGGGGTCCTTCGATCCGAAGCGTACCCTCGGGGACGGGATCGGCGAGAGCCTCAAAAATGCGGGGCTTGGCCGGGAACAGACAAAAAAGGAGGTCGAGCGGCTGCTCATCGAGTGCGGGCTTGCGCCGGAGTTTGCCGGGCGTTATCCCCACGAGGTCAGCGGAGGCGAGTGCCAGCGGGCGGCGATCGCGAGAGCTCTCGCCGTGAACCCCAAACTCCTCATATGTGATGAGGCGACCTCCGCGCTTGATGTGACGGTTCAGAAGGAGATCATCGAGCTTCTCGGAAGGCTGCGGAAAAAGCGTGGCGGCGAGCTTTCAATCCTGTTTATCAGCCATGACCTTGCGCTGGTGCAGCAATTCTGTGAGCGGGTCCTGGTCATGTACGAAGGACGGATCGCGGAGGAGGGAAGCCCGGATGAAATCATACGAAACCCGCAGGCGGCCTGCACAAGGAAACTCATAGAGAGCATACTGTAAGGAGAAATATGGAACCGATCAAGAAGAGAATCACGGACTACTGGACAAATCGCGCAGAGGGCTTCAAGGAGCAGCGCATCCATGAATTCAACAACGAAAAACGGCAGCGCTGGCTTGCGGAGCTGCGCCGCCTGGTGCCCGGGGGCAGAAAGCTCCGGGTGCTGGATCTGGGCACGGGAACAGGTTTTTTTGCATTTGTCATGGCGGGGGAGGGCCACGAAGCGACCGGTATTGACCTCACGCCGAATATGATCGGATGTGCAAGGGAAACGGCGGAACTTCTGGGCATCAAGGCAGAATTCCATCTTATGGACGCCGAGCAGCCGGCGTTTGAACCGGAGAGCTTTGACGTCCTTTTGACCAGGAATCTCACCTGGACCCTGCCTCATCTTGAGAAAGCCTACAAGGCCTGGTACAGACTGCTGGCGCCGGGCGGCGTGCTCATCAATTTTGACGCTGACTACTGCCGGGCGCTTGAGAGCGACGATGAGGTCGAACTCCCGGAAAACCATGCCCATAAGCTGGTTGATCCGGGTCTGATGGCGGAAAATGAGTCCATCACGATGGAGGTAGGCGCCTACCAGATGGCGCGCCCGCAGTGGGATGTCCAGCTGCTCATAGAAGCGGGGTTTGAGAAGGTGACGGTCGATACGGGCATTCACCGCCGTATTTATTCGGAGATAGATGAGTTTTATAATCCGGTTCCGATCTTCGGAATCGCAGCTTACAAGTAAGGAGGAGCAGAAAATGAAAAAAACGGCAGCAATGATACTTTCCATCGTCCTCGGAGCAGGCCTTTTGGCCGGGTGCGGGGGCACCGGCGGCAGTACTCCGGCAGAGAGCGGGGCGGCGCAGAGCAGCGTCCTGGCGGAGAGCGGCGCAGAGGAGAACAATGTCCCAAAAGAGAAGAAGGTCATGACCATCGGGGATACCACCTTCAATGCGGAGAACTGGGAGGAGACCATCGATCCGCACCGCACCTACAACGGCTGGCCCTGCATCCGCTACGGGGTGGGTGAGACGCTGGTGCATTATTCGGACACGATGGAGCTTGAGCCCTGGCTTGCGGAGAGCTGGGAAAATGACGGAGACTGCACCTGGACCATAAAGCTCAGGGAAGGCGTGAAGTTCTCGTCGGGACGAGACATGGATGCCGCGGCCGTTAAGGAGTGCTTCGAGCATCTTCTGGAGAATCATGACCGTGCGCCCGGCGATACGAAGATCGCGAGCATGGAGGCGGACGGGCAGGTTCTCACCATCGTGACTTCCGAGCCGAATCCGGCGCTCATGAACTATCTGGGCGATCCCTACGCCTGCGTGATCGATACCGCAGCTTCTGATTTTGAGACGGGAATCTCGGTCGGAACAGGTCCATACAAGGCGGTCGACATGCTGATGGACGACCATATCACGCTGGTTCCCAACGAATATTACTGGGACGGGACGCCGAAGATTGATGAGCTGACCATTCGCACCATCTCCGACGGGGATACGCTCTCATCGGCGCTTCTTGCGGGCAATATCGATGCTGCCTACGGCATGGCCTATGAAGCATACCCCAATTTTGAAAATGATGATTACCGCTTCTCCGGGATTCAGACCTCCCGCGCATTTTTTGCCTCGATGAATATGACAAGCCCGGTGATCCGGGATCCGGCTGTCCGGAAGGCAGTCGCGATGGGCATCAACAAGGCGGGATTTGTGGGAACTCTGCTCGACGGGCACGGTGTTGTGGGGAACGGCGCATTTCCCGACGGGTTCGGGGCCTTCGGCGGCGAACACGTAGAGACCGAGACCTACGACCCGGAGGGGGCGATGAAGGTTCTTGAGGATGCCGGATGGGTCGATTCGGACGGTGACGGCATCCGTGAAAAAGACGGGACGCCGCTTATCATCCGCTGGCTGACTTACCCGAGCAGGCAGGAGCTGCCGCTGCTCGCGGAGTCCGTGCAGGCCTCCCTCAGGGATATAGGCATCGATGTCGACGTCAACAATACCGCCAACCGCCGCGAGTTCTTAAAGGATATGACGAGCTGGGACATCTACGCCTCCGCACTTGTCACGGCGCCTTCCGGCGATCCTCAGTATTTCTTCACGACCTCCTGCCTGCCGGGCATGAGCTACAACTTCGGCGCTTATGAAAATGAGGAGGTTACCGCCATGATCGGAGAGCTGGCGACGGAGTTCGATCCTGCAAAGCGCGCCGAGCTTGCGGTGAAGCTTCAGCAGGCGATTCTTGATGACAATGCGTATGTATTCTGCTCCTTCCTCGAGATGAACATGATCTCGAAGAGCTATGTGACCGGGTGGACGGCGCATGCGTGCGATTACTATGAGGTGACGGCAGAGCTTGATATCAACAGGTAATGCCGGGAGAGGGGGGACTGTTCCCCTCTTCGGAGACCGCCATCCTCTGCGGTTATGATTGAATGAACCCCGGGTGCTGTGGTATGATAAGCACCTGGGGTTCATTTTATTGTCTGGGAGGAGGCCATGGCCGGAAGGAAGAAGAAAAAGAAAAGAGGACCTGTGATCTTTCTCATCGCACTGTCAGTCCTCATCGCAGCCGCGGGCTTCACGTTGTTTATTCTGGCAAAGAAGAGGGTCATCTTCCTGAATGAATGGCTGGTCAACCGGGAGACCCGCACGATCGGGGTGGACATCTCGGCCTACCAGGCGGACGTCGACATGGAGAAGCTTAAGGCGCAGGGGATCGATTTCATTTTCATCAAGGCGACCGAGGGGACGACACATCAGGACCGGCGGTTCGCGGAGAACTGGGAAAATGCAAAAAACGCGGGACTCCCGGCAGGCGCCTATCATTTCTTCTCCGCGAAGAGCCCGGGGGAGACCCAGGCGGCCAACTTCATCGAGACGGTCGGAGATGATCTCGCCGGGCGTCTTATACCGGTCGTCGATGTCGAGTTCTACGGGACCGGCGGGGAAAGCCTGCCCGAAAGAGAGGACGTGGTCCGGGAACTTAAGGTTTTTCTTGACGCGCTCGAGGCCCGGTACGGCGTGAAGCCGATGATTTACGTGCCGGGGGACGTCTTCAGGAGATACATAAGCGGAGATTTTGAGGAGTATAAGATCTGGATGTCGAGCGTCAACGTGCCGATCGGCTTTGCCTACAGCGGCAGGTGGGACGTGTGGCAGTATTTCAACAGGGCCGTCCTTGAAGGCTATTCGGGCGGTGAGAAATACATCGACATGAATGTCCTGAACAGAAAGACAACTCTTGAGGATCTGCTGGTCCCCTGAGAAGGAGTTATTATGGAAAATAAATACACAAACGTTTATATCGCGGAGGGCGCCCGCATCGTCGGCGATGTCACGATCGGCGAGGGTTCGAGCGTCTGGTACAACGCGGTCGTCCGCGGGGACAGCGCGGGCGTCAGGATCGGAAAAAGGACCAACGTGCAGGATCTCGCGTGCATCCACGAGGATACGGGGCATCCTGCCGTCATCGGGGATGACGTGACGATCGGGCACGGGGCCATCGTCCACGGCTGCACGGTGGAGGGCAATGCGATCATCGGGATGGGCGCGATCATCTTAAACGGGGCCCGGATCGGGAGAAACTGCATCATCGGGGCGGGCACGCTCATCACCCAGGGGAAAGAGATCCCGGAGGGCTCCATGGTCTACGGGAATCCTGCCAGGGTCGTGCGGGCGCTGACGCCGGAGGAGATCGCTCACATCAGGGAGAACGCGGACCATTACGTGAGGCTTTCGGCGGCGGAGGCAACGCTGTAGGGACAGTCCCCTGGGCGGCGGAGGGACAGTCCCCTGGGCGGCGGAGGGACAGTCCCCTGGGCGGCGAGGGGACGGTCCTTATTTTGTGTAAAATAGGCATATTTTTAAAAAAGTGCGTGGAGTTATAAGGCTGTATGTGCTATTATGTACAAGTGGAGATTTGTATTTTCTTGAAAAGGAGGCAATATAATCATGGCTGAAAACTTTTCACCGTCTGCCTGTCTGGAGCTGAAGGAAGGAACCCACATTGCGAAGATCGTCCTCATGCCGGGCGACCCGCTCCGCGCGAAATACATCGCAGAGCACTACCTTAAGGACCCGGTGCTCTTCAACGATGTCCGCAACATGCTGGGCTACACCGGGACATTCGAAGGAAAAGAAGTGTCCGTCATGGGTTCCGGCATGGGCATGCCGTCATTTACGCTCTACGCCTACGAGCTCTTCAACTTCTTCGGCGTTGAGGCGATCATCCGCATCGGTTCGGCCGGCGGCCTCCTGGATACCGTTCATGTCCGGGACGTCGTGATCGCGATGTCCGCATCGACCAACTCCGCCATGGCGACCGCCTACAACCTGCCGGGCATCCTTGCCCCGACAGCCGACTATGACCTCTTAAAGGAGGCGGTGAAGGCGGCGGAGGAGATGGGTGTTCATTCCCATGTCGGCTCGGTCTACACATCGGACTTCTTCTATCACCCGGATAAGGAAGTCAACAACAAGGCAAAGAGTCTCGGCCTTCTGGCCGTCGAGATGGAGGCGGCAGGACTGTACCTCACCGCCATGGCCGCCCACAAGAAGGCGCTCGCCATCTTCACGATCTCCGACCACATCTTCACGGGCGAGGCTCTGAGCGCCATCGAGCGCCAGGACAGCTTCCACGAGATGATGGAGATCGCCCTGAAGGCGGCCGTTCGCACGGAGATCTGATACGGTAACAATTATATTTTTATATAAGGAGGAAAATATGAAAAAGAAACTCATGAGTGTACTGGGTCTTGTGACCGCCGGCGTGATGGCGCTCGGTCTCATCGGCTGCGGCGCGGGCAATCCGACTTCCACGGCTCCCGCTGCGGAATCCACGGCAGCTGCTTCCACAGCCGCAGAAGCCACCGGCCTTAAGATCGGTATCGTGACCACATCCGGTGTCGACGACGGTTCCTTCAATGAGAACTGCTACGACGGCATCAAGGCATTTGTCGCATCCCATCCGGACTGCTCCGTGAAGGACGTCAAGGAATCCGATCTCTCCAAGGTCATCGAGACGGTCGGCTCCCTGGTCGGTGACTACGATGTTCTCGTGCTCCCGGGCTTTAACTTTGCGGCCATCGGTGAGATCGCACAGGCAAACAGCGACAAGTATTTTATCGTTGTCGACTCCACGATCACCGACTCTGAGGGTAATGCGGTGGAAGGCCTTCCGAACGTCTACACCATGACCTTCCTTGAGCAGGAGTCCGGCTTCTTCGCGGGTCTCGCGGCGGCTCTTTCCACCCAGACCGGCAAGGTCGCGGTCGTCAACGGCATCGCGTTCCCGTCCAACGTCAACTACCAGTTCGGCTTTATGGCCGGCGTCAACTATGCGAACGCCAAGTACGGCACGACGGCTGAGTGCGTCGAGATCGCTTCCTTCGCGGGTTCCGCGGCGGTTCCGGTCGAAGCGGGCGGCATCGGCACGGCTGTCGGCGGCAACTACATCGGTGACTTCGCTGACCAGGCACAGGGCAAGGTCGTCGCGGAAGAGCTTCTCCGCGCGGGCGTCGACGTGATCTTCCCGGCAGCGGGCACGGCCGGCAACGGCTGCTTCACCGCGATCAAGGAAGCCGGCAACGCATATGCGATCGGCTGCGATGTCGACCAGTTTGACGACGGCGTGAACGGCGATAAGAACATCATCCTGACCTCTGCTCTGAAGGTGATGGATGTCAACATCGAAAAGCAGCTGAACGCGATCTACGACGGCACCTTCGAAGGCAAGGACGATATCCTCGGCGCTGACACCGATTCGACCGGTTATGTCTCCGCGGAAGGACGTCATCAGCTCTCCGAGGACGCTCTCGCAAAGATGGCGGAAGCTTATGAAGAGCTCAAGGCCGGCAAGATCGTGCCGCCCTCGAACTTCAACGGCTACACACCGACCGATTTCCCGGGTCTTTCATAAGTAATGGCAAAAGGAGAGGATTGCCGCATAGCTATGCGGCAATCCTTTTTTAGCAGAAAGGCGGAGCACATATGAGTGGGAAGAACGAAGAATACATTGTCGAGATGCGGCACATCACCAAGCGCTTTCCCGGAATCATCGCCAATGACGATGTCACGATCCAGGTGAAAAAGGGTGAGATCTATGCGCTTCTCGGCGAGAACGGTGCCGGAAAATCCACGCTGATGAGCATGCTGTACGGCCTCTATGAGCCGGATGACGGCGAGATCTATATCCGCGGCGAGAAGGTTGTCTTCAAGTCCCCTTCGGAAGCCGCGGCCAGAAACATCGGCATGGTGCATCAGCATTTCAAGCTCGTCGACAACTACACGATCGGGGAGAACATTGTCCTCGGCATTGAGCCCATGAAGAAATTCCTGGGCTTTATCCCCTATGTCGATATGAAGGAGGCAAATGAAAAGATCAGCCGCCTCTCCAAAGAGTACGGTCTGGAAGTCAACCCGACCGACCTCATATCGGACATCAACGTCTCGATACGCCAGCGCGTCGAGATCCTGAAGATGCTGTACCGCGAGGCGGAGATCCTCATTTTCGATGAGCCGACCGCGATTCTGACTCCCCAGGAGGTGGAATACCTCCTGAAGATCATGGAGGAGCTCAGAAAAGGCGGAAAGACCATCATCCTGATCACCCACAAGATCGAGGAGATCAAGAAGATCGCCGACCGCTGCGCGATCCTTCGCCGGGGAGCGCTCGTCGACATCCTCGACGTCAGGACCACCTCCACGCAGGAGATGGCCAACCTCATGGTCGGCCGCACCGTCGAGCTTGAGGCGACCAAGTCGGCGGCGAAGTTCGGCAAAAACGTTCTGTCCGTGAAGAACCTCTGCGTCCGGAACGAGGATAAGGTCGAGGTCGTGAAAAATGTCTCCTTCGACATCCGCGAGGGCGAGATCTTTGCAATCGCCGGCGTCTCCGGCAACGGGCAGGTCGAGCTCGCGGACGCGATCACCGGCCTCATGAAGGCGGAGAGCGGCAGCGTCTCGCTTCTCGGAAAGGATATTTCCGGCGAGACGATCCGGGAGAGAAACCGGGACGGCATCAGCTACATCCCCGAGGACCGGCAGAAGTTCGGCGTGTTCATGGATTTCAGCCTGAGGGACAACCTGACGATCCGCCGCTACTACAAGGAGCCGTTCTCGAAGAACGGAATTTTCCGCTTTGAGGAGGCAAGGAAATACGCCGAGCGCGTCATCGAGCGGTATGACGTGCGAAGCGGCCAGGGGCCGAAGACGGTGATGCGCTCCATGAGCGGCGGCAACCAGCAGAAGGCGATCGTCGGCCGTGAGATCGAGGAGCATTCGCCTCTTATCATCTTCGTACAGCCGACCCGGGGCCTTGACATGGGCGCCATCGAGAATATCCACAGGGATATCATTGCGGAGCGGGACCGCGGAGCGGCCATCCTGCTGATTTCCCTGGAACTCACGGAGGTCATGGGACTTGCGGATACGATCGGCGTCATCTACAACGGGCAGCTGCTCAAGATCGCGGATGCATCTGAACTGACATCCCAGGATGTCGGACGCTATATGATGGGGGTGACCGAGGCATGAAAAATGAAAAGCGACTGAATGAAAAAGGCCTGAAGGCCCGTCTTGCCCGGATCCTGACCCATGAGAAATGGTCCGGCATCACGGTACCGATCTTCTGCATCATCCTTATGCTGATCGTATCGAGTGTTCTGCTTCTGCTCATCGGAAAGAATCCGCTCACGGCATTCTACAGCTTCCTCGCCGGCAACGGCTTTGCCGCGAAGGCGAGCTACGGGGCGGGCTCCGGCATGATGTCGGACTTCTTCCAGTTCCTGAACGTCATGGCGCCGATGCTTCTGGCGGCTCTGGCATTCATATTTGCGTACCGCTGCGGTCTTTTCAACATCGGTATCGCCGGCCAGATGCTCCTTTCGGGCTTTATGGCTACGATCACGGTCGGCTACATGCAGAATCTCCCGGGCGCTTTGGCCCGGCCGCTGGTCATCCTGATCGGCATTGTCGTCGGCGGCCTCCTCGGCGCAGCCGTCGGCTACCTTAAGTATCGCTTCAATATCCATGAGGTCGTCTCGACGATCATGATCAACTACATCATCAGCTACACGACCGGCTTCTTCATCAACGCGAAGTTCATCGACCCGGTAAGCCGGGCCTCTAAGGTGATCAGCTCGCAGTCGAGGCTCACCCTGACAAAGGTCAATGTCGGCGGCTACCTCTGCAATCTGCCGATGGGCATCATCATCGCGGTCGTCATGGCGTTTTTAGTGTATTTCATTTTCGAGAAGACGGTTTTCGGATTTGAACTGAAGGCGGTCGGCTCCAACCGGAACGCCGCCCGCTACAGCGGCATCAACGTCGGGCGCCAGCTCGTCTTTGCCATGATGATCTCCGGCATGCTCGCGGGTCTTGCGGGCGTGACCTACTACCTCGGCTACACCAACCAGATCCTGCCGAAGACGCTCGCGGGTATGGGCTACGATGCGATCGCGACAGCCCTCCTCGGCAGCTCGCATCCGATCGGGGCCATTTTCTCGTCCATGCTGATCACGGTCTTCCAGAACGGCAGCAACTACATGAGCTCGGTGCTGGGCGTCGCGAAGGAGATCGCCTCGGTCATCACCGGCATCCTGCTTCTCTTCTCGGCCTGCGGCGGTTTCTTCCGCTTCCTCGCGAAGGGATATCTCGATAAGCTGGCGTTCCAGAAGTCGGCGGACGAAAAGGCTGCCGCAAAAGAGAAAGGAGGTGACCGCACATGACGTACATCAACAACATGATCACGGACGGTCTCGCGTTCGGTATCCCCCTCTTTATCATGGCGGTCGGAGCGATCTACTCCGAGAAGAGCGGCATCACCAACCTGGCGGTGGAAGGCTTCCAGGGATTCGGCGCCTTCTGCGGCGCGGTGCTCGCGACCCTGCTCGGCATGAGCACGGGGCTCGGCACTCAGACGATCCTCTATCTTGCGCTGGTCATGGCCTTTATCGGCGGCGCCTTCTACGCGACCCTGCATGCGCTCCTGTGCATCAAATTCCGGGCTGACCAGACGATCAGCGGTGTCGTCATCAACATCCTGGCGGTGGCGCTCACGACCTTCCTGACATCCCAGATCAGCGGCGTCCTCTACGGAAATGCCTCCAACAAGCTGACGCTGGATGTCTCGGCCAGATTCACGGTGCCCGGGATCAGCAGCATCCCGATCATCGGGGCGGTCTTCACGAAGGTGTACCCGTTTGAGATCATCATCCTCGTGATCGCGGTCTTCATGTGGTACCTGATGTACAAGTCGAGATACGGCATGCGGCTCCGCGCCTGCGGTGAGAACCCGCAGGCGGTCGATGCGGCCGGCGGCAACGTTGCCAGAACCCGCTTTATCGCGGTCCTGATCTCGGGAGGCCTCTCCGGCATCGGCGGCATGTGCTTCGCCTACTCGATCCTCTCGAACTTCTCGCCCAGCATTTACCTCGGCTACGGGTATCTGGCCATCGCGGCCATGATCTTCGGCAACTGGAACATTATCCCGACCTTCTTTGTCTGCATCTTCTTCGGACTTGCGAGGGCGGGCGGCAGCCAGCTCTGCGTCAGCATGGGCCTCGCGTCGATCTACACGGACCTCTTCATGATGACTCCGTACATCCTGACGCTGATCCTGCTCATGTTCTTCTCGAAGAGAAACCATCCGCCGAAGGCGGCCGGCGAAGTCTACGACAAGGGCAAACGATAAGCAGAATGAAAAACGGTCCTCCCGGATTCAGCCGGGGAGGACCGTTTTTTTATGTGCCGTTAAGATGATCGTGCCGGATTCGTCCGTGCGGAGCACGGTGCAGCGGGCCTTTCTGAGCCGCCCGAGGACGGATGCGGCAGGGTGCCCGTAGCCGTTGTCCGCGCCGACGCTGATGACCGCATATGTAGGGGCGGCTGCCGAAAGGAGCTCCTCCGAGGTCGAGTAAGCGCTCCCGTGGTGGCCGACGGCCAGAACATCGGCCTGCAAAGGACGTTTGGATGCGAGGAGCTCAGCCTCACCCTCGGTCTCGAGGTCTCCGGTGAAGAGGAAGCGGCAGCCTCCGCCCGAGACAAGGACGGAGAGGGAGTTGTCATTTTCCTTCTCGTGATCGAAGCGGGAAGGCCCGAGGAAGCGGAGCGCCGCGGAGCCGAAGGTGAGGGTTTCGCCGGGGGAGGGCGGGCGGACGGTCAGGTTTTTATTTTCCGCCATGTTCATGAAGGAGTGATAGATCTTCGTGTCGGAGGCGTAGGACGGAGCGAACACTTCCGCGGCCGGAAACACATTCATCGCGCCGATGAGCCCCGCGATGTGGTCCTCGTCAAAATGGGTCGCGATGACCGCATCGAGGGATGTCACGCCGTGCTCTTTTAAGTAGGCGACGAAGAAGGAGGAGGTCCCGCGTCCGCCGCCGTCGATCACGACCGCGTGCCCGTCCGAGACGAGGAGGGCGGCAGCTCCCTGGCCGACGTCGAGGAAATGAACCTGAAGCGGCACCTCCGGATCCGTCATCTGATCGAGCGCCGTATCCGGCCTTTTTGAGGGGTTCGGGGCGAGCGGGCCTCCGGGAATTACGAGGCTTATGAGCCCCGCGGCAAGGAGCACGAGGAGACTAATGAGGAGCGGCGGAATGCGCCGCTTCTTTGTCCTTTGCACTGTAAATTCTTTTCTGGTCACGAAAGTCCTCCTGCTTGCTGTTGAAAATGAAAATCGCATCCTCTATAATGGAAGCAGTACATCTGAAGGGAGGCTCCCCTTGAAACGGAAGAAATACGACCTGACCGCCCTTAAGAAGCGGACATTTCAGGTCATTGAGGTCGGCTATATGGAGGATGAGATGAGCCGCCTCTATGATATTATAAATGTGCTCGCGATCGTGGTCAACCTCCTCGCCTCGGTCCTCATGACCTTTGCCGGCGTGCGGGAGAGGTTTGAGGGAGCTCTGCTCCTCGTTGAGAGCGTCACCGTGCTGTTTTTTGCGGCGGACTATGTACTGCGGGTCTTCACCGCGGAGTACAAGTACCCCGACAGGAAGCCCGGGCGGGCCGCGCTTTCCTATATGGTTTCATTTGCCGGAATCGTGGATCTCCTGTCGTTTCTGCCCTATTATCTGCCGATCTTTTTCCCGGCGGGCGCCGTCGCCTTCCGGATGTTCCGGATCATACGCATATTCCGCCTGTTCCGGATCAACGCCTACTATGATTCCCTGAACGTCATCACCGAGGTCATCGTGGCCAAGAAGCAGCAGCTTCTCTCATCGGTCTTCATTATCATGGTGCTGATGCTCGCTTCCAGCCTTGCCATGTACAGCCTGGAGAATCCGGCTCAGCCGGAGGTGTTCAGCAATGCATTTTCCGGGATATGGTGGGCGGCCTCGACGCTGCTCACGGTCGGGTACGGAGACATCTATCCGGTCACGGCCGGAGGCCAGTTCCTCGGGATGGTGATCGCCTTCCTGGGCGTTGGCGTGGTCGCGATCCCGACCGGTATTATTTCCGCCGGCTTCGTCGAGCAGTACCAGAAGCTGAGTGCGAGCGGCCGGATCCTCGAGGAGCAGGAGCTGCAGTTTATCCGGGTGCCTGTGAAGGCGAAGGATGCCTGGGCCGGACTGGCCGTCTCGGAGCTGCCGCTTCCGAAAGGGGCGGTCTGCGGGCTCATCCAGCGGGACAATGAGATCCTCATGCCGGAGAGGGAGCTTGAGCTTGAGCCGGGTGATAAGGTTCTCATTTTCGCGGAGAGCATCCGTGACGCATACAGCCACGCCCTGAAGAAGATAACGCTCACGGAGACAAATCCCTGGTGCGGCACCCGCATCCGGGACCTGGATATCTCGCGTCTTACCTATATCGTGGCGGTGAGGCGGAACGGGCACACGATCATTCCGAAGGAGGATCTTACCATAAAGGCCGGCGATACGGTGTTTCTCTACTCGAGGACGCATCTGCCGGAGGCGGAGGAGATCACGATTTAGGGCGGGATATGTGTTTTTCCCAACATTTTACGACAGTTAGCAGTTGTCCTTTGGGGCAAATTCTGTTATCTTTACAGTCGTGCGTTACAAAAATATGAAAAGCAAAGGGAGATGCTCTATGCCGATCAGTATTAGAAACGGATTGATCACGATTGAGACAGCAGGCACGACCTATCAGATGAAGGCCGACAGCCTTTCAACACTTATACACACTTACTACGGCCCGAAGATCGACGGGGCGGATATGTCCCCGCTCATTGTCCCCCGGGACAGAGGATTTTCGGGAAATCCCGCGGAAGTGGGGATGTTCGACAAAACCTACTCGCTCGACACGCTGCCGCTCGAGCTCTCATCGTTCGGCGACGGGGATTACCGGATCACCGGACTTCATGCGGAGGATGCCGAGGGAGCGCGCGCGCTCCGTTTTACGTTTAAGGGGGCGAAGATCCTGCCGGGGAAATACAGCCTGCCGGGCCTGCCCGCGGTCTACGCGGATGAGACGGAGGCGGAGACGCTTGAGGTGTACATGGCCGACGAGGCTGCGGGCATCGGTGTCACGCTTCTCTACGGTGTTCTCCCGGAGACAGACATCATCACGCGGGCGATGATCGTGAAAAATGAAGGAAAGGCGCCTGTCCGCCTACTCAAGGCTGCCTCCGTGAGCCTCGATTATGTCTACGGGGACTTTGACCTCATCACGTTCCACGGCAGGCACGCGATGGAGCGGAACCTTACGCGGAGGGAGGTCGTCCACGGCATGGAGTCGGTGGGAAGCGTGAGAGGGATGAGCAGCCATCACTATAATCCCTTCGCGATCCTGGCAGAGAAAGATACGGACGAGATGCACGGAAGGTGCTTCGGGTTCTCATTTTTATACAGCGGAGAGTTCCTCTTTGAGACCGAGAAGGACCAGGTGGATGCCACCCGCGTCATCATGGGGATCCATCCGGATGATTTCTCCTGGGAGCTTCAGCCGGGGGATACCTTCACGACGCCGGAAGTCATGATGAGCATGAGCGGAGAGGGGCTCGGGAAGCTCAGCCGGAATTTCCACAGGGCGATCCGGGAGCATGTGATCCGCGGGCCCTGGAGAGACAGGCGGCGGCCGGTCCTCATCAACAACTGGGAAGCGACCTATTTTGATTTTGACGGCAAAAAGCTCCTTGAGATCGCGGACACCGCGGCATCCTGCGGGCTTGACCTCTTTGTGCTTGACGACGGCTGGTTCGGGAAGAGAAATCTTGACGACAGCTCGCTCGGCGACTGGGCGCCCAACGAGGAGAAGCTCGGCATGAGCCTTAAGGCGCTCGGCGAGGCGATCCGGGAGAAGGGCCTTATGTTCGGCATCTGGGTTGAGCCGGAGGGCCTGTCGGTGAACAGTGACCTTTACCGGCAGCACCCGGACTGGGCCGTCGCCGTGCCCGGCCGGAATCCGGAGCTCTCCCGCCACCAGCTGATCCTCGATCTGTCGAGACAGGATGTACAGGATCATATCCTTGCGAGATTGATCGCGATCGTCCGCGAGGGCGGGATCAGCTACATCAAGTGGGACTTAAACCGCAGCATCAGCGGCAAATACAGTGCACATCTGCCGAAAGAGAGGCAGGGCGAGTTCTCCCACAGATATGTTCTCGGCGTCTACCGGGTGCTTGAAATGCTGCTGGCCGAATTTCCGGACCTCCTCATCGAGGGCTGCTGCGGCGGGGGCGGCCGCTTTGACGCGGGCATGCTCTACTATACGCCGCAGATCTGGTGCAGCGACAACACGGATGCGGTGAACCGCCTGTCCATCCAGTACGGGACCTCCTTCGGCTATCCGACATCGGCCATGGGAGCCCATGTCTCGGCGGTGCCGAACCATCAGACCGGGCGGAATACGCCGATGAAGACAAGGGCGATCACCGCGATGGCCGGGACATTCGGCTATGAGCTCGATATCACGAAGATGAGCGAGGCTGAGCTTGATGAGATCAGGTCAGAGGTCGGTCTTTTCAGGGAACTGAACGAACTCATAAGAACCGGCGATTACTACAGACTGTCGGCGCCGAAGGATGTCTGCACCGTCTGGGAAAATGTCTCCCGGGACGGGGCCGAAGCGCTCCTCTCCGGTGTATGGCACGGAATCGAGGCCAACTCCCCGGTCTTTTACGTGAGACCGCAGGGACTTGTCCCGGATGCCCTCTATGAGGTCTCATCCTGCGATGCAGACGGCGGCAGACCTATGTACCGCATGTCCGGTGCGGCGCTCATGAACGGAGGAGTCGCCTGCCTGATGCCGGACCGTGAATATGACAGCTTCCTCATCAGGATGAAGCGGGCATGAATATTTTTGAGGGCCGCCCCCGGGCGGCTCTTTTTTTACGCTGAATTTACAATTTTCTTAGATTAAACTAAATAAGATATGGTATGATGTATGTGCTTTATGATGCGGCGCATGGGGCCTTTGGCCGGTTCATGCGGGCAGACCTTAAGAAATACTGTCGATGCGACCGGAGGAGAAGTGCCATGCGGCTCGTTTATGTGGTGGAAGATGATGCGGATATCCGCGAGATAGAGATGATCGCTCTTAAAAGCGCCGGGTTTTCGGTGAAGGGCTGTGAGTCCGGGCGGGCCTTCCGGGAGGAAATGAAAAAAGCATTTCCGGACCTGATCCTCCTCGATATCATGCTGGAGGATGAGGACGGACTGACCATCCTGAAAAACCTGAAAAAGGATGCAAGGACAGCGGAAATCCCGGTCATCTTCGTGACAGCGAAAACCACAGAGCTTGACAAGGTGAGGGGGCTGGATCTCGGAGCGGATGATTACATGGTGAAGCCGTTCGGAATCATGGAACTCATCTCGCGTGTGAAGGCGGTCCTCCGCAGGACGGGTAATACGCACGGACCCCGGATCACGACAGTCGGGAGCCTTACGATGGACGAGGACAAGCACCTGGTCACGGTGGACGGCAATGCGGTCACGCTCACATTCAAGGAGTATGAGCTTCTGAAGTATCTGGCCCTGAACCAGAGCATCGTGATTCCCCGCGACAAGCTCATGGCGGATATCTGGGACATGAATTTTGAGGCGGAATCGAGGACGCTGGATGTCCACATCATGACGCTCAGAAGGAAGCTCGGGAAGGCGGGCAGCTACATCCGGACGGTCAAAAATGTCGGCTACGTGCTGAAGGAGAACACCGATTGAAGAGAAAAATAACCCGCGAATTTATCGTGATGACGCTGATCGCGATTGCGGCCGCGGCGGTGATCTCGACGTTCATTTTCTACCGGGTGATCCGGGAGGAGCTCCTCATCGATTTTAAGAACTGCGCGAAGCTCATAGAGTCGATCGATTCCTCGTCCGGAGACATCCCGGAGATACCGGGCCTCCGCATCACGATCATCGAGGAGTCCGGGAAAGCGCTGTACGACAGCTCGGCGGATACGGGGCAGATGGGCAACCACCGCGAGCGGCCTGAGGTGGCGCAGGCATTTTCCGAGGGCGAAGGGCAGAGCACCCGCAAATCGGAGACGGTCGGAAAAAACGTCTTCTACTATGCCTGCCTGATGAAGAACGGCCAGGTGGTCCGGATCGCCAGAGACGTGTCCTCGGTGCAGGCCTTTATCACGGGCTCGCTGCCTCTGCTCATCATCCTCTGCGTCCTGCTCTTCAGCGCCTGTGCGCTCCTCGCAAACGTACTCACGACATCCTTCCTGAGACCGATCCTGAAGATCGCGAGGAACCCGGATGCCAATGTGAGCGACGGCGGCTATGAGGAGATGAAGCCGATCGTGCGCATGATCAAGGAGCAGCATGAGCTGACAATGCGCGATTCGGAGCGGCGGCAGGAATTCACGACCAATGTCTCGCATGAGCTGAAGACCCCGCTCGCGGCGATCTCGGGCTATGCGGAGCTCATCTCAAACGGGATGGGCGACGAGGACGATATGAGGCGGTACGGGCGTGATATTCAGCGAAACGCCGAGAGGCTCCTGAATCTCATCAACGATGTGATCCGGCTCTCGGAGCTCGACACCGCGGAGGAGGCAGTCCGGGGCTTTGTGCCGGTGGATCTCGCAGCGGAGGCTGAAAAGAGCTGCGAGATGCTGACCTTCCAGGCGGAGAAGCGCAATGTAACGATTGCCTTTGAAGGCAGTCCGGGTGAAAAATGCATCGTAAACGGGGATGCGCAGATGCTGAGCGAACTCATCTACAATCTCTGCGACAACGCGGTGCGCTACAATAATCCGGGCGGCAGCGTCACGGTTTCGGTCCGTCCTTCGGGAAATGAAGTGCTTCTTACGGTGAAGGACACAGGCATCGGGATCCCCGTGAAGGATCAGGAGCGCATCTTCGAGCGCTTCTACCGGGTGGACAAGAGCCGGTCGAGAGAGACCGGCGGGACAGGCCTCGGGCTCGCGATCGTGAAACATATCGTCGAGCAGCATCCGGGGGCTCTGTTATCCATGAACAGTATAGTCGGGAAGGGGACGGAGATCACCGTCAGCTTCCCCAAAATGAAGGGAGAGTAACTTTATGACAATGTACGAGGTATTCAGCCTTTTGGGCGGTGTGGGACTGTTTTTGTACGGCATGAGCACCATGTCCAACGGGCTTGGACGGGCCGCGGGCGACAAGCTCCGTGAGATCCTTGAGAAGGTGACGTCCAACAAGGTGATGGCTGTTCTGGTCGGCGTCCTGGTCACCGTTCTTATCCAGAGCTCATCCGCAACCGACATGATGGTCATCGGTTTCGTCAACTCAGGCCTTATGGGCCTCACCCAGGCGATCGCAGTCATCATGGGCGCCAATATCGGTACGACCGTCACCGCCCAGATCACCGCGTTCAACCTGGCAGCCTGGACACCGCTCATCCTCTTTATCGGCGTCGTCATGTACACGTTCTTAAAGAATCCCCGGGTCCGCTATATCGGCATGGTCATTCTGGGCTTCGGCATGCTCTTTGTGGGTATCACGATGGTCAAGGCGGCGATCGCACCGCTCTCCCAGAGTCCTGCCTTTATCAGCTTCCTCGACGGGCTCTCGAATCCGTTCATCGCGGTGCTCTTCGGCGTCGCCTTCACGGCTCTCCTGCAGAGTTCCTCGTCCTCGGTCGTCATCTTCCAGGCTTTTGCGGTGCAGGGAATCCTCGAATACCGCACGGCAGTCTACCTGGTGATCGGCGCGGCCATCGGCTCCGTCACACCGAACCTTCTGGCGGGCCTTACGACCAACCGGAACGGCAAGCGAACGGCGATCCTGAATCTTATTTTCAATCTGTTCCGCGCGATGCTGCTCTGCATCCTGATCAACATCTTCCCGCAGATCCTGAACTTTATCTGCTCGCTCTCGCCGGACAATATCGGCCGTCAGGTCGCGAACACTCACACGGCCTTCGCGCTTATTGCGGTCCTTGCCGGCATGCCGCTCATGAACGTCTTTGTCAGCATAACGAAGAAGCTTCTGCCGGACCTCCCGGAGGAGACGGAACTAAACGAGGAGAAGAAGCTCAAGTATATCGTCAACGCGGATTCGGTCCTGCCGGCCGTAGCGGTTCGCCAGGCCGTGCTTGAGACCGCCCGTCTCGGCCGTATGGCCAACGACAACCTGGTCCGCGCCATGTCCGCGCTTCGGACCCGCGACGCGAAGACGTTAAAGAAGATCAGCGTGCACGAGGAGATCATCGACCACCTGACCGACGAGATCTCCAACAGCCTGATGAAGCTCCGCACCCGTCAGCTGTCCGCAAAGGACGCCTACAAGGTGGGCAAGCTCCTGCTGGTCATTTCCAGCTTTGAGCGCATCGGCGACCATGCCGACAACATCCTGAAGTACATCACGAAGCTTGACGAGTCGAAGGCATCGTTCTCCGAGGATGCGCTGGTCGAACTGGAAGACCTGGCCTACCTCACGCTGGAGACCAATGAGATCTGCCTGGATATCTTCGAAAATGAAGACAAGTCCCGCATCTCCGAGGCCGAGGAGGCCGAGCAGGCGGTCGACGATTTCCAGCGTCTCATCATCAACAACCATGCGGACCGCCTGATGGCGAACAAGTGCCAGCCGATGGCCGGCATCGTCTTCACGGACATCTGCACGGACCTCGAGCGTGTGTCCGACCACGCGCTGGACGTCGCGTTCACGATCATGAACGACGAGTCGGTCGGCTATGCGGAGAAGGACGCGGGCTGATCACAGACTGTATTAAGAAAATAAAAACCCCTGAAACCTGACAGAGACGGTTTCAGGGGTTTATTTCTTTGAGGACTTTGTTGAGCTCGGAGAGCACCTTCTTCTTGTTGCCGCACCAGAGCGGGGCGATAAGGAGATTTTTGGGGCCGTCTCCGGTCAGGCGGTGGACGATGACATCGTCCGGGATCAGCGGCAGCAGTTTTTTCAGGAGCTCCATGTAGGCCTCCATGGACATGACCGGAACCCGGCCGGCATAGTAGTCGTCGGCGAGGTCCGTATTTTTGAGGATCTGAAGGAGCTGGAGCTTGATTCCCTTTGCGCCGGAAGAGACCACATGGCGGACGGTGGCAGCCATGTCCTCTTCGGTTTCACCGGTGAGGCCGAGAATGACATGCGTGATGACGGTGAGGCCGGCTTCCGTGAGCCGGCGCACGGCATCGTCGTAGACGGAAAGCGGGTAGCCGCGGCGGATATAGGCGGCGGTGCGCTCGTGGACGGTCTGGAGACCCAGCTCGACCCAGACCGGTTTTATGCGGTTTAATTCGGCGAGCAGGTCCAACACATCATCAGAGAGGCAGTCCGGTCTGGTCGCCACGGAGAGGATCACGACATCGTCGGGTTCAATGGCTTCATGGAATATTTTTCTCAGGTAGGGAACCGGCGCGTACGTGTTCGTGAAGCTCTGGAAGTAGGCGATGTATCTGCCGTCCTTCACCTTGGAGGCGACCCGGGCCTTCGCTTCGAGAAGCTGGTCCGGGATCGGCTTCAGCCGGTCCGCGGAGAATTCGCCCGACCCTCCTGCCGAACAGAAGATGCAGCCGCGCGTGCCGAGAGTGCCGTCCCGGTTGGGACAGGTGACGTCGGCGGAGAGGGCGATGCGGTAGACTTTGCAGCCGTAGATTTCTTTAAGGTAGGTGCTTGCGGTTTTCATGTCATTACGATAACATAGATTGCAGTAACGGGCAAGAAGGAGAAAATGGCCTGATCGTCAGGACATTGAGGAACACAGAGGATGATCATCAACACGGGACAAAGGACAGACATACCGGCATTCTACGCGGACTGGTTCGCCAACCGGCTCCGCGAGGGGTTCGTGTGCGTCCGAAACCCCTTCAACCCGCAGCAGGTGAGCCGCTATAAGCTTGATCCCGCGGTGGTCGACGTCATCGGGTTCTGCTCGAAGAATCCGGAGCCGATGTTTAAATACATGGATCTTCTTGCCGGGTACGGCCAGTTCTGGTATGTGACCATGACGCCCTACGGGCGGGACATTGAGCCGAATGTTCCGGACAAGCACCACCTCCTTGAGGTTTTCCGGGAGCTTTCGGAGATGGTCGGAATTGATTCGATTGGGTGGCGGTATGATCCGATTTTTATTTCCGATCGCTATACGAAGGAATATCACATAAAGGCTTTCAGGACCATGGCGGAGGCCCTCGCCGGGAAGACCCGGATCGCGGTCATCAGCTTCATTGACCTTTACGACAAGGTGAAGCGGAACTTCCCGGAGGCGGAGAGAGTCGCCCGGGAAGACCGGATCGCGCTCGGACGGGAGATCATCAATATCGCGTCGGCCTGCGGGATGACCGTGCGTCCCTGCGCGGAAGGCGATGAGCTTGCCCCCTACGGGGCGGACTGCGGTGGATGCATGACGATCCCGGATTATGAGCGGTCAATCGGAGCGAAGCTGATCGTGCCGAAGCGGAAGCCGGCCCGGGAGGCGTGCGCCTGCTATCTCGCCGCCGACATCGGGGCCTATGACACCTGCCGGCACCTCTGCCGCTACTGCTATGCGAATGCGAGCCGGGAGGCGGTCGCGCGGAACACGAGACTGCACGATCCGGCGTCTCCGTTCCTCATCGGAAACTATCGGGAGGACGACCGGGTGCATGACGTGCCGCAGGAGTCCTGGGCGGACAGGCAGATGAGGCTCCTGTTGGACAACCCGGATCTCTAATGGTATACTTATGAAAAAGTCAGTGGGAGGGGCCATGGAATACTTCGGACGTCTGTATCTCGACAAGGAAAAGGATATCATCGTGGAGCTCTTTATGGAGGGGGAGACCATGCACTATGTGCTGAAAACCCCCAACCACGGCACCGGGAATCTGATCACCAACCTCGCGGAGATGTGCGGGCTCCCGCTCAGCCTCGATGAGGACGGGATGAAGATCATCCGCGGGACCCTGCCCTGCTATGTGACGGCGGAGAATAGGAAGGTTTTCATTTTCCGGCTCAGGGACACCAAGGTCGCCAACATCTACCCGGACGGGACGATCGAGCGCAAGGCCTCGATCCCCGCGATCTCGAAGACCCTCATGAGCCAGACCAAGGATTACCGGCTTGATTTCAAGAAGACGGTGGTGAAGACCTACATCCTCCGGGAGTGCAAGTTCCGCACGGACCTGCACACCCACATGAATGCGAACCTCGACCCGGACATCCTGATCGCGCTCGGGATCCGGCACCAGATCCGCTATCCCCTCTATTACGTCAAGAAGCTGAAGCTTCTTATCACCAAGGCCCAGGAAGAGGCGCTGACCGCGCAGCGGTCGCGCATCAAAAAGCGCTTTGAGGGCTCCAAGCTTACGGGCAAATACCTGACCCGAAGGATCGATGACAACACATTCATCAACTTCGCGGACCTTATCCTGAACAATCCGGAACATGCAGAGCACAATATCCCGAAGATCCGCGCCTCCCTGGCCGTCATGAAGGACGGGCAGGCGGTTTTCACCAACCTCGAGAAAGTCTATCTCTACCGCTACGTGTTCACCAAGGGCACGGAGTCTGATGAAAAAATCCCGCTTCGGAACATTGAAAAGATCCCGGACCCGGACATCGCCCGGGTGCTCAGGCAGATGCTCGCGGACGCGGAGACGGAGGCCTACGGGCGGAATACGATTTTCCAGGACAAGCTTCTCTGGATCGCGCGGAGCTATGCGGCGAAAGGGATCTGCTATGCGGAGATCGCCGACACGACGCTGGTGAAGCCCGACGGCGCGGCGGAGATGCTCCGGCAGGCGCACGAGGTCCTGCCGGCGGCGGAGAAGGAGACCGGCGTGCTCATACGGTTCCTCGCGGCGATCCGGCGGATCCCGCTCACGATCGTGCGGGATCAGGTGGATGCGTTCGATTATGCCCGGGAGAACTTAAGGGCCCTTAAGGCGGTGAGCGCGGACCCCTATGTGGCAGGGAGCGACATCATCGGAGAGGAGATCAATGATATCCGGGACATGCAGCCGGTCATCCGGGAGATCGTCAGGATCGCAGCCGACGAGCCAGGCTTTGTGGTCAGGATCCACGCCGGTGAAAACGACAGTCTCCGCGACAACGTCATGAACAGTATCCTCTGTGTCCGGGAATCTCTGATGCCCGGGCAGAAAATGCCCCGTATGCGCATCGGACACGGCCTCTACACCGCGAATTTAAGCTCCGTCAAGGGCGGGCAGCTGATCGAGGCACTCCGCGAGGCCGGGGCGGTCCTCGAATTCCAGATCACGTCCAATGTCCGCCTGAACAACCTTAGCGCGGTTGACCGGCATCCGCTCAAAAAATATCTTGCGGCGGGCATTCCCTGCGTGCAGGGTACCGACGGCGGCGCCCTCTACGGAACCGACTCGATCGACGAGCAGCTCTCCCTTGTGAAGATGCTGGACCTCTCCCACGAGGAGCTTATCAGGATGCGGCAGGCGGAGGACGAGGTCCTTGATGCATCGCTCGCTGATTTTGCGGAGAAAAAAGACCGCTTTAAGAAGCTCTGCGGGGAGATGAGCCCGAAAGAGTACATCAATAAGAAGCTTTCCGAGATCGATCCGCATGAGGAGAAGCTCTTCGGCGGGGAGCCCCGCTTCCCGGCGGAGGAGCTCCTGACCGGCAGAATCCGGGAACTTCCTCAGGGCAAGATCCCGATCGTCATCGTGGGAGGCAGTTTCAACAACGACTGGCACAGGACCCGGATGCGCAAAGAGTACCGGGAGCTCCTTGATACCCTGTTTGAAAGGCTGGATCCTGAGAAGATATGCTTCGTGATCGGCCACCGCATGTGCGGGTATGAGAAATACACGGCGGAGAAGGCCGGCGGGAAGTTTGAGGTGTTTGCGTTTGTGCCGGCCGTCCTCACGGAAAAGGGCGCGGAGGAGATCAGAAAGAGCGGGGTCTCTGTCAGGGTCTCGATCGAGCCGGAAGGGCTGGGCGTCTACAAGAGCTTTGCGTATGAAATTTTCAAGAGGAGATGGTCCGTACTGCTGGCTCTGGACGGAAATTCCGCCTGCGCGAACATGATCCAGGAGGCCAAAAACAGCCGCTATAAGGGGCGCAACTATGTGAGCGGCCATTCGCGGAGGCTTGCGGCCAAGGCGAGGAGTCTCGGGGGCTACATCACGTGTCTCACGGGCGGGCCGGAGGATGCGGAGAGGATCATGCGAGATATCCGGAAAAAGACAGAGTGAGGCATGCACTGAAGGGAGATATTGCCTGCGCACCGCCTGCGCCCTTCGGGCTTGCGGCGGCGCTCCCAAAAAACTCGCACTTTCCTGCATCGCTTCGCGCTGCAAGTGCTCGTTTTTTGTTAGCGTCTCTCATGCCCGTGCAGCCGGGCTCGCGCAAGCGCGGCCGGCATGCACGGGCATGGAGACCAGGCAATATCAAAAACATCAGCACTCACCTCTTGACAGTGCTAACAATTTCTGCTATAGTGAGGTCGGAACGGAGAGATCCGTTCCGATCTTTAGGTTTGAAATGAACAGCCGGAAGGAGGTTTACGATGAACATTCAGAAATTTACACAGAAATCCATTGAGGCCATCCAGAACCTTGAAAAGACTGCGTATGATTTCGGCAACCAGGAGGTCACCCAGGAGCACCTTCTGTACTGCCTGATAAAGCAGGAGGACTCGCTCATCCTGAAGCTCGTAGAGAAGATGGGGATCGATCCGAAACAGTTTGCAAACGCCGTGACATCTGCCGTGGATGCGCAGGTCAAGGTGAACGGCGGCCAGCCCTACATCGGGGCCGACCTCAACAAGTGCCTGATCAAGGCCGAGGATGAGGCGAAGGCGATGGGAGACGAGTATGTATCGGTCGAGCATATTTTCCTCTCCATTCTCAAAAATGCAAGCCGCTCCATGAAGCAGCTGCTGTCCCGCTTCGGGATCGACAGGGATTCATTTTTAAAAGCGCTTCAGAGCGTGCGCGGCAACCAGAAGGTCACGACCGACAACCCGGAGGCGACCTACGACACCCTGAACAAGTACGGGACCGACCTCGTGGAGAAGGCAAGGCAGCAGAAGCTGGACCCGGTCATCGGGCGTGACGACGAGATCCGCCAGGCGATCCTGATCCTGTCGAGAAAATCAAAAAACAACCCTGTCCTGATCGGTGAGCCCGGCGTCGGCAAGACCGCCGCGGTCGAGGGCCTGGCCCAGAGAATCGTTGCGGGGGATGTGCCGGACAATCTGAAGGACAAGCATATTTTTGCCCTGGACATGGGCGCGCTGGTCGCCGGCGCGAAATACAGGGGCGAGTTCGAGGAGCGTCTCAAGGCGGTCCTTGAGGAGGTCAGAAGCTCGGAAGGCGAGATCATCCTCTTTATCGACGAGCTGCACCTGATTGTCGGCGCGGGCAAGACCGAAGGCGCGATGGACGCCGGCAACATGCTGAAGCCCATGCTGGCCCGCGGCGAGCTGCACTGCATCGGCGCGACGACTCTGGACGAATACCGCAAGTACATCGAGAAGGACAAAGCTCTGGAGCGCCGGTTCCAGCCGGTCATGGTCGACGAGCCGACGCTCGAGGAGACGATCTCGATCCTTCGAGGCCTCAAGGAGCGCTACGAGGTCTACCACGGTGTCAAGATCACGGACTCCGCGCTGGTCTCGGCGGCAGCCCTTTCCCAGCGCTACATCACCGACCGGTTCCTGCCGGACAAGGCGATCGACCTTGTGGACGAGGCCTGTGCGCTCATCAAGACGGAGCTCAACTCGCTTCCGACAGAGCTCGACGAGCAGCAGCGCAAGATCATGCAGATGGAGATCGAGGAGGCGGCCTTAAAGAAGGAGACCGACGCGCTGAGCCGTGAGCGCCTCGCAGACCTGCAGAAGGATCTCGCGGAGCTCCGGGACACTTTCAATGCGCAGAAGGTCCAGTGGGAAAATGAAAAGAAGGACGTCGAGGGTCTCAAGGCCTACCGCGAGCAGATCGAAGCCCTGAACAACGAGATCGCGATCGCGGAGCGCAGCTACGACCTCAACAAGGCGGCCCAGCTCAAGTACGGCGAGCTGCCCAAGGTGCAGAAAGCCCTCGAGGAGGCGGAAGCCCGCGTGAAGGACAAGGACCTCTCGATGGTGCACGAGGAGGTGACGGACGACGAGATCGGCCGGATCGTCTCCAAGTGGACCGGCATCCCGGTCGCAAAGCTCACAGAGGGCGAGAGGGAGAAAGTCCTTCATCTGCCGGATGAGCTCCACAAGCGGGTGATCGGCCAGGATGTGGCGGTGCAGAAGGTCGCGGACGCGATCCTGCGCTCCAAGGCCGGCATCAAGGACCCGAAGCGGCCGATCGGTTCCTTCCTGTTCCTCGGACCGACCGGTGTCGGCAAGACGGAGCTGGCCAGAACGCTGGCGGCCAACCTCTTCGACGACGAGAACAACATGGTGCGTATCGACATGAGCGAGTACATGGAGAAATACTCCGTCTCGCGTCTCATCGGAGCACCTCCCGGATACGTCGGCTACGACGAGGGCGGCCAGCTGACCGAGGCGGTCAGGAGAAAACCGTTCTCGGTTGTCCTCTTCGACGAGATCGAGAAGGCTCACCCGGACGTCTTCAACGTGCTCCTGCAGGTGCTCGATGACGGCCGCATCACGGACAGCCAGGGACGTACCGTGGACTTCAAGAACACGATCATCATCCTGACCTCGAACCTGGGCAGCCAGTACCTGCTCGACGGGATCGATGAGAACGGCGAGATCAGCCGCTACGCGGAGGATATGGTGACGAATGAGCTGCGGGCGCATTTCCGTCCCGAGTTCCTGAACCGGCTCGATGAGACGATCATGTTCAAGCCGCTCACGAAGGAGAACATCGGCGGCATCGTCGATCTCATGATGGCAAGTCTCAATGCCCGTCTTGCAGACCGGCAGCTGCACATCTCGCTCACGGATGAGGCAAAGGCTTACTGCATCGACAAGGGCTACGACCCGGTGTTCGGCGCGAGACCCTTAAAGCGGTATCTCCAGCAGAACGTCGAGACGCTGGCGGCCCGGATCATCCTCGGAAATGAAGTGCACGAGGGCTCCACGATCATGATCGAGAAGAAGGGAGACGGCCTCTCCGGTTATGTGGTGGAGGCGCCCAGGGTGGTTTGAGAAAAATGAAAAAAACAGGTATTTGCTGAAGGCAAATGCCTGTTTTTTTGCTATACTGGAAAAAATCCTTATGATTTCCAGGGAGACGAGAATATGAAATCAAAACTGTATCTCACGCTGACCGCGGTCTTTATGCTTCTCCTGCTCGGCCGCCCCCGGGCGGTCCTTGCCGACGGCCTGCCGGCCTCCGGCACCTACGTGATCCGGTCGTCGGTCTCGGAAAATAAAGTCCTCGACATTGCCGGGGCTTCCCAAAAAAGCGGGGGAAACCTTCAGCTCTACGAGGGAAACGGCAGCGCAGCCCAGCAATTTACCCTGACAAGGCTCGCCGACGGGTCCTACGAGGTCTCGCCGGTATGCTCCGGGCTCGCGCTCGACGTCGAGGGAGCGAGGTCGGCAAACGGGACCAACGTCCGCCAGTACACTCCGAACGGAACCAGGGCCCAGAGATGGAAACTCACGGATGCCGGGGACGGAACGGTGAGCTTCTCGCCCGCCTGCGCACCGGGGACCTGCCTTGACATCGCCGGAGCCTCCATGAAGAACGGCACCAACGTCCGGCTCTACGCCTCCAACGGGACAGCCGCGCAGAGATTCCGGCTCGAAGAGGTTGATTCGGAGCGGGTGGCCCCGGAGGGCACCTTTACGTTTGTATCGGCTCTTAATTCTGTGAAAGTGATCGATGTCTACGGCGGGCTGACCCGAAACGGAGCAAACGTACAGCTCTATTCTTCAAACGGGACCGCGGCCCAGCAGTACTCCCTGACCTATCTCGGGGAAGGCTGGTACAAGATCCTCAACGTGAAAGCCGGGAAAGCTCTGGATATCGCGGGAGGCTCAAGAAAGAGCGGAACCAACATCCAGCTTTACACCGACAACGGGACAAATGCCCAGAAATGGCGGTTTGAAGAATACGGGGACGGGACATTCAGCATCGTCTCCGCACTCGGAAATGCTGTCGATATCGCCGGGGCAAGCCAGAAAAACGGCACGAACATCCGGACATACACGCCGAACGGGACGGCGGCGCAGAGGTTTTCATTTTCACCTGTCGTGCCGGTAAACCCGGTGCTCGGGGCCGACACAGTCCTTTCCTATGCGGCCGGAACCGTGCTCGAGGAGTCTCAGATCGACTGGAACAACGTATCCTCCTACTTCCGGATCAGCGGGATCAGCGCGGGCGACGCCGTCTACAACCGGATCATCGGAAAATCCTACCGGGACAACCCGGATATCGGGCTTTCAGACCTCCGGTATCTTAAGATGCTGCATTTTAACTATAACGGGAAAGTCCAGGTGGGAGAGATGATCACCAATCAGGCGATCGCGGCGGAGGCCCTCGACGTCTTCTACAATCTCTTTAAGAGCCGCTACCAGATCAACTCGATGTATCTGGTCGACCGCTACTGGACCGGGGACGGCGTGACGACCGACCTGGCCTCCGTCCGGGCAGACAATACAAGCTGCTTCAATTACCGAAAGGCCTCCGATGCGGACAACCTCTCGCGGCACGCGTTCGGGATGGCGATCGACTTAAACCCGTTTGAGAACCCCTACGTGTATGTCTATCCGGACGGGCGGCACGTGAGCGAACCGGCCGAGGCCCAGGATTACGCGGTCAACCGGTCAGCCGGAAGGCCCCATGTGATCACGGGCTCGGATCTTGCGGTGCAGCTCTTTAAGTCCCACGGGTTCTCCTGGGGCGGCGACTGGGGAGGCCCGTATGATTATCAGCATTTTGTGAAGTGAGGGAGGTATCAGGCACCATCATTCGCAGCAGTCCCCGGAAACAAAAAAACAGAGGCAATATGCCTCTGTTTTTTGCTGCCATTATATTTTTTCCCCGCGTCTGTGCTTCTCCAGCACCTTCTGGATCCGGTCGACCGGGTCTAAAAGATTGGAGAGCGAGCCGTCGTGGTTCATCGTATCGATGATGAGGGCCAGGAACTTGCTCATGTCGCAGCCGCGGTAGTAGGGGCGCTCAAAGAGCTCCGGCCGCTGGTAGATCAGGTTTGTTGTGATCAGGTAGTCGAATGTGTGCTTCTGCCATTCCTCGGCGCCTGCAAGCTCCTCTTCGGAGAGCCCGGAGGCCGGCTCGGCGTAGGCCTCGTCGAACGGCTCAAGGCCCGCGGTAAAGATTCCGAAGGCTGCGCAGATGAAGATGCGCCTTGCGCCGCGTTCCTTGAGCATGCGGGCGGTCTTGATGACCGTGCTGCCGGAGGAGACCATGTCATCGACGATGATGATGTCCTTCCCGGTCACATCGGAGCCGAGGAAGGAGTAGTCGATGATCGGATGCTTTCCGCCGACCGTCACCGTGTAGTCATAGACCTTGTAGAACATGCCCATGTTGACGCCGAGCACGTTGGCGAGGTAGACAGCGCGGCGCATGCCGTTCTTGTCCGGGCTCACGACCATGAGATGGTCGTCATCGACCACAAGGTCCGGGGCGGCGCGGAGGATCGCCTTGATGAACTGGTAGGCCGGGCTCATCGACTCAAAACCGGTGAGCGGAACCGCATTCTGCACACGGGGGTCGTGGGCCTCGAAGGTGATGACATTTTCAACGCCGAGCGCCATGAGCTCCTGGAGGGCATGGGCGGCATCCAGGGATTCACGGACGGAACGCACCTCGACGCGGCCCTCGTAGAGGTAGGGCATGATCACGTTGATGCGGTGAGCTTTGGTGCCGATCGCACCGATCACACGCTTTAAGTCCTGGAAATGGTCGTCCGGGGACATGACATTTTCAAAACGGTTGATCCTGTATTTGATCGAATAGTTGCAGACGTCGACCAGTATGTAGAGGTCGTCGCCGCGGATCGACTGCTTGATCGATCCCTTGGCCTCGCCGGACCCGAAACGGGGCGTCGACGCCTCGATGATGAAGGAGTCTCTGGCGTAGCCGTGGTCTGCGGACGCCTCTCCGTTTGCAACGAGCCCCTTGCGCCATGCGACAAGATAATCGTTGATCTTGCTCCCGATCTCGCGGGTGCTGGCAAGAGGGACGATTCCGAGCCGCCATTCGGGGGTCTCCTGGGTTACGGGTTTAACCTGGGTATCATCTGCATTATTGATCATGTGCGTCCTCCATTGGCTTTTTTCTGCATGCGTATGTCCTGTCCGATCAGCTTGACAATCGTGTAGCTGCTCGTGATTCTTGAAAAAATGCGCTCCGTGTACATCTCCGCAAACTGGTCCAGCATGAGGTTGGTGGAAATAATCGTGGACCTGCTGCTTATGATCCGCTCGTTGATGATGTAGAAGAGCTGCGGCAGGGAAAATGAATTGACCGTCTCCGTCCCGAGATCGTCGATCGTCAGGCAGTCACACTCGCAGATCGCGCGGGCACTGTCGGAGTTCCGCCCGTTTCTCTCAAACGCCGCATCCGCAAGCAGATCAAAGAGATCCTTGGCGGAGAAGTAGAGGGCCGAGCAGGACCGGTTCAGGACCTCGGCGGCGATGCAGTGGGAGAGGAAGGTCTTTCCGACACCGGCATTGCCGTAGAGAAAGAGGTTGTTGCCGGGCTTTCCGATGTTGTCCGGGAAGCGCATTGCGGCTGCAAGAGCTGCCCTTGCAAGCTCAAGAGAACTTTTCCCGGTTGAGGGATCTATTATATCATCCGAGTAGTAGCTAAGAGAAAAATGACCGAAATTCTCTTCCTTTAAAATATCGCCGAGCCGGTAATCCCGGTAGAGGAGCTCGTCGGCCGCTTTCTTAAAGCAGGAGCAGCGGACTCCGTCCACATATCCGGTGTCGCGGCAGAGCGGGCAGTCGTACTGCATCTCAAGGTAATCCGCCGGGTAACCGTGGGAGAGAAGCGCGGCTTCCCTCTTTCGGGAAATGAGCTGCATATCCCTGCGGTAGGCGGTGAGATCCGCCGAAGGATCGGCGATCCGGAGTCTGGCTGCCTTGAGGCTCAGTCGTCCGGCTTCCGCGTCCAGCTCCTTTATGACGGGGACGGCCTTCCCGATCTCCTCCTCGCGGGCGAGGAGCTCATGGCGGTGCATTTCCCGTATCTCGTCGTAGCGGCGCATGACCGCGTCATACTGCGCATTGGTAAGAGGCATGTGTCTTTCCTTTATCTTCAGCTCTCGTCTGTGTCTGCATTTCCGAGAAGCTGGGCTTCAAGTTTCCTGTAATCGTAGGAGCGCTGCTCAAAATTGTAGAAATTGCCGGCAGGCTTTTTCCGGGGCCTCTGGGCAGCAGGCGTGTTTTCATTTTTCTTTCTGTCCGATGATGCCTCGCGAAGGCTGTCCAGGCGGGCGATCTCCTCGAGCGTCTTTGCACCGTCACGATGCCAGCCGGCGATGATCCCGTCCGTGTAGGTCAGCGACGGCGAAGAAGTGCGGAGCACGGCCCGGCGGCATGCCTCGAGGACCACCTCCTCCGGGAACTCCCAGGTCTTCATCCACTTGTCGATCATCGTGATGTCGGCGGTCGTGAGCGCGCGGTTCGTGATGCCGAGCGCCTTTAAGACTGCATAGTACTCGCGGCGGTTGTTCGTGACGAAATCCCGGGCGGCCTCCACCGAGCGGATCCCCTCCGCGTCCCAGGCGAGGGCGACCTTCTCGATGTAGCGGATGCTCTTGTGGCCGCGGCTGATGCAGTGCTCGAGCAGGAAGTCGATGAGGTCCGGCGGAAAATGAAGACCGTCGTAGAAATAGAGGAGCTTTTCAAGCTCGGTCTTCGTGAGCGGCCGGCCCATGTACTGCTCGGCGATGAAGAGAAACTCCTGCACATCCTCTTTCGACGAGAGCTCGCCGATGCGGCTCCTTGTGAGAGAGCCGGAAGGATTGGCCTCACCGGGCTTTATCTCGGTCTCCGCAGGCATCGCCTCTTCTTTGCGCGGTGCACAGGCTGCCGGCCCGCAGAAATTCACGATCGTGATCCTTCCCGGCATACCGTCCTCACGGTAGTCGATCTGAAGGACGCCCGCCTCGTTCCAGTAGCGGAGAGCGCGCAGCACGTCGGTCTCCGTGCAGTTCATCCGGTCCGCGATCGCGGAGAGCGAGAGAGAAGTGCCGGCGCCCGATGAGCGCAGCAAATAGAGGTAGATCTTCACGAACTCCCCATTGGCTTTCGGCATATATTCATCAAGAAATATATTGGCAAGCACCGTCACATCCTGCGGCCAGCATGCCTGAACGGAAAATGTTTCCATAAGATCCTCACTTCATTTACGCGGCTTTGCCGCATCAATCCATTGTATCTTATCATATTCCGGCCGGGATGCATCCACAAAATAATCCACGATGCCGTCGTGGTTATGCACATTCGGGCATTGTGGATATTGGGGATTTCGTGGACAGATTTTAAGAAAGCAAGGCGGGACCGATGTTTGTGACATCGCCCGCACCCATAGTTATCAACAAATCATTGTCGACACAGGATTTTCGTACAAATTGCTCAATTTTTTCGAAACTGTCGAAGTAGTATGCATCGGTGCCCAGCTTCGCGATCGCATCGGCCACATCTTTGGAGGAAATGCCGTAGATATCGTCCTCCCTGGCCGCATAGATGTCCGCAAGGATCACGTGGTCCGCATGGGAGAGAGCCTCCGCAAATTCCGGCAGAAGGGCCTTGGTGCGGGTGTAGGTGTGGGGCTGGAAGATCACCCAGAGCTCCCGGTGGGGGTAAGCCTTGGCCGCCCGGATCGTGGCAGCGATCTCTGTCGGGTGGTGGGCATAGTCATCGATAACGGTGGTGCCGTTCATTTTTCCCTTGATCTCGAAACGGCGGTCGACGCCGGAGAAACCGAGGAGACCCTGCGCGATGGTCTCCGGGGAGAGGCCCAGGACACGGCCCATCGCGATGGAAGAGAGCGCGTTCGAGACATTGTGGATGCCGGGGACACGGAGCGTGAAGGTGCCGAGCGTCTCACCGAACTCGGTGCAGGTGAACGTGGCGCAGCCCAGATCATCGAAGGTGATGTCGGAAGCCATGTAATCGGCAATCGAATTAAGGCCGGTCGTAAGGATCCGGCAGGTGACACCCTTTATGATCTCCGAAAACTTCTGCGTATCCCGGTTTACGATGAGGACCCCGTCCGGGGCGGTGTTTTTCGCAAAACGGTTGAAGGAAGACGCGATATCGTCAAGGTCCTTGAAGAAATCCAGATGGTCGGCGTCCACGTTCAGAATGACGCTGATCCGCGGGCGGAGCTCAAGGAAGCTGTTTGTGTACTCGCAGGCCTCCGCGAGGAAGTTCTCGGTCTTGCCGACGCGGATGTTGCCCCCGATCGAGGGCAGGATGCCGCCGACGGAGACCGTCGGGTCGAGCCCGCCGGCGAGCATGATCATGGCGTCCATGCCGGTCGTCGTGGTCTTGCCGTGGGTGCCGGCGACCGCGACGGAGACAGGGTAGTTGTCCATGACCTCGCCGAGAAGCTCCGCCCGGGTGAGGAGCGGAAGACCTGCCTCCTTCGCTGCGCGAAGCTCCGGGTTATTGTCATGAATGGCGGCCGTGTAGACGACGGCGTCGATGCCGGGGGTGATATTTTCCGCCTTCTGGCCGATCGCGATGTCCGCTCCGAGTGAGCGGAGACGGGCGATAAGAGGGGAGTCACCGGCGTCCGAACCGGATACGGTGAAGCCCGCGCCGAGAAGAACCTCCGCAAGGCCGCTCATGCTGATGCCGCCTATGCCGATGAAATGAATATGTTCCGGTTTATCGAAATCAATGCGATACATTTAGAACGCTCCTTTATATATAGGAAAGAAAGCAGACGCTTCCGAAATATTCCCGTAGTATAAACACCATTATAGGACGCTGCGCTATAAAAAGCAAATGAAAATGGGCTTTTTTGGAAAGCCGGTAAAAAATTCAAAAGTTGTTTCGAGAAAAATACAATTTCTGGTTGCGAATAACAATTCTTGTGCTATAATGCAAATACGTGAAATTTTACATCTTGGTTTCTTAAGCAAGACCGGGCTTACAGGTCTTGAAAGCACATTGATAATTTTATTGTTGTGTTGTCAGATGCAGAGTGCAAATCTCATATGCATATTCTGCAAAAGACCAGTTGGCCGCTGTCGGAGAGAGGAAGTGAATAGATTCCTGCGTTGACAAATTTGTGGATACGGGAAAGGGGTAGTTATGAATATCACAGATGTCAGAGTCAGAAAAGTAACAAAAGACGGGAAAATGAAGGCGGTTATTTCGATCACGATCGATGACGAGTTTGTCGTTCACGACATCAAGGTCATCGAAGGTGAGAAAGGTCTCTTCATTGCGATGCCGAGCCGCAAAGCTGCCGATGGGGAATACAGAGATATTGCCCATCCGATCAACTCAGCGACGAGAAATGAGATCCAGAGCATCATCTTAAGAAAATACGAGGAGATGATTGCCCAGGAAGAAGCAGAAGCAGAGATTGCTTCCGAGGAGGATTATATCTGACGATAATTCCTCATAGTTTTAATCGACCCCATGTTGCTCAAATCCGACTGCTAGAATATTATGTGTGAAAATAAAGGGGCTGTAAAAAAACTCCCCTAAAAAGAAAAACCTCAGAGGTTAAAACCTCTGAGGTTTTTTGGTATAATAAGTTATGCGACTAACAAATAATACCAAAATCAATTATACAACACGTCAGCTGAAATTACCATTAAATATTGAAAAGCTGATCGATATTTCTGATCCGGTATATACTTTCTGTGAAGTGATGGATCACATCGACCTATCAGGATATTTTGTAGAGAAGGGATACAAAACAGGTCGCCCCGGATGTGATAAGCTGAAACTCCTCAAAGTTGTACTTTTTTCTTTCATGGAGCACGGTATCTGTTCCCTGCGCAGGATCGAGAAGCTGTGCCGGAACGATATCCGGTATATCTACCTCCTAGATGACATGGAGGCTCCTTCCTTTGCGACCTTCGGGAACTTCATCCGTGAGGAACTGACGGATCCCATCGAGGACATCTTCCTGAAAATAAATGAATACATCTTCGCGGAAGACCACGTCGACCTCGACCATGCGTACATTGACGGGACCAAGATCGAGGCCAACGCGAACCGCTACACCTGGGTCTGGAAGAAGTCCTGCGAAAAGAACCGCGGGAAGGTCTTCGCGAAGATATCCGGGCTGATCGATTCCATCAACAGCGACTTACTGGGATTCCAGGGGCTGAAGCTGGAGAAACGCGATGAATACGCGGTCGAATACGTGGAGAAGATGCTGGAAGGCCTCCGGACGGCCTGCGGCCTGAATCCCGCAACATTTGTCCACGGAAGCGGCCACCGCAAGAGCAGGGAGCAGCGGCAGTATGAGGAACTGTCTGCCTGCCTTGACCGCCTGAAGACATACGCGGAAAGGATCTCGATATGCGGCGAGGGCAGGAACAGTTACTCAAAGACGGATCATGACGCGACGTTCATGCGCCTGAAACGGGACTATATGGGGAATGACCAGCTTCTCCCGGCTTACAACCTGCAGGCTGCTGTCTGTGACGAGTACATCGCGGCCCTGGACGTAAAGGCCTACGCATCCGATATGGACTGTTTCGTCCCGCTCATGGAGAAGTTCAACCGGATCTATGGGCATTATCCGAAGTATCCGGTCGCGGATGCCGGTTACGGTTCCTACAACAACTACCTCTATTGTGAAGAGCATGGGATGGAGAAATACATGAAATTCACCATGTTCGAAAAGGAGACAAAGAATAAACGTTATCAATCTGACCCGTACCGGGCAGTGAATTTCAGGAAAAACGGGGAAGGCGATCCGGTCTGCCCGAATGGGAGAAGGTTCATTTTCAAATATAACAAGCATGTACGAAACAACAGGTACGGCCGCACAGAGGAGATCTATGAATGCGAGGATTGCCGTGGGTGTACCCACAGGCAAGACTGCTGCCCGAAAACATCGAGCAACCGGACGATCCGGATGAACAGGGAACTGACGGCGATCCACCGGGAGGTGCTTGAGAACCTGGAGTCCGTCCACGGCGCTCTGCTGCGGATGAACCGCAGCATCCAGGCGGAGGGTGTTTTCGGGATCATCAAGTGGGACCGGTCCTATAAAAGGCTCTTCAGGAGAGGGGCAAAAGCTGTAAATCTGGAGCTTACCCTGATTTCCTGCGGTTTTAACATTTATAAATACCACAACAAGAAGCATAAAAATGAAGAGACAGCATAAATGAGATGGTTATCCACAATGGCCCTGGTTTAGTGTGCTCATTTTTTGGCTAAACAGAGTACACTTCTGACAATTACGATGGGTAAGCAAAAAGCAGCCGGCTTTGCGTTTCTGCAAAGCCGGCTGACTTTTACTCATGGGCTTTTTTTACAGCCCCTTTGTTTTTGTGCACTCTGAATGAAAAGACCTCCCCTGCGCCGTGAATTTTTATGGTCTCATTACGGAAAATATAAAAAATATATGAAATATTACACAAATGTTACAGATTTTGAAAAAATCACTTCATTTTCTTAATAAAGCATGTTATAATCTGTTGCGGAAAGGAGAGGTACTCTTTATGTTTTTTAAAAAACTGATATGTACACTTCTGGCCGCAGCGGTTATCACGGGTTCGGCTTTTCCGGTTTTCGGAGCGTCGGAAGGCACCGATGAGATCGCGGAGGCAGAAGTCAGGATCGCAGCCGCGGAGGCTGAGATCGCCGAGGCAGAGAGCGAAAAGGAAGCCGCTCAGTCAGATGCCCAGGCGACAGCAGACCGTATCAGCGTCCTTAAAAACGAACAGACCGCTCTGCAGGCTTATCTGGACCAGCTTAACGCGGAACTGGTTGCACTCGATCAGTCACTCACCAAGATTGAGAGCGAGATGGAAACCAAGGAAACCGAGATCGAGATGAGCAAGGCCGCCGTTGAGCGCGCCAGGATCGAGGAGCAGAACCAGTACGAGGAGATGAAGAAGCGCATCCAGTATATGTACGAGCGCAGTTCTTCCGATTATCTCGTTTCTCTCTTGAATTCCGGCACGGTGAGAGAGTTCCTGAACCGGGCGGATCATTTCCAGGAGGTCAACAACTATGACCGCGGCCGCCTGGCGGATTATCAGGAAGCCAGACAGATCGTCATGAGACAGCAGGAGGCGCTCGAGAAGGAGGAAGCCAGCCTGGAGGTCCTGAAGTCCGAGTATGAGACGAAGCAGGCCGAGGTTGAGAACCTTGCGAGCACGACCGGCGCGAAGATCACCGAGTTCACGCAGAATATTTCAAATGAAGAACTCACGCTCTCGAATCTTCAGCAGAAAATCACATCCCAGACTTCACTGCTCGAGAATCTGACCGAAAAGCTTGCCGACGCAAAGGCACGCAAGGAAGAGGAAGAGCGCAAGGCAGCCGAGGCAGCCCGCCTCGCGGCGGAGAAGGCAGCCGAGGAGGCCCGCCTCGCAGCGGAGAGGGAAGCTGAGGAAGCCCGTCTTGCAGCAGAGAAAGTGGAAGCCGAGAAGAAAGCCGCCGAGGTCGCAAAGGCCGCCGAGGAGGCGAAGGCTCAGAAGGAGCAGGAGGAAGCCCTCGTAAGGATCGAGGAAGCCCAGAAAGCGGCGAGCGCCAGGATCGAGGCTGTTGAGCGCGATGCAGGTTCCTCTTCGGACTACACCGTAAAGCTCCGCGACGATCAGCTCTCTTACCTCGGAACCTTCAAGCTGACAGCCTACTGCCCGTGCGCGCAGTGCTGCGGCTGGGAGAACGGCCCCACGGCGAGCGGCGTCTATCCGACGGCGGAGCACACGGTCGCGATGGCCGGCGTTCCCTTCGGAACCAAGCTGCTCATCAACGGCAGGATCTACACGGTTGAGGATCTCGGCACTCCGTACGGACATGCGGACATTTTCATGAATTCTCACGGAACATGCCTGCAGTTCGGCGTCGGCTATGCGGAAGTCTACCAGGTATTCGAATAAAATATGTGCATTTCGGAGAGACCGGCATGTGTTCGGTCTCTTTTGCTGTGAAAAATTTTTAATTTTGTGCTTGATTAGCGGGCGGGAGCGTGCTATACTTCCTCTTGGACGATTAGCTCAATGGGAGAGCACTCGCTTCACGTGTGAGGGGTTACAGGTTCGAGCCCTGCATCGTCCACTAGGGCGCCGGTTGTTACGATCGGCGCCATTTCTTTAAGTGATAAAGGACGGAGGGAACGTGTTATGAAGATCGGTTTTGCAAGCGACCATGCCGGAATCGAGCTGAAGCTGGCGCTGATGGAACATCTTACGGCGCAGGGGCATACCTGCACGGACTACGGGAACTATGACCCGAATGACCGAAACGATGATTATCCGGTCTACGGACGCAAGGCGGCGGAAGCCGTGATGCGCGGCGAGGCGGATAAAGGCGTCATCATCTGCGGGACCGGCGTAGGCATCTCCCTGGCCGCCAACAAGGTTCCGGGAATCCGGGCCGTCGTCTGCAGCGAGCCCTACAGCGCAAAGATGGCGCGCGCCCACAACAACGCGAACATGCTCGCTCTCGGAGCCCGCGTCGTGGGCCGTGAGCTGGCCAAGATGATCGCTGATACTTTCTTTACGACCGAGTTCGAGGGCGGAAGACATGCACGCCGGGTCGATATGATCACGGAGATCGAATCAGATTATCGGGGAATTTCCAAAGACTGAGACAGTGAAGAGAGGAACGACAAATAAGAGGAAGTGTAGCCCGGGACGGTACACTTCCTTTTTTTTGGAGATTTAATTATATCTCTCCGGGTCTTATAATCGAAAAGTATTATGAAGAATTTTATCCAGGGAGGTTTTGTATGGCACAATTGGTTCACTCCGCCCAGAGAGCCGCCTACAACGTGGCGATCCGGCAGGCGATAAAATATGTAAAAAAAGACGGCGCAGACAAATACGAGCAGATCGGCAAGCTGATCGATCTCGTGGAGAGGCTCACAGGCAGCAATTACCCGCCGGAAGGGTATGCGAAGGCGAGGCAGCTGCTCGCGAACCCGGATGAAAAATGGGCCCGCTTCCTGGCCCGCTCGCTCGACGAGCTCGATGACAACGTGATTGCGACGACGCTCTTAAACCTCGGCTTTGAAACCTTTATCGAGGGCACAAAGCAGATCCGCGAGAACCGCAAAAAATACGACTGCAACATCCCGTGGCTGATCCTCTTTGACCCGACTTCCGCCTGCAACCTGAGATGCACCGGCTGCTGGGCCGCGGAGTACGGGCACAAGCTGAATCTCACCTATGACGAGATGTCGAAGCTCGTTTCGGAGGGCAAGGAGCTCGGAACCCACCTCTTCCTTCTGACCGGCGGCGAGCCGATGGTCAGAAAGAAAGATATTCTCCGTCTCGCGGAGGAGCACAACGACTGCATGTATCACATCTTCACGAACGGCACCCTCATCGACGAGGAGTTCTGCCGCGAGGCGCAGAGACTCGGCAATATCGCCTTCGGCATCTCCCTCGAGGGCTTCGAAGAGGTAAATGACGGCCGCCGCGGCGCCGGCGTCTTCGACAAGGTCATGAAGGCGTTCGATCTCTTAAAGCAGTACGGCCTGCTCTTCGGCGTTTCGATCTGCTACACGAGAGCCAACATCGCGACGATCACGTCGGATGAGTATCTCGACATGATCATCGAGAAGGGCTGCCGCTACGCGTGGTACTTCCACTACATGCCGGTCGGCAACGATGCGGATGAGAACCTTCTCCCGACGATGGACCAGAGAGTCTACATGCTGCACAGGGTCCGTGAGATCCGTCACGACAAGATGCTGTTTGCATTTGACTTCCAGAATGACGGCGAGTTTGTCGGCGGCTGCATCGCCGGCGGCAGAAACTACATCCATGTCAACTCGAACGGGGATGTGGAGCCGTGCGTGTTCATTCATTTTTCAAATGCCAACATCAGGGAGAAGAGCCTCCTTGAGTGCCTGAAGCAGCCGCTCTTTGAGGAGTACCGGAACAGGCAGCCGTTCAACAAAAACCTCCTTCGGCCCTGCCCGATGCTCGAAAACCCGGAGATACTTCAGGCGATGGTCAAACGCGCGGGAGCGCACTCGACCGACCTCACCTCGCCGGAGTCCGCGGCGCACCTCTGCGAAAAGTGCGAGCACTATGCCGAGGAGTGGGCGCCGATCGCGGATGCGATCTGGGCTGAGAAGCCCCATCCTGAGCACAAGTACGAGAATTTCAAGAACTGGCACCCGAAGGATGACCCGGCGGACTGGTACTCCAACAAGGACAGCATGACCGATTACGAGTACGAGGATGACCGGCAGATGGCGATCGAGATCGCGGAGAGAAAGGCGGCAAAAAAGGCGGCCTGCGAATAAAGAAAGGTATGAAGACATGGGGACGGATCCCGCAAAAAGGGTCCGTCCCCTTTATAATTGTAATAAAGCTGTAACATTTCATTGAGAAACCTTGATTTTGCGCCCTCACTGTGCTATATTACAAATCGTGGGAGTTTTTTACAAAAGTGTTACAAGTTGTAAGGGGAACGTAAGAGGGCGGATTTTCCGCCTTTCGGAGGAAGTTTTATGAAGAAAAGAATCATCAGTCTGCTCCTTACAGCCGTCATGGCGGTAAGCCTTACGGTGCCGGCTCTGGCGGACGAGGAGTCCGAGCTTCAGAGCAAGGTGGCGGCCGCGGAGGCTGAGCTTGCCGGCAAGGAAGCCGAACTTGAGGATCTTAGGATTCAGCAGGAGCAGATACAGTCGCAGATATCCGCGGCGAACAGCGACATCGTGGATCTGATGATCCAGATCGACCAGGCCGGCCGGGACATCACGGCGACGGAGCAGAACATTGCAGACAAGACTGCCGAGATCGCGGAGACCCAGAAGTCTCTTGAGGAGGCGGAAGCGCGCAGGGCCCGCCAGTACGCGGACATGAAGAAGCGCATCCAGTACATCTACGAGAACGGCGGCAACATCGGCTGGGCTTCGGTGCTCCTCAACGCAAAGGATTTCACCTCGTTCATGAACAAGGCGGAATACGCGAGCGAGCTTCACGAGGCCGACCGCGCGGCCCTTGCGGCATTCGCGCAGACGGTCAGCGACATCGCAAACTTTAAGAGTGCGCTGGAGCAGCAGAAGGCGGAACTTCTGGACCAGAAGAACAATCTCGAACTCATGAAGTCCTCTCTGGAGGCGCAGAAGGCAGAGCTTGACCGCCAGATCGCGGCCCTTGAGGCGGACAATGAAAACCATGAGAGCCTGATCGCGGAGGCCCGTGAGCAGGCGGCGGCGATCAGCGAGCTCATTGAGCAGCAGAACGCGCGTCTCTCCGAGATCGAGGCGGAGAAGCAGGCGGCGGCAGCGGCGGCAGCGGAAGCGGCGGCGGCAGCCCGTGCGGCCCGTGAGGCGGCGGCTTCGGCCGATGCAGCCCAGGCGGCGGCGCTGGCGCAGCAGGCAAAGGCGGCAGCCGAGGAGGCCAAGTCCCGCTCGTCGGCAAGCGCCGAAGCTGCAAGAGCGGCCGAGGAAGCTATAGCGGCGGCGAATTCCGCGGCAGCGGCGGCTGAGGAAGCGAAGGCAGCCGAGGAGCGCGCGGCAGCGGAGGCAGAGGCCCAGAGACGGGCAGCGGAAGCGGCGGCAGCAGAAGAAGCGGCCCGCCAGGCCGAGGAAGCCCGCCAGGCGGAAGCCGCAAGAAAGTCCGCGGCAGCGGCGGCTGAGGCGGCAGCGGCCGCACCGAGCTCTTCGAATGCATCCGGCGATGCGATCGTCGCCTATGCGGACCAGTTTATCGGCTGTCCGTACGTCTGGGGCGGCTCTTCGCTCACGAACGGCTGCGACTGCTCCCACTTTGTGTGGCTGGTCCTGCAGAACATGGGCGTCTACAACGGCGGTTACGCAACCTCCGGCGGCTGGGCAGGACTTGGCAATCCGGTTCCGGGCCTCGGAGCGGCGCAGGCGGGCGACGTCATCGTCTACTCCGGCCACGTCGCGATCTATGACGGCCACGGCGGGATCGTCGAGGCCAAGGGCGCCGCATGGGGCATCTGCCATGACCGCTCGGCGGATTACAAGCCGATCGTGGCGATCAGACGCTTTATCTGAAGCGGAAATGGTCTGACCGGGATGTTTCTTCTTGCGTGAGAGAGCAAATAAGGGTATTATTATAAGCGGGCGAGAAGCCCGCTTATATTTACTTTAAGCGGCGGTGCGCACGGACCGTCGGTTTACATAAGGAGTTTGCCATGACCAGGAAACAGCTTTTTGAACTGAGGCGGAAACGAAAGAGAAAACAGCAGATCAGGCGTCTTGCCATCGGCCTCGCCGTCCTCGCGGTGCTGGTCGTCGCGGTTCTGGTTTTCATTTTCAGGAAGCCGGCAAAACCGGCGGAGGAGTCTGCCGAGCCGGCGGAGCCGGTCATCTCGGCGGACGTCCCGGGCGATACGGCCATCCGCATGACGATCCCCAACTCGGCTACCGGAAAGGTCGGCTGGAACGTCAACGAGAAGGGCTGGTGGTACATGAACCCGGACGACACCCAGTACGTGAGCGGCTGGAAGACGATCGACGGGCAGAGATACTACTTCTGCGACAACGGCTATCTGGCCTCGGGCTGGGTCAACACCGGGGATGAGAAGGACTCCTGGTTTGACGTCGCGGGGATCCTGGATCCGACCGCGGTGCAGAAATACTGCGCGCTGACCTTCGACGACGGTCCCTCCCAGAACACGGGCTCGATCCTCAATGCGCTGGAGCAGTATGGGGCGAAGGCGACATTTTTCGTGGTGGGCACCCAGGCCGAAGCCTATCCGGCGGAGCTTCGAAGCGAATACACGGAAGGATTCGAGATTGGCAATCACACCTACGACAATGCGGCCCTCACGGCCCTCTCCGCATCGGAGATCGCCGAGGAGATGCGGAAAAATGATGAGACGATATCCGGGATCATCAACTTCACGCCGGCCCTCATGCGGCCCTCGACGGAGGCCGTCAACGAGACGGTGATCGCCGCCGCGGGCAAGCCGGTCATCATGTGGGATGTCGAGACCCATGACTGGGAGACCCAGAACGCGGACTCGACGGTGGCAGCAGCGCTGGAAAATGTCCGGGACGGCTCGATCATCCGCATCCACGATCTCTACGACTCGTCCGTGGACGCCGTGTGGCAGCTGGTGCCCCGGCTGCAGGATCAGGGCTACAAGCTGGTCACGGTCTCGGAGCTGGCCAGAGTCTACGGGTATGAGCTCAAGGCGGGAAATGTGTATTATCATTTTTATCCCGAGGAGTCCCCAAGCGAGGAAGTGCGGGCGGCACATGCGGGATGAGCAGCTGCGATATAAGAAAAACGGCCCATTCGGGGCCGTTTTTTTGCTAATTATTACATTTACACGGAAATGGGTTTGTGCTATAGTTTAGCTTTGTAAAATGAAGGGATTTCAGCAGGAGAATATATGAGCATCATCAAGAGAGAAAACATCAGAAATGTAGCGATCATTGCACATGTCGACCACGGCAAGACGACCCTCGTGGACGGTCTGCTCCGCCAGAGCGGTGTGTTCCGCGAGAACCAGGAAGTCAGGGAACGCGTCATGGATTCCGGCGCGATCGAGCGGGAGAGAGGCATCACGATCCTCTCCAAGAACACGGCCGTCATGTACAAGGACGTGAAGATCAATATCATCGACACACCGGGGCATGCGGACTTCGGCGGAGAGGTCGAGCGTGTCCTCAAAATGGTCAACGGCGTCATACTGCTGGTTGACGCATTTGAGGGAACCATGCCGCAGACCAAGTTCGTCCTGAAGAAGGCGCTGGACCTGGATCTCCCGGTGATCGTCTGCATCAACAAGATCGACCGGCCGGAGGCACGTCCGGAGGAGGTCGTCGACGAGGTGCTGGAGCTCCTCATGGACCTCGACGCCTCAGACGAGCAGCTCGAGTGCCCGTTCCTCTACGCATCCGCGCGTGAGGGCACCTGCGTGCGTGACCTCGGGGATGAGGCGAAGGACCTCTCGCCGCTTTTTGAGACCATCATCGATTACATTCCGGCACCGGAGGGCGATCCGGAGAGGGGGACGCAGGTTCTCATTTCCACGATCGACTACAACGAGTATGTCGGACGCATCGGCATCGGCAAGGTCGACAACGGCTCGATCGCGGTCGGCCAGGAGATCGTCAGGGTGAACTATCACGACCCGTCGATCCACGAGAAGACCAGGATCACCAAGCTCTACGAGTTCGACGGCCTTAAGAAGGTGGACGTCGCGCGGGCAGAGGTCGGCGCAATCGTCGCCATCTCCGGCATCGGCGACCTGCAGATCGGCGACACGATCTGCGTTCCGGGCGACGAGCGGCCGATCCCGTTCCAGAAGATCTCGGAGCCGACGATCGCGATGAATTTCGTGGTCAACGACAGCCCGTTTGCGGGCCAGGAGGGCACCTACTGCACCTCGAGACAGGTCAGAGAGAGACTGTTCCGCGAGCTCAACACGGACGTTTCGCTGCGCGTCGAGGACACGGAGAGCACGGATACCTTCCGGGTCTCCGGCAGAGGCGAGCTGCATCTCTCGGTCCTCATCGAGACCATGCGCCGCGAGGGCTATGAATTTGCGGTTTCCAAGGCTGAGGTCATCATGAAGACCGACGACAAGGGACATAAGCTCGAGCCGATCGAGAGCTGCTACGTCAATGTGCCGCAGGACTTCTCCGGCACGGTGATCAGCATGCTCTCCGAGAGGAAGGGCGAGCTGGTCGGCATGAGCACCTTAAGCGACGGGTCTGTGCGTCTTGAATTTTCCATCCCGGCACGCGGCCTTATCGGCGTGCACGGCAGCTTCCTGACCGCGACCAAGGGTACGGGCGTCATGAACTCCGTATTCGACAAATACGCCCCCTACAAGGGTGAGATCTCCTTCCGCAAGAACGGTTCCCTCATCGCGTTTGAGAGCGGCGAGGCGGTCACCTACGGCCTCTTTGCGGCCCAGGAGCGCGGCGCGCTCTTCATCGGACCCAACACCAAGGTCTACGCGGGCATGGTCGTCGGCGAGAGCGCAAAGCCCGAGGACATCGAGATCAATGTCTGCAAGACCAAGCACCTGACCAACACGCGTTCCTCCAACGCGGACGAGGCGCTGACGCTGACCCCGCCGAGGATCCTGTCGCTGGAGCAGGCGCTCGACTACATCGATGCCGACGAGTATCTGGAGGTCACCCCGAAGTCCCTCCGGATCCGGAAGAGGATCCTGGATTCCAGACTCCGCAAGCGCGCGAACATGCAAAGGTAAGGCCATGGCGAAGGAAAAAGCGGTCAAGACCAATGCGATGCGCATGCTTGATAAAATGAAAATCCCCTACGAAGTCCTCACGGTGGACCTGCCGGAGTTCGTGGACGGCGTCACGATGGCGGCCCTCGAGGGCGTTCCGGTGGAAGAGTCCTTCAAGACTCTGGTCATGCAGGGAAAGAGCCGGGAATATTACGTGTTCGTCCTGCCGGCCGAGAAGGAAGTGGACTTAAAGAGCGCTGCCAGGGCGGTCGGAGAGAAGAGCGTAGAGATGATCCCGGTGAAGGACATCACGAAGGTGACCGGCTATGTCCGGGGCGGCTGCAGCCCGCTGGGGATGAAGAAGAAATTTGTGACGGTTCTCGCCGAGGAGGCGCTCGCCTTTGAGGCGATCTACGTGAGCGGGGGCAGGATCGGCACATCGATCCACCTGAAGACGGAGGATCTCATGCGGGCGGCTGAGGCGGCACCCGCGAAGTTTACGGTATAAACGGCCGGGATGCGGCCGGAAGAGAGGAGGTTTCTTATGATAAAAGTTATTCTGCACGGTGCCTCGGGGCACATGGGAAAAGTCGTGACGGACATGATCGCGGCGGATGCGGATGTGGTGATCGTCGCGGGAATCGACGCGGTAGACCGAGGCGACAGGGATTACCCGGTTTACACGAACCCGGCGGACTGCCAGGAAGAGGCGGATGCGGTCATCGATTTTTCGACGGCGAAGGCGGTCGATGCGCTGCTTGACTTCTGCGTGGCAAGGAACCTTCCGCTCGTCCTCTGCACGACGGGCCTCACGGAAGAACAGGTCGGGAAGGTGAACACTGCCTCCGAAAAGATCGCCATCCTTCGGTCGGGCAACATGTCCCTCGGCGTGAACCTTCTCTTAAAGCTCTTAAAGCAGGCGGCAGCTGCTCTTTCCCCGAACGGGTATGACGCGGAGATCGTCGAGATGCATCACCGCCGCAAGATCGATGCCCCGAGCGGCACGGCTCTTATGCTGGCCGACGCCGTCAATGAAGGTGCCGGGGACGGTTATCACTACACCTACGGCCGCAGCGAGCGTCACGAGAAGCGCGACCCGAAGGAGATCGGCATCTCCTCGGTCCGCGGCGGGACGATCGTCGGCGTGCACGACGTCATTTTCGCCGGCGAGGACGAGGTGATCGAGTTCACCCACACGGCTTACTCCCGGGCGATCTTCGCCAAGGGCGCGGTCCAGGCGGCGAAATTCCTGGCCGGAAAGACCGCGGGCATGTACGACATGTCCGATGTAATCGGTTGAGTTTGGTATACGGGGCTGCCTTGCAGTCCCATTTTTCATAAGAGTAAGGAGAACAGTATGCAGTTTCGGCCCTGTATCGATATCCACAACGGAAAGGTAAAGCAGATCGTCGGCGGTTCTCTCTCGGACGAGGGAGATTTCGCGAAGGAGAACTTTGTCTCGGAGAGGCCTTCCTCCTACTATGCGGAGCTCTTCCGGGCGGACGGCCTCACGGGGGGCCACGTGATCCTCCTGAACGGGAAGAGCTCGCCGTTTTACGAGGCGACCCTTAAGGCGGCGCGGGAGGCGCTCGGAGCCTACCCGGGCGGACTCATGGTCGGCGGCGGGATCACCGCGGAAAATGCCAAAGAGTGGCTCGATGCCGGCGCCTCACACGTGATCGTGACCTCCTATGTGTTCCGGGACGGCAGGATCGACATGGAGAATCTTCAGAGCCTCGTCAAAAGCGCCGGCCGCCGGCATGTCGTCCTTGACCTCTCCTGCAAAAAGAGGGACGGGCAGTACTATATCTGCACGGACCGGTGGCAGAAGTTTACGGACACGGCCCTGACAGGAAGCCTCCTTTTTGAGCTCTCCTCCTATTCGGATGAGTTTCTGATCCACGGGATCGACGTGGAGGGAAAGGGCTCCGGGTTTGACAGGGAGCTGGTGAGTCTCCTTGCGGAGTTCGCCGCGGAAAATGAAACCCCCGTCACCTACGCCGGCGGCATACGCGGCATGGACTCGCTCAGAGAACTCCGGGAGCTCGGTAAGAACAGGATCCACGCGACGGTGGGGTCCGCACTCGACATCTACGGGGGGACCATGTCCTACGCCGAGGCGGTCCGGTTCTGCGGCGACAGGTAAAAACAGCTTGTACTGATTGCTTCATAATTACACAATTTTTTAAAAATTATATTAAATTTTCTAAATCCTTGCATTTTTCCGCTGAAAAAGTTATAATAAAGGCAGGCGGAAGGGTTTCATTTTCCGCCGAGTAAATCGCAAAGGATGTGACAATATGAAGTTTGTGATCAGCGGAAAAAACCTTGAAGTGACCGACAACCTCCGGCAGATGGTCGAGAAAAAGCTCGGCAAGCTGGACCGCTACTTCTCCCCGGACACCACCTGCACGGTGACGCTCTCGGTCGAGAAAGACAGGCAGAAGGTGGAAGTCACCGTACCTGTCAAGGGCAGCATCATCCGTTCCGAGCAGGTCAGCAATGATATGTATGTATCCATTGACCTGGTCGAGGAGGTGATCGAGAGACAGCTCAAGAAGTACAAGAATAAGATCATCGACAAGCATCAGAACGGCGGCGATTTCGCTCAGTCCTACATCGAGGATGTCTACGAGGTCGACGATGAGGAGATCCGCATCATCCGCACCAAGAAGTTCGAGATCAAGCCGATGTATCCGGAAGATGCCTGCGTGCAGATGGAGCTCCTGGGCCACAACTTCTTCGTCTTCAACAACGCGGAGACGGGCGAGACCAACGTGGTTTACAAGAGAAAGGGCGGCACGTACGGCCTGATCGAGCCGGAGGATTAAATAAATAAAGCGACAGGAACCCGCTGCTTTACAGGCAGCGGGTTTCTTTTGTTTATAAAAGAGTCATAAAAGAGGCATTGAGAATTGACCGATAAAGTGTTATGATGATAAGCGACTGCATTTTAATTTGTTACAAGGAGAACCATACATGGGTATTTTTACAAAAATATTCGGAACGCACAGCGATCACGAGCTGAAGCGCATCCGTCCGATCGTGGACAGGATCGAGAGCCTCAGGCCTGAGATGCAGGCGCTTTCCGATGAGGAGCTGAAGGCCAAGACTCCCTACTTCAAGGAGCGTCTGGCAAACGGCGAGACACTCGACGATATTCTGCCGGAAGCCTACGCGGTCTGCCGCGAGGCGGCCAGAAGGACGCTGGGGATGGAGCATTTCCGGGTCCAGCTGATCGGCGGCATCATTCTTCACCAGGGCCGTATCGCGGAAATGAAAACCGGTGAAGGAAAAACCCTCGTCTGCACACTGCCGGCCTACTTAAACGCGCTTGAGGGCAAGGGCGTCTGCGTCGTCACGGTCAACGATTACCTGGCCAGCCGTGACGCGGAGTGGATGGGCGCCGTCCACCGCTTCCTGGGCCTCACCGTCGGCTGCGTGCTTCAGCCGATGAAGCCGGATGAGAGACGCGAGCAGTACAACTGCGACATCACCTACATCACCAACAATGAGCTCGGGTTCGACTACCTGCGCGACAACATGGTCATCTACAAGAATCAGCTCGTCCAGAGAGGGCTTCATTACGCGATCATCGACGAGGTCGACTCGATCCTCATCGACGAGGCGAGAACGCCGCTTATCATTTCCGGACAGAGCGGAAAGTCCACCAAGATCTATGAGGTCTGTGATATCCTGGCGAAGCAGTTACAGCGCGGCGAGGCATCCGGCGAGATGACCAAGATGGCCGCGATCATGGGCGAGGAGATCACCGAGACCGGCGATTTCATCGTCAACGAGAAGGACAAGATCGTCACGCTCACCGAGGCAGGCGTGAAGAAGGTCGAGCAGTTCTTCCACATCGACAACCTCTCCGATGCGGAGAACCTGGAAATCCAGCACACCGTGGATCTGGCCCTGCGCGCGAACAACCTCATGCACAAGGATCAGGATTACGTCGTGAAGGACGACCAGATCCTGATCGTCGACGATTTCACGGGCCGCATCATGCCGGGCCGCCGCTATTCGGACGGTCTCCATCAGGCGATCGAAGCCAAGGAGCATGTGAAGGTCAAGCAGGAGTCCAAGACTCTCGCGACCATCACCTTCCAGAACTTCTTCAACAAGTTTGACAAGAAGGCCGGCATGACCGGTACGGCTCTCACCGAGGAGCAGGAGTTCCGCGATATCTACGGCATGGACGTCGTATCGATCCCGACCAACGTCCCGGTGCAGCGCGTGGACTACGACGACGCGGTCTTCAAGACCAAGAAGGAGAAATACCATGCGGTCGTCGAGGCTGTCAAGGAGGCGCACGCAAAGCAGCAGCCGGTCCTTGTCGGCACGATTACGATCGACGTCTCGGAGCACATCTCGAAGCTCCTCAAGCGGGAGGGAATTCCGCACAACGTCCTGAACGCGAAATACCACGAGCTTGAAGCGGAAATCGTCGCCCACGCCGGTGAGGCAGGGGCCGTCACGATCGCGACTAACATGGCCGGCCGAGGCACCGATATCAGGCTGGACGAGGTCTCCCGCGCGGCCGGCGGCCTCAGAATCGTCGGCACAGAGCGCCACGAGTCCCGCCGTATCGACAACCAGCTGCGCGGCCGTTCCGGCCGTCAGGGCGATCCGGGTGAGTCCCGCTTTTACATTTCCCTTGAGGATGACCTCATGAGACTGTTCGGCTCCGAGCGGCTCATGTCCACCTTCGATGCCCTGGGCGTCGAGGAAAATGAACAGATCGAGCACAAAATGCTCTCCCGTGCCATCGAGCAGGCCCAGAAGAAGATCGAGAGCAACAACTTCGGCATCCGCAAGAATCTTCTCGAGTATGACCGGGTCAACAATGACCAGCGCGAGGTGATCTATGAGGAGCGCCGGAAGGTGCTGGACGGCGACAACATGCGGGACGTCATCATGCACATGATGGACGAGGTGGTCTCCCGCAAGGTCGATATGAGTCTTGCCGACGATCAGGATCCGGAAGACCAGGCTGAGAACCTCATGAATCTCACCCGCAACCTGCTGCCGATCATTCCGGTGAAGCCGATCACGCCCGAATCCGTGAAGGGCAAGAGCCGCGACAAGATCAAGCAGGCCCTGAAGGAGGAGGCTGCGGCTCTCTACGCGGCCAAGGAAGCCGAGTTTGCCGATATCGAGCAGATGCGCGAGATCGAGCGCGTCGTGCTCCTTAAGGTCATCGATGCCCGCTGGATGAACCATATCGACGATATGGAGCAGCTGCGTCAGGGCATCGGCCTCACCGCCTACGCACAGCGGGATCCGAAGGTCGAGTACCGCATGGTCGGCTTTGAGATGTTCGATGAGATGACGGAGAACATCCAGGAGGAGACCCTCCGCGTCCTCTACCACGTCAGGATCGAGCAGAAGATCGAGCGCGAGGAGCAGGCAAAGCCGATGGCGACCAACAAGGACGATTCCCTTGTGAAGAAGCCTGTCGCGCGGAAGAAGAAAAAGATCTATCCGAACGATCCGTGCCCGTGCGGGAGCGGCAAAAAATACAAGAATTGCCACGGCGCAAAGGGTGCGCCGCCGCTGGATCTTTAAAGACGGTTTTAGCTGGGGAGCATGAGCTGTCTTCATTTTAATGAGGGGTATAAATAATGAAAATACTGATTGTCTACGCAACGAGGGGAGGGGCGGCAGAACATTCCGCGTCTCTCCTTGCCGCGCATTTTGATAACCCGGATGTGAAGAATCTGCGGGATGAGTCCCCGGATCCGTCCGGGTATGATTTTATCATTTTCGGCAGCGGGATCCGGTTCGGGAACATCTACAGGGAGCTCTCGGACTGGCTGGACCGCTTCTGGGAGGTTCTCCGGCGGAAGCCCAAGGCGGTTTTCATCTGCAACGTGTTCGAGGAGGAGGCCGAGGAGATCATAAAGAAGAACTTCTCGCTGCGCCTTCGCAACAGCTCGGTCGCGGTGGACTCCCTGGGAGGAGAGTACGATCCGACGAAGCTTTCGAGGGCGGACCGGATGCTGGCCTACGCGATGAAGCGGGAGCTCTTATCGCCGGGATTTCTTGAAATGAAGCCCTGCATCCTGACCTGGCGGGTGGACCGGTTCCTTCAGGATATCGATGATTATCTGGAGCTCGGAAGCTCGAACAGTGTGAGGCCGGGCAGTGTGGCTGCGATCGGAGAGGGCGCGCAGTGAAACACGTGGTGAAACCACATATCGTAAAGCACAAAAAAAGGGCCGCCCGCAGGCGGCCCTCTCTTCATTCAAAGCATTATCCGATCAGTCGAGCTTGATCCCCTTGAGCAGGGAGCCGAGGTTCGTGGTCAGCTTCTCAGCCTTCGGGATCACGACCTTCTCCTCGACGACCTTCTCGACCTCTTCCTTCTCCTCAGCTGCGCGCTGGGACAGGGAGATGCGGCCCTTCTCAACCTTGGTGACCTTGACCTTGACGGTGTCACCGACAGAGAGGACGTCAGCCGGAGTCTTCAGGCGCTTGCCGCCGGAAGAGATCTGGGAGATGTGAAGCAGGCCGTCGATGCCCTCGCCGAGGTTGACGAACGCGCCGTAGCTCTGGATGGAGGCGACCTTGCCCTCGGTCACGAGACCGACCTTGATATTGTTGATCATCTCGGCCTTCTTCGCGTTCTTCATGTCGCGAAGGATCTCACGGGAGGAGAGGACCAGCTTGCGGCCTTCCTTCTCAGCCTGGATGATGCGGACCGGAATGGTCTTGCCGACATAGGCTGTCAGATCCTCGACATAGTCGAGAGCGACCTTGGAAGCCGGGACAAATGCGCGGATCCCGTGGAGATAGCCGACGACGCCGCCCTTGACGGCTTCCTTGACGACGAGCTCGGTGGCTGTCTTGGATTCCATCATGTTCTTTAAGTCATCCCATGCGAGCTCTTCCATGGCCTCGCGGCGGGAGAGCAGCAGGTTGCCCTTGCCGTCATCGAGACGAAGGACTTTCGCCTTGATCTCGTCGCCGGGATGTACATTTTCCTTAACCGAGAAAGAAGGGTCACTGGAATAATCCAGCGGACGGATGATTCCCTCTGCCGCATAGGCAAGATCTACCGTCACCTCCTGGTCGGTCACGCCGACAACGGTTCCGTCGATGATGTCGCCGACTTCGATCTTTCTCATCGAAGCATCAAGCGCATCGCTCATCGTGTCCATCGACTCGGCCGCCGGTGCTGTTTCTTCAGTTGCTTTGGTTACAATGTTTTCGTCCATGTTCCCCTCTCCTTATTACGTAAGTACGGTAGTTGCGGATTGCCCGCTCCCTATAGTGTACCATATTTTTTAAAGATGTGAGTAACTATTTTTCTTTTTTTTAATTTTGTGTTATGATAGTAGGGTAAAAATCGAGGAAAGGGTGGTTTATCATGGAAAATGAAACCCGAAAGGCACCTGCGAAGGGCAAAAAGATCACGTTGGTCTCCCTCGCGGTGATCCAGGCAGGCGTCATCGTCTACACGATGTCGGGAATCTGCTCAAAAATGACATCAAATTACAAACCGTTTTCTTTTATGTGGCTTTTGTGGATCGGACTTGAAGTCTGTGCTCTGGGGGTATATGCTATATTCTGGCAGCAGATCATCAAGCGCTTCGATCTCTCGGTGGCATACGCAAACCGCGCGTTCGCGATCTTCTGGTCCATGCTGTGGGCAATGCTGCTGTTTAAGGAAAAAATCACACCGGCAAATACACTGGGCGTGCTGATCATCTTTGCCGGGATCATGCTTGTGAACAGCGAGGCCGGCCATGAGTCTTAACCCGTGGATCCTGCTCATCGCGCTCTCCGCAACGGTGGCATCCTTCGCCCAGGTGCTGCTCAAGAAAAGCGCGGGAGAAAAGCATGACAACTTTATCAGGGAGTATCTGAACTGGAAGGTCATCTGCGGCTACGGACTGATGTTCGTGGGCATGTTCCTCACGATCATCGCCTACGGAAAAGGCGTGGAGTACAAGGAAGGCCCGATCATGGAGTCGGTCGGCAATATCTGGGTCGTCCTGCTCTCGTTTTTCTTCTTCCGTGAGCCGATCACGAAGAAGAAAGTCCTCGGCAACATCCTGATCCTCATCGGCATCGCCTGCTTCTACTGGAGCTGGGATAAGGTGTCGCCGGCTCTTTCATTTCTCACGACAGACTGGGGAACGATCTTTACTTCTCTTCTCGGAGGCTGATTATGGCGAATTCAAATGATTTTATCGGAAGCGTCAACGAAATGCTGGACATCGTCGACCGCGCGGTCAGCACCGGCGATTTCTCGAACCTCTCAGGCCAGATGAAGGAGGCCGCAAAACCCTTCACGGACTGCATCAGCGGCGTCAACTGGAACGATGAGGAGTTCCTTCGACGCAACGCGCAGAACGCGGCCCGGCGGAAGCGCTACACCAGCGCCTCCCAGATGGACGGCGTCGGCTCCCGATCCTACAACGGCGGGCATATGAGCGGCCGGGGGAATGCATTTTACGGGAACTATACTTCGGGAAGGACCTACGGGCAGAACCGGCAGCAGAAATACGACCCGAACGCTTATGCTCGCAGGCAGAATGCCGAGATGCGCCGGGCCAGCCAGGTGAACCCCGGTGCCGAAAATGAATACTTCGGCGCCGTAAACGGCACCATCAAGTCGAGCCTCATGAAGTGGTTCGGTCTCGCCGGCACGATCTGGTTCGGTTTCCTGTCGGTCATATTTGCGGCCATGGCTGCATCCGGAGAGCTCGTCGGCCCCGCGCTCGTGTTTATGGCCGTCAATCTGGCAATCACGTTCGGGCTCGGCGTGGTCTTCAACAAGGGCCGCAAGCGCGTAAAGAGCGTGAAGCATTTCTCGAATTACCGGAAGGTGCTCGAAAAAAATAAATATGCGTCCGTACGTGACCTTGCGCGCTCTGTCGGCCAGTCCGAGGACGCTACGGTGAAGGAGCTTGACCAGCTGACCACCCTGGGAAAATTCAAACAGGGCCATTTCGACGAGCAGAAGAAGACGTTTATCGCCTCCGATGACCTCTATGCCCAGTACCTGGCGACCGAGCAGAACGCCCGGGAGCTCCGCCGGCAGGAGAGAGCAAAGCAGAACAGGTCCGATGCGATCCCGGAGGATGTGCAGGAAGTCCTCGACAAGGGCGAAAACTACATCAACCGGATCCGCGAGGCCAACGACAATATCCCCGGGGAGGACGTCTCCAACAAGCTCTTCGAGATGGAGAAGATCGTCACCCGTATCTTTGCCGAGGTCAGAAAGAATCCGGGACTGGCGGAGAAGCTCTCCATGTTCATGGATTACTATCTGCCGACCACGATGAAGCTTCTGACCGCCTACGAGCGGCTTGATGCCCAGGAGATCCAGGGCGAGAACGTGAAATCCGCGAAGCGCGAGATCGAGGGCTCTCTCGACACGGTCAACGAGGCCTTTGAGAAGCTTCTGGACAGCTTCTTTGCGGACACGGCCATGGATGTCGCGACCGATATCGAGGTCATGAAGTCCATGATGAAGCAGGACGGGCTGACGGAAGACAACTTCTCCTCCATGAGAAGGAAGACGGGCTGGGCGGATATCGCCGGCGACCCGACGCTTCGGGAGAAGGAAGACGCGGCCCTCGGTCGGAAGCGCCCGGAGATGCAGGCGGACAAACCGGCGAAGAAAGCCCAGGTGAATGCCCCGGCGGAGCCGGAGCTTGAGGCGGTGAAGCCGGTGGAGAGCGTCGAGGTCCCGGAAGAGCCGGAGCAGGTGCTGAGACCCGATCCGATCAGCATGGTCCATACGGACTACGAGATCGAGCCTGAATCCGATCCCGAAATGGAAGACGAAGAAGGCGGGATCAAGCTTGTATTTGGGAACGATATCGAGTAAAATAGATGTATAGCATCCGCAGGAAAGCTTAAAATGCCGGAAGATGAGATATATCCCTCCGGCAGCAGATAGTTGATTTTTTAAGGAGGACAGGCAAAATGGATGAAATGAACCTTGAGAACACCCTTGCAACCGAAGCCGCAGCTCTTGACACGGCGGCCGGTGCGGCAGCGCTCGACGCCGAGCTGAAAGAGTCCGCTATGCCGGCTCTTGTCTTCGGAGCTGAGGAGGAGCCCGAAGCTCCGGTCGCCCAGATGGTCGATGAGCAGAAGAAAGTCGAGCCGATCGACGACAGCATGCTCTCCGAGGCGGAGAGAAAGCAGGTGGATGCATTTTCCAAGCAGATCAACCTCGGCGACACGAACTCGATCCTGCAGTACGGCGGCGGCGTCCAGAAGAAGATGTCCGAGTTCTCGGACACGGCCCTCGCAACGGTCCGCACACGCGACCTGGGCGAAGTCGGTGAGATGCTCTCTGGCGTCATCGGCAATCTGAAGGAGTTTGATCCGAACGAGGAGGATGAGAAAGGCTTCCTGGGCTTCTTCAAGAAGCAGAAGAGGAAAGTCGAGGATCTCAAGGTTGAATACGACAAGGCCAACACCAACGTCGAGAAGGTTGCCAAGGCCCTCCAGGCACATCAGGTCACTCTGATGAAGGACGTCGCAACCCTCGACAAGATGTACGAGAAGAACCTTACCTATTATAAGGAACTCACGATGTACATCATCGCCGGCAAGAAGCGCATCCAGAGCTTCAAGGACAACGAGCTGGCCGTCGCCCGCGCAAAGGCGGAGAGATCCTCCCTGCCGGAGGATGCCCAGTACGTCAAGGATCTTGAGGATCAGCTGAACCGCTTCGAGAAGAAGATCCATGACCTTGAGCTCACCCGCATGATTGCGATCCAGACGGCTCCGCAGATCCGCCTGATCCAGAGCTCCGACACGATGATGGTCGAGAAGATCCAGTCCACGCTGGTCAACACGATCCCGCTGTGGAAGAACCAGATGGTTCTGGCCCTCGGCATCGAGGATTCCACCAAGGCCGCCAAGGCCGAGGCAGCGGTCACCGAGATGACCAACAAGCTCCTCAATGCGAACGCCGAGAAGCTCAAGACCGCCACGATCGAGACCGCTCAGGCGTCCGAGAGAGGCATCGTCGATCTCGAGACTCTGAAGAAGACCAATGAATCCCTGATCCAGACGCTCGACGAGGTCAGCCGCATCCAGACCGAGGGCCGTGAAAAGAGAGCCCAGGCGGAGGCCGAACTTGCCGTTCTCGAGAAGGAACTCAAGGAAAAACTGCTCGCTGTCGGCAAAAAAGGCTGAGCGATTTTCATTTCCCACTTGATTTTATGCCCTAAACAGGCGATAATATGTTTTCAGGTTGGCCGCCCGCCAAATGCCGGGCGGCCATTTTAGATATTGATTTTTAGACGGAAGGAAACAAACGTTATGAGAAAGGAACTCGAAAAGACCTACGATCCGAAGGGACTTGAGGACCGGCTGTACGAGAAGTGGATGAAGGGCGGGTATTTCCATGCGGAAGTGAACCCGGACAGGAAACCGTTCACGATCGTCATGCCGCCGCCAAACATTACCGGCCAGCTTCACATGGGCCACGCACTCGACAACACGATGCAGGACATCCTGATCCGCTGGAAGAGAATGCAGGGCTATGAGGCCCTCTGGCAGCCGGGCACGGACCACGCCGCGATCGCGACGGAGGTCAAGGTAACCGAGCACCTGAAGGAGATGGGCATCGACAAGGCTGAGATCGGCCGCGAAGAGTTCCTGAAATACTGCTGGGAGTGGCGAGAGGAGTACGGCGGCCGCATCGTGAAGCAGCTTCGGAAGCTCGGCTCCTCGGCCGACTGGGACCGCGAGCGCTTCACCATGGACGAGGGCTGCTCCGACGCGGTTCTCGAGGTGTTTGAGCGTCTTTATAAGAAGGGCTACATCTACAAGGGATCCAGAATCGTCAACTGGTGCCCGGTCTGCGGGACCACGATCTCGGACGCCGAGGTTGAGCATGTGGACCAGCAGGGCTTCTTCTGGCACATCAATTACCCGGTCGTGGGTGAGCCGGGCCGCTTCGTCGAGATTGCGACGACCCGTCCGGAGACCCTGCTCGGCGATACCGCCGTGGCGGTGAACCCGAACGATGAGAGATATAAGGATATCGTCGGCAAGATGCTCGAGCTCCCGCTGACCGACCGGCAGATTCCGGTGATCGCGGACGAGTACGTCGACATGGAGTTCGGGACCGGCTGCGTGAAGATCACGCCGGCTCACGACCCCAACGACTTTGAGGTCGGACGCCGCCACAACCTTGAGGAGATCAATATCCTGAACGATGACGGCACGGTCAACGAGCTCGGCGGCAAGTACGCCGGCATGGACCGCTACGTTGCAAGAAAAGCCATGGTTGAGGACCTCGAAAAGATGGGGCTTCTGGTCAAGGTCGTGCCCCACACCCATGCAGTCGGCACTCATGACCGCTGCCACACCACGGTCGAGCCGATGGTCAAGCAGCAGTGGTTCGTCGCGATGGAGGAGATGGCGAAGCCGGCCATCGAGGCCCTGAAAAACGGCGACCTCACCTTCGTGCCGGAGCGCTTCGACAAGATTTACCTGCACTGGCTTGAGAATATCCGCGACTGGTGCATTTCCCGCCAGCTCTGGTGGGGCCACCGGATCCCGGCTTACTACTGCGGCGACTGCAAGAAGACGATCATCTCGAAGAAAGCCCCGACGGTCTGCCCGGACTGCGGCAAGAACCATCTCACCCAGGATCCGGATACGCTCGACACATGGTTCTCCTCCGCCCTCTGGCCGTTCTCGACGCTCGGCTGGCCGGAAGAGACACCCGAATACAAATATTTCTATCCGACGGACGTGCTGGTGACCGGCTACGATATCATTTTCTTCTGGGTCATCCGCATGATGTTCTCCGGACTTGAGCAGACCGGCAGGAGCCCGTTCCACCATGTCCTGATCCACGGACTGGTCCGCGACTCCCAGGGCCGCAAGATGTCCAAGTCCCTGGGCAACGGCATCGATCCGCTCGAGGTCATCGACAAGTACGGCGCCGATGCGCTCCGCCTGACCCTCATGACCGGCAATGCACCGGGCAACGACATGCGCTTCTACTGGGAGCAGGTCGAGGCAAGCCGCAACTTCGCGAACAAGATCTGGAACGCGAGCCGCTTCATCATGATGAACCTGCCGGAGGAGGAGATCAAGGAGCCGACCATGACGGAGCTTCTGCCGGCCGACAAGTGGATCCTCTCCCGGATCAACACGGTCGCGAAGGAAGTCACGGAAAATATGGACCGCTACGAGCTTGGCATCGCCGTGCAGAAGATCCACGATTTCCTGTGGGACGAGTTCTGCGACTGGTATATCGAGATCGCGAAGCTCCGCTTTGCGAACGCGCCGAAGGACGGCCCGGACACATCCGTGAACGCGGCCCACTGGACGCTCAGAACGGTCCTCACGGAAGCTCTGAAGCTCCTGCATCCGTTCATGCCGTTCATCACGGAGGAGATCTACTGCACGCTCCTTCCGGAGGAGGAGACGATCATGACGACCGAGTGGCCGGTCTACCGTGATGACCGGAATTTCCCGCAGGCCGAGGCGCTCATCAATACCTACATCGAGCTTGTCCGCGGCATCCGCAACATCCGCATGGAGATGAATGTTCCGAACGGCACGAAGACTGATCTCTACCTGGTCGGCAAGGATGAGGCAGGCGTTAAGTCTCTCCGGACGCTCACCAGGACGATCCCGGGCATGGAGCGCATGGTGTTCGCGAAGAACATCGAGGTGAGGGAGGACAAGGCCGGCATCGGCGACGATGCGGTCACGGTCGTGCTCTCGAACGCAACCGCCTACATCCCGCTCGACGAGCTCGTCGACAAGGAGAAGGAGATTGCCCGTCTGACCGCTGAAAATGCAAAGATGGACAAGGAGATCGCGCGTGCGGAAGGCATGCTTAAGAACCCGAATTTTGTGAACAAGGCTCCGGCGGCCAAGGTCGAGGCGGAGAGAGCAAAACTCGAAAAGTATAAGGCAATGAAGCAGCAGATCGAGGAACAGCTTAAGAGATATTGAAAATGAAGGGCTGCCGCATAGGATGTGCGGCAGTCTCTTTTTTAGGAGGAGACCATGAATTACGCGGAAAGCTGCGCTTATATAGACGGTCTTACAAAATTTACGGCGAAGCATTCGCTCGCCCACACGAGGGAGTGTCTTGCGCTTCTTGACAACCCGGACCGGAGCTTTAAGATCGTCCACATCGCCGGCACGAACGGCAAGGGCTCGACCGCGTCCTATCTCGAGTCGATCCTAAGGTCGGCCGGCATCCGCACCGGACTGTTTACCTCCCCGCATCTCGTGGATATGCGGGAGCGCTTCCGCGTGGACGGTGAGATCGTCTCTAAGGAGGCGTTCCTTGCGGCCTTTGAGGCGGCGCGAAAAGCTGTCTCTTCGATGCCGGACCATCCCTCCTATTTTGAGTTCATCTATCTCATCGGGTGCCTCATCTTTAAAAATGCCGGCGTTACTACCGCCGTCATGGAGACGGGCCTCGGCGGCCGGCTCGATGCGACGAACACCTGCGAGAACCCGGTGCTCACGATCATCACGTCGGTGAGCTTTGACCATATGCAGTATCTCGGGAATACGCTGTACGAGATCGCAGGAGAGAAGGCCGGGATCATAAAGCAGGGGGTGCCTGTCATTTTCCTCGCGGCGAAGGAAGAGTGCGCCGGGCGGATCCTTGAGGAGGCAGCTCTCAGGAATGCTCCGGCTTTGGCCCTGATCCCGCCGGCTGCGGAGGAGGGCGTCGAAAAACTGCTCTCCGGGGGAGAAGCCCTCACATATAAAACTAAAATTTTAAAGAACTTGGCTCCTTTCATTGATTTTTCGCTTATCAGCAGTTATGATAAAAAGGCGTGTGACATGAGAATCCGCGCAGCGGCTGCCTATCAGGCGGAAAATGCCTCACTGGCGGTTCTCGGAGCCGCGGAACTTATCCGTGCCGGCTTTGCAATCACGGAGGAAAACATCCGCGACGGCCTCCTTTCCGCCCGCTGGGAAGGCCGCATGGAGGAAGCGCTCCCGGGCGTCTACCTCGACGGGGCCCACAACGAGGACGGCATCAGCCGCTTTATCGAGGCGGCGAAGGCGGTCTTAAGAGGAAAAAAGGCAACGCTCCTTTTCGCGGCGGTCTCGGACAAGGATTACACGGCCATGGTGCGGGAGCTTGCCGAAGACCTTGCACCGGAGTGCGTGATCACGACCGAAGTGCCGGGGGCGAGGCGGGAGTCTGCATCTCATTTTGAAGAGCTCTTCAGAGAGAACGGGTTTGAGCGGGTCGTGACCGTGCCGGACCCTGCGGAGGCGTTTAAATATGCGATGAGCCAGAGAGGCGACGGCGTCCTTTTCGTCTGCGGAAGCCTTTATCTCATCGGACTTATAAAGAGGATGATCCATGATCAATTTTGATGAAGAACTGAAGAAATTCAAGCCCAGCCTCGACGTCGATGAGGCGGAAGGGGCAATCTATTCGCGCGACATCACCGATGTGATTGATATCCTTAAGGATATGATGAACGAGACCCAGGGCGGAAAGAGGAAGAACGAATGAAATGCATGTACTGCGGGGCAGAGCTCTCCGATTCCGCGTACTGCCCGGTCTGCGGCCGGGATATCTCCGTGCAGCGGCAGGCGATCGTTCTGTCCGGGATCTACTATAATGAGGGGCTTGAGAAGGCCGAGGTGCGGGATCTGTCCGGCGCCATTTTGCTGCTCAGGCAGAGCCTCAAATTCAACAAGGAAAATATTCAGGCGAGAAACCTTCTGGGACTCGTCTATTTTGAGATGGGCGAGGCGGTTTCCGCCCTGTCCGAATGGGTCATCTCGCGGAATCTGAAGCCCGACCACAACCTCGCGACCCGCTACATCTCCGAGATCGAGCGGGACGGCGCGAAGTTCGACGTGATTCGGCACACGATCAAAAAGTACAACGGGGCGCTGGCCAACTGCCGCTCCGGCAACGAGGATGTGGCGGAGATCCAGCTTAAGAAGCTGCTGGCCCAGAACCCCAAGCTGATTAAGGGCTACCACCTGCTGGCGCTTCTCTACATGAAGCACGGCGAGTGGGAGAAGGCCAGAAAGCTCCTCAAAAAGGCGATCCGCATCGACCGGACCAACACGACGACCCTGCGTTTCCTCCGGGAGATCGACCGGGAGACGGGCGTTGTGACAAAGCTTGAGCCGCGGTTTTCATTTTTCGGAGGACAGGAGAGCGGCGAGGACCATCCCCAGATCAGGAAGAACCGCAAGGAGAGGAAGGCCATCCAGATCCGGGAGACCCCGCTCGCGGTGACCGCCTTCTCGATGGTCGCGGGCTTCCTCGTCGGGGCGGCCGCCATCTGGTTCCTGTTCGTGCCGGTCAGAACCGCCCAGATCCAGCAGGAGGCCAACCGCAAGGTGATCGAGTATTCGACCGACATGGCGGAAAATGAAGAGCAGATGCAGATCATGCAGAGCGAACTTGAGGCCTCCCGCGAGGCGGTCGCCAACGTTAATGACGAGATCGCGGCGGCCGGCGTGAAGGCGGCGGCCTACGAGAACCTCGCCAAGGCGGTGAACGCCTACAACAACAATGAGTTTGACCAGGCGATGAACGCGCTTCAGGCGGTGGACCTCTCCCAGCTTTCGATCGAGGCACGGTCGATCTGCGCGGAGCTCGGCGGGACCACGATGGCCTCGATGCTGCAGAATTTCCGGGCATCCGGCCTCATGGCCTTCAACAACGGCAATTACGAGGAGGCCGTGAAGGCCCTCGAGAAAGCCAAGGCGATCGAAGACGAAGACTACGACGTGCTTCTCTACCTCGGCCACTCCTACCGCATGATGGGAGATACGGTGAGTGCGGATGAGAATTACAAGCGCATCATAACCCTCTGGCCGGACACGAACCGCTCGGCGACGGCCGTTGAGTTTGTGACGGACTACTCGGATATATTCCAGAGCCAGGAACCGGCAGCGGCAGATAACGCGGCGGCAGCCGCACCGGCGGCGCCCGAGAATGCGGCGCCCGAAAACCCCGCACCCTAAGACACTCTCAGAACGGCGGAGCTAACACTATGCTGATACGTGAACTTGAGCGAATACTCGGAAAAGACAATATACTGATAAATGAACCCCTCTCCCGCCACACATCCTTCCGGATCGGCGGGCCGGCACAGCGCTTTCTCATGCCCGCGGGGGCGGAGGAAGTCAGGGAGGCGGTCCGGCTCCTTAAGGAGGCGGAGGAACCGTTCTTCGTCATGGGAAACGGCACGAACCTGCTGGTCTCGGATGAGGGCTATAACGGCACGGTGATCGCGCTGGGGAAAAACATGGCCGATATCCGGGCGAAGGGACATACGATCACGGCGGATGCCGGCGCACTTCTCTCGAAGATCGCGGCGGAGGCGCTTAAGGAATCTCTCACCGGATTTGAATTTGCGGCCGGCATACCCGGATCTCTGGGCGGAGCCTGCGTGATGAACGCCGGCGCCTACGGCGGGGAGATGAAGGATGTCCTTGTATCCTGCGAGATCCTCACGAAAGAGGGGGATATCCGGACGGTTTCCGGGCCGGAGCTCGGCCTTTCCTACCGCCATTCCGCGCTTATGGAGCGCGGCGATCTGGTGCTCTCCGCGTCTCTCTCGCTTGAAGAGGGCATTGCCGAGGAGATCCGGGCACGCATGGAGGATCTCAAAAAGAGGCGGCAGGACAAGCAGCCCCTCGAGCTTCCCAGCGCGGGCAGCACGTTCAAGAGGCCGGAAGGCTATTTTGCCGGCAAGCTGATCATGGATGCGGGGCTGCGCGGTGCCCGGGAGGGCGGCGCCTGCGTATCCGAAAAGCACTGCGGCTTTGTCGTAAATGATAAAGGCGCAACGGCCGAAGACGTGGTCCGGCTCATGAACCGGGTCAGACGGACGGTCTACGAGCAGTTCGGCGTCGTGCTTGAGCCGGAGGTGAGGATGCTGGGAGAGTTTCATTTTACGGAAAATGAAAACCCCTGGGAGGACCCGGCATGAGATTTGTGATTGTTACGGGCATGTCCGGAGCGGGCAAGGTGACCGCGCTCCGCTTCCTCGAGGACGCCGGCTTCTACTGCGTGGACAACCTGCCCCTGCCGCTCATCGTCCCGATCGCCCAGCTCTCGGTGGACGGCCGCTCCTCGGAGCTCTCCAAGATCGCCGTCGGCATCGATGTCCGAAGCGGCGCGCTCAGCTTTGAGAATGCGGAGACTGTGATCGGAGAACTTGAAAAAATCGGGGTCAAGGCGGAGATCATCTACATGGACGCCTCGGACGAGGTGCTGATCGCCCGCTATAAGGAGACCCGCCGGGCCCATCCGATCGCCGGACCGGAAGGGAAGGTCGAGGACGGGATCCGCCTCGAGCGCGAGAAGACGGCATTTTTAAGGAAGAGGGCGGATTACATTTTCGATACCTCTCAGCTCTTAACGCGGGAGCTCAAGGAGGAGATCAACCGGATCTTCCGGGAAGGCGGGACCTTCAAGAACATCTATGTCTCGATCCGGTCCTTCGGCTTTAAGTACGGGATCCCCTCCGATTCGGACCTGGTTTTCGACGTCCGCTTCCTGAAGAACCCCTATTACGACGTGAATCTTCGAAAGTTTACCGGACTCGATCCGGAGATACGGTCCTTCGTGGAGGCCTGCCCGGAGAGCGGCGTCTTCCTCGATAAGCTGGAGGACATGCTGGAGTTCCTGATCCCCAATTATGTCAAGGAGGGGAAGAACCAGCTGGTGGTCTCCATCGGCTGCACGGGAGGCCGGCACCGGTCGGTCGCGCTCGCGGAGGCGATCTACGAGCGGCTCAAGGGCAGCACGGATTACGGACTCAAGGTGGAGCATCGTGACATGGACCGGGACCTGGTGCGGAAACGGACCGACTATGAGGTGAAATAATGTCGTTCTCGGGTGATGTGAAAAAGGAACTGATCGTCGTTATGCCGAAGCGCACCGCCTTATCCCGCGCCGAGCTCTGCGGCATCGCGGCGGTTCTGGCCGGGGATTCGGAGGACGGCCGCTGCCTGATTTACTCGGATAGTGAGGAATTGCAAAGAAAATTCTTTACTTTATTCCAAAAAACCTTTAATATAAGAAACTGTGAGACAGTAATGCTTACGGAAGGGCGCCGAAGCTGCTTTGCGGTGGAGGCCGACGGAGAGGCCGGAGGGCTGGTCGCACGGGCGGAGGCGGAATTTTCCGCGGAAGCCGGTGAGGAGGCGCTCAAAGCATTCCTTCGGGGGGCATTTCTCGGTACGGGGTCGCTCTCCAATCCGAAGCGCTACTATCATCTTGAGATCGTCTGCCGGACGGCGGAAGCCGCCGGGAAGGTGTTCGCGGTCATGAAAGCTCTGGGGCTTCCCGCGAGACTTACGGAGCGGAAAGGCGCGTTCGTGGCCTACGTCAAGGAGGCGGAGAGCATTGCTCTTGCACTGGGACTCATGGGAGCCGCGAAGGCCCTCATGGAGTTCGAAAATGTAAGGATCGTGCGGGAAATGCGGGGCACCATCAACCGGAAGGTGAACTGCGAAGCCGCCAACATCCGAAAGACGATTGAAATGTCCCTGCGCCAGCGCGAGGACTGCGAATACCTGAAGGATATGGGAGCGCTCGGAACGCTGAAGAAGCAGCTCCGGGAGATGGCGGAAGTCAGGCTCGCAAATCCGGATGAAACCACGCTGGAGGAACTCGGCAGACTTCTTGACCCGCCGATCGGCAAATCGGGCGTCAATCACCGCCTTATGAAGCTGCATGAAGCGGCGGAGGCGCTCAGGGAAAAAGAGAAGAGTATAATTCAGGCGGAAGGCCTGTGAGGAGGATATTATATGAAAAAAAAGGACATTACGATTCAGGTAGACGGCAGTACCGAGACCCGGCCGGTCGCTCTTCTTGTACAGGTGGCAAGCCAGTTCAGAAGTGACATCTACATTGAATCGGGCAACAAGCGCGTCAATGCCAAGAGCATCATGGGCATGATGACGATGGGGCTCGAATCCGGCGAAGAAGTGACAGTTTCCGTGAACGGTGAGGACGAAGATGAGGCGCTGGAGCAGATCGAAGCATATCTGACCAGAGTGAACTGAACCGCAAAAAAAGGACTGCCGCCGGGCAGTCCTTTTTTGTGTCTTATCAGTCGTACTTTACGCGGAACCAGTCCACGTGGGAATCGGTGAAGCCGAGCTTGCGGTAGAGGTTCCTTGCGGGCATGTTGCCGGCGACGACCTGGAGATAAGCCCGGGTAGCTCCCGCTTTGCGGCCTTCCGCAAGGATGCGCTTTACGATCGCGGCGGCAATGCCTCTCTGCCGGAGATCCTCGCGGACATGGATCGCATAGACGCCGATGTAGTCCCGGTCGAGGATGCCGAGGCCGGTCGCACCGCAGGAGCCGTCCGGCAGGCGGAGGGAGACCGCGACCTCATCCATGGGGATGGCGGCGTACATGTCCGGGACGATGGACAGGTGGACCGGATCGGTTGTGTTTTTAAGCGTAAAGAGCCCCTCGATCCACTTCGCGTTCACCCGGCTTTCGACGGTGAGGCGGGGGAGGGTTTCATTTTCAGAAGGAACGGGACGGCTGATGTCCGCCGTCATGTTGTAGACCCGGTGCTCGATCCTGTAGCCGCGCGATTCGAGGAGCCCGTCCAGAGCCGGATCCGTGACGGGCGTGATCTTGAAAATGCAGGGCGTCTTCCAGCGGCGGTAAATGCGCTCGCAGTAGGGGATCTTCTCCTCAAGCGGCAGGATGGAAGCGCCGATCTGCTCCACGCAGTTGGTTCTGTGGGTGTAGAACGCGGAGTAGCGCATGATCCACCCGTCGTAGAAGAGCATCTGAAAGGACGGCCAGGCGTTCAGTGATAAATCTTCAATGGTTTTAATATCTGTGTACATGTGCATAATTATATAGGAAACAAATTTGAAAGGCAAGAGGCGAAAAGTATGTACACAGACCCAAAAAAATGGTAAGATAAAAAGGAGTTTAAATAAAAAGGGGAGAAGGCTATGTCGAAATTTTTAAAGGCAATCGTCAACATATTTCTTATAGCGGCAATTCTTACGGCGGTGGCAATCCTTGTTCCGCCGGTTCTCGGCATCACGACGACGATCATCGACTCGAGAGAGATGGAAACAAACCTGCCTCTCGGCTCGATCACCTATTCCGAGGATGTCGAGGTAAAGAGCATCAAGGCAGGCGATGAGGTCCTGAAGGAGGACGCGAACTCGACCTTCGCGTATGTCGTCGTCGAGGGCAATGCCGAGACGGGCAAGTTCACCGTGCTCGACGCATCCGACAAGGAAGGCCCGACGACGGAAGTCACGATCAGGAACTACGTCTCCCGCGTGTTCATCACCGTACCTTTCATCGGCTACATCATCGTTGCCATGCAGAGTACCGAGGGGATGATCATCGTCGGCCTCATCGTTCTCTTCGTAATCATTCTCTTCATACTCTCGGAGCTCTGGAAGAAGCACGACTCCGAGGAAGACGAGGATGAGGACGGCGACGACGAAAACGACTTCGTCTACGAGGATACGGCCGAAAAGGTAAAGAAGGCGCTTGACTCCACGGCGGAGGATGTGGCGCTCTACGGACACCTGGACGACGAGGAGACGAGACGCGACATCGAGCGCCTCGCGGAGGAGCCGACGAAGCGGTTCGAGGAGCCCGCTGAGGAGCTGCCGGTTCCGGGCGGAAAGACGGCCGAGTTTGAAGGCCGGACACATGCCGAGGATGCTGCGGCGCCGGAAGAAGCTGCGCAGGATGTGCCGGAAGAGGAGCCGGAAGAGCTCCCGGCGGACGGCGACCGGATCATGCCGGTGGAGCGGCTTACGCTGGAGGAGATCGTCGAGCAGGTGAAGAGAAGCGGCGCGGAGCCGACGGTCCGCAGAGACCCGGTCACAGGCATCGACGTCGTGGATCTGTCGGAAGTTCTCTGATGCATCTTGCACGCGAAAAAAAACATACGGATTATGAAAAAAAGTCCTTGCATTTGCAGGGACTTTTCTGTATAATATCAAACGCTGTGACATGATAGCTGTGAAGCGTGAAGTTGCTGCACATTCGATGCAGGTTCTCCGTGGAGCGAATGTCATGTAAAGATACTGGCGACAAGTCACTGTGCAGAAATGTCCGCCATAGAGGCGGAAACAAACGTGTGGATTCGAGAAAAAAAGAAACACACGGGAATGTGTACAGTCACTGCTTGTCGTACTCGTCCAAAGTGCGAAAAGGAGGGACTTTTTTTATGGCAACTCAGGTTATGAGAATCACTCTCAAGGCGTACGATCATACCTTAGTGGATGCATCGGCCGCAAAGATCATCGACACGGTGAAGAAGAGCGGTGCTACCGTGAGCGGACCCGTCCCGCTTCCTACTAAAAAGGAAGTGGTCACGATCCTTCGTGCGGTACACAAGTACAAGGACTCCCGTGAGCAGTTCGAGCAGAGAACTCACAAGAGACTGATCGACATCATCGCTCCGACTCAGAAGGTCGTTGATTCCTTGAGCCACCTCGAAATGCCTGCAGGCGTCTACATCGACATCAAGATGAAGACGAGGTAACAACACATTAGTATGATTGCGTGCAAGTGCAATCCGCTGTAAGGAGGAAGAAAATGAAAAAAGCAATACTTGCGACAAAAGTCGGCATGACTCAGGTCTTTGCTGACGACGGTGCTGTCACACCGGTGACGGTCCTTCAGGCCGGCCCGTGCGTGGTCACACAGATCAAGACGGTTGAGAAGGACGGCTATGAAGCAGTTCAGGTCGGCTTCGGCGATATCCGTGAGAAGCTTGTCACCAAGGGTGTCAAGGGCGTCTACGAGAAGGCCGGCGTTTCCGTCAGAAGATTCATGAAAGAGTTCCGCTTCGAGAATGCCGCTGACTACAAGGTCGGCGATGAGATCAAGGCTGACATCTTCGCAGCCGGCGATCATATCGATGCCACGGCTGTTTCGAAGGGCAAAGGCTTCCAGAGCGCGATCAAGCGTTTCGGCCAGCACAGAGGCCCGATGAAGCACGGTTCCAAGTTCCATCGCCATGCAGGCTCCAACGGCTCATCCTCCGATCCGAGCCGCGTATTCAAGGGCAAAGGCATGCCGGGACAGATGGGCAGCAAGCGCATCACGATCCAGAACCTCGAGATCGTCCGCGTCGATGCGGATAAGAATCTCATCCTTGTGAAGGGCGCGGTTCCGGGACCGAAGAAGTGCCTCGTCACGATCAGAGAAACAGTTAAGTGCAAGTAACACTTCAGTCAGATAGGAGGACGATGTAAGATGGCTAACGTATCTATTTATAATATGGATGGCCAGGAAGTCGGGACAATGGAAGTGGCAGACAGCGTATTTGCCGCTCCGGTCAAGGAAAACCTGGTACATCTTGCGGTTGTGCAGCATCTGGCGGCGCTCCGTCAGGGCACACAGAAGGCCAAGACTCGCTCTGAAGTTTCCGGCGGCGGAAGAAAGCCCTGGAGACAGAAGGGAACAGGACATGCGAGACAGGGTTCGACGAGATCTCCGCAGTGGACACACGGCGGCGTGGTGTTCGCACCGGTCCCGAGAAGCTACAAGATCAGCATGAACAGCAAGGAGAGAAAGGCGGCTCTCAAGTCCGTTCTCACCACCAAGCTTGCTGACGGCAACATGATCGTTGTGGACAAGCTCGCATTTGAAGCACCGAAGACCAAGGAATTCGCAAAGGTCATGAAGAACCTCGGCGCTGACAAGGCTTACGTTGTAACGGCAGGAAGCGACAAGAACCTTTTCCTTTCCGCCCGCAACATGCAGGAAGTCAAGATCACGAACGCCGGCGCGCTCTGCACCTATGATATCCTTAAGTACAACAAGCTGGTCCTGACCCAGGATGCAGTGAAGGCGATCGAGGAGGTATTTGCATAATGGCAGATCTGAAATATTATGACGTTATCTTAAAGCCGGTCGTCACTGAGAAATCCATGAACGAGATGGCTGACAAGAAGTACACGTTCTACGTTCATACGGATGCTACCAAGACTCAGGTCAAGGAAGCCGTCGAGAAGATGTTCGAGGGCACCAAGGTCAAGAAGGTCAACACCATGAACCTTGAGGGTAAGACCAGACGCCGCGGCATGACCTTCGGCAAGACGGCTGCGAAGAAGAAAGCAATCGTTTACCTGACCGAGGACAGCAAGGAAATCGAGCTTTTCGGAACTCTTTGATGAGTGCATGAAAGGCCGCGGCAGAAGTTCATTTTCGAAACATGCCGCTTAACTATACGCGCTGTGAATTAACTATACGGCGCGTGATATAAAAGAAGGAGATTACTAAAATGGCTATTAAAACCTATAAGCCGTATACCCCGTCAAGACGTCACATGACGGGCTCCGCTTTCTCCGAGATCACTGCGAAGAAACCGGAAAAGTCCCTCACCGAGTCTCTTAAGAAGACCGCGGGCCGCAACAACCAGGGCAAGATCACAAGCCGCTTCCGTGGGGGCGGAGAGAGACGCAGATACAGAATCATCGATTTCAAGCGCAACGCGAAGGACGGTATCCCGGCAGTCGTCAAGACGATCGAGTACGATCCGAACCGCACCGCGAACATCGCTCTGATCTGCTACGCAGACGGCGAGAAGGCTTACATCCTCGCTCCGGAAGGCCTCAAGGTCGGCATGAAGCTCATGAGCGGCCCGGAAGCCGAAATTCATGTCGGCAACTGCCTCCCGCTTTCCGTTATCCCGGTCGGTACTATGGTTCACAACGTTGAGCTCTTCCCGGGCAAGGGCGGCCAGATGGTCCGCGCAGCCGGCAACGCAGCTCAGCTCATGGCTAAGGAAGGCAAGTATGCAACCCTTCGTCTTCCGTCCGGCGAGATGAGAATGGTTCCGATCGAGTGCCGCGCAACCATCGGTGTCGTAGGCAACGGCGAGCACAACCTGATCAACATCGGTAAGGCAGGCCGCAAGAGACACATGGGCATCCGTCCGCACAACAGAGGTTCCGTCATGAACCCGAATGACCATCCGCACGGCGGTGGTGAGGGCAGAGCTCCGGTCGGTCGTCCGGGTCCGTCCACACCGTGGGGCAAGCCGGCTCTTGGTTACAAGACCAGGAAGCATAAGAAACAGTCGAACAAGCTGATCGTAAGAAGAAGAAACGGCAAAGGTTCTTCTAAGTAAGGAGGTATAGGATATGGCACGTTCATTAAAGAAAGGCCCGTTCGCTGATGCGCATCTTCTTAAGAAGGTCGATGCACTGAACGCATCCGGTGACAAGGCTGTTATCAAGACATGGTCACGCCGTTCCACGATCTTCCCGAGCTTTGTGGGACATACATTTGCCGTACATGACGGCAGAAAGCATGTTCCGGTCTATGTGACGGAAGATATGGTCGGCCACAAGCTCGGCGAATTTGTCGCAACCCGCACATATCGCGGCCACGGCAATACCGAGAAGAAGTCCAGGTAAGCGCCGGGCAGATCGAAAGGAGAATATTCATGGCTAAAGGACATAGATCCCAAATCAAACGGGAGAGAAATGAAGTAAACAGAGAGAAAAGGCCGTCCGCAAAGGTCTCCTATGCCAGGATGTCTGTTCAGAAGGCCTGCTTCGTTCTCGATGCGATCCGCGGCAAGGATGTAGAGACTGCACTCGGCATCCTTACCTACAGCCCGCGGTATGCCTCAAGCGTCATCAAGAAGCTGCTTGAGTCCGCAATCGCCAATGCCGAGAACAACAACGGCATGAACCGCGCGAACCTTTATGTTGCGGAATGCTACGCGGGAAGCGCACCGACAATGAAGAGAATCCAGCCGAGGGCCCAGGGCCGCGCTTACAGAATCCTGAAGCGCAACAGCCACATCACCGTAGTGCTGGATGAGAAATAAGGAGGGGCAATATGGGACAGAAAGTCAATCCGCACGGCCTTAGAGTCGGAATCATCAAGGATTGGAATTCCAAATGGTATGCTGACAAGGATTTTGCAGCTAATCTTGCCGAGGACCACAAGATCCGTGTGTTCTTAAAGAAGCGCCTTTACAGCGCCGGCATTTCTGATATCATGATCGAGCGCGCTTCTGACCGCGTCAAGATCTCCATCCAGACCGCTAAGCCGGGTATCGTCATCGGCAAGGGCGGCGCTGAGATCGAGAAGCTTCGCGCAGAGCTCTCCAAGATGCTCGGCCGCCGCGTCATCCTTGACATCAAGGAGATCAAGCAGGCCGACTGCGATGCTCAGCTTGTTGCCGAGAACATCGCTCTTCAGCTCGAGAACCGTATCTCTTTCCGCCGTGCAATGAAGTCCACGATGCAGAGAACCATGCGCGCAGGCGCAAAGGGCATCAAGACGAGCGTCTCCGGCCGTCTCGGCGGCGCAGACATCGCGCGTAAAGAGACTTACAGCGAAGGCACCATCCCGCTTCAGACACTTCGTGCAGACATCGATTACGGCTTTGCAGAAGCTGACACGACCTACGGTAAGGTCGGCGTCAAGGCGTGGATCTACAAAGGTGAAGTACTTCCGAAGAAGGCTAAAAAGGAAGGGAGTGATCAGTAATGTTAATGCCGAAGAGAGTTAAGCGGAGAAAGCAGTTCCGCGGTTCCATGAGAGGTAAGCCGACCAGAGGAACACGCGTGACACGCGGCGAGTTCGCACTTGTCGCAAGCGAACCGTGCTGGATCAAATCCAACCAGATCGAGGCAGCCCGTGTTGCCCTTACCCGTTACCTGAAGCGTGGCGGAAAAGTCTGGATCGATATTTTCCCGGATAAGCCGGTAACGGCAAAGCCCGCTGAGACCCGTATGGGTTCCGGTAAAGGTTCTGTCGAGTACTGGGTAGCTGTTGTCAAGCCGGGCCGTGTCCTCTTTGAGGTCGCTGGCGTTCCCGAAGCTGATGCCCGTGAGGCTCTTCGCCTTGCCATGCACAAGCTTCCGTGCACCTGCAAGATTTATTCCCGTGAGCAGGTCAACGGTGTGGAAGAGGCTGCAACCAATGCAGAAGGCGGTGATCAGGAATGAAAAGTACGAAATATTTAGAGTCTCTGCGCGGTAAGAGCGCTGCAGAGCTGAACGAGGAACTGGTATCGGCGAAGAAAGAGCTGTTCAACCTGAGATTCCAGAACGCTACGAATCAGCTGGACAATACTGCAAGAGTCGGTGAGGTCCGCAAGAACATCGCCAGGATCCAGACCGTGATTGCCGAGAAGGCTAAGGAGGCTTAATAATGGAAGAAAGAAACCTCAGAAAAACACGCGTCGGCAAAGTCGTCAGCAATAAGATGGACAAGACGATCGTCGTTGCAATCGAGGACCGTGTCCGTCATCCGCTTTACAAGAAGATCGTTAACAAGACCTATAAGCTGAAAGCTCATGATGAGAACAATGAGTGCAGCATCGGCGATACCGTAAGGGTTATGGAGACAAGACCTCTCTCCAAGGATAAGAGATGGAGACTTGTCGAGATCGTCGAGAAGGTTAAGTAAGCTGCCCGGCGTGAGCAAATAGGAGGATACAAGTATGATTCAACAGGAAAGCAGACTGAGAGTCGCTGATAATACCGGAGCGAAGGAAATTCTGTGTATCCGTGTCATGGGCGGCTCTACCAGAAGATATGCCCATATCGGCGATGTTATCGTTGCTACGGTTAAAGATGCAACACCCGGCGGCGTTGTGAAAAAAGGTGATGTGGTCAAGGCTGTTGTCGTCCGTACGGTCGACGGCTCCCGCCGCAAGGATGGTTCCTACATCCGCTTTGACGAGAATGCTGCTGTTATCATCAAGGATGACAAGACACCGAGAGGAACACGTATTTTCGGACCCGTTGCCCGTGAGCTCAGAGAGAAGCAGTTCATGAAGATCGTTTCTCTTGCTCCGGAAGTACTGTAAGGGGGTAAAGGAATGGCTACACTTAAGATTAAGAAGGGCGATACCGTCCGCGTCATCGCCGGCAAGGATAAAGACAAGGAAGGCAAGGTCCTCTCTGTCAATGCCAAGAACAGCACGATCGTGGTCGAGGGCGTCAACATGATCACCAAGCACGAGAAGCCGTCGGCAGCAAACCAGAACGGCGGTATCGTGAACCGTGAGGCGCCGATCAGCATTTCGAATGTCATGTACCTTCACAAAGGCCAGCCGACCAGAATCGGTTTCCGCTTTGAAAATGATAAGAAGGTCCGCTTCGCCAAGAAAACCGGCGAGACAATCGGCTGAGGAAGGAGGAACAGGTTTTGAGCAGACTTAAAGAACAGTACGAAAATGAAATCGTACCGGCACTCAAAAAGAAATTTGAGTATAAGAATCCGATGGAAGTTCCGAAGCTCGTAAAGATTGTCGTCAACATGGGTGTTGGCGAGGCCAAGGAAAACGTCAAGCTCCTTGATGCTGCTGTTGCAGACATGGAGACCATCACCGGCCAGAAGGCAATCCGCACCAAGGCTAAGAAGTCCATCGCGAACTTCAAGCTTCGTGAAGGCATGCCGATCGGCTGCAAAGTCACACTCCGCGGCGAGCGTATGTATGAGTTCGCTGACCGTCTTATCAATCTCTCTCTTCCGCGTGTCCGCGACTTCCGCGGCGTGAACCCGAATGCTTTTGACGGCCGCGGCAACTATGCCCTCGCTGTCAAAGAGCAGCTCATCTTCCCGGAAATCGAGTATGATAAGATCGACAAGGTAAGGGGCATGGATATCATCTTCGTCACGACTGCAAAGACGGACGAAGAGGCCCGCGAACTGCTGAGACTGTTCAATATGCCGTTCGCTAAGTAAAGGAGATAAGATCGTGGCAAAGAAATCAATGAAATTGAAACAGGCCAAGAAGCCGAAGTTCTCCACAAGAGAGTATACACGCTGCAGTATCTGCGGTCGTCCGCATTCTGTTCTTTCTAAGTACGGCATCTGCCGTATCTGCTTCCGCGAATTAGCTTACAAGGGCGAGATTCCGGGCGTTAAGAAAGCATCGTGGTAAAGAACTTTAGAAAGAAAGGAGCGTCATTAAATGACTACGACGAATGATCCGATCGCGGATATGCTCACCAGAATCCGCAATGCGAATATCAGGAAGCACGACACTGTTGACGTACCGGCTTCCAAGATGAAGATTGCTATCGCTGACATCCTGGTCGACGAAGGCTACATCGCAAAGTACGATCTTGTCGGCGAGGGCGTGGAGAAGACGATCCATGTCACCTTAAAGTACGGCAAGAATAAGAATGAAAAGGTCATCAGCGGCTTAAAGAGAATCTCCAGACCGGGCCTCCGCATCTATGCGGGCGCTGAGGAGCTTCCGAAGGTCCTGGGCGGCCTCGGCATCGCCATCATTTCCACCAACAAGGGTGTCATGACCGACAAGGCTGCAAGACAGCAGAACGTCGGCGGCGAGGTTCTTGCATTTATCTGGTAAAAAGTGCTCAGACGGCCTTGCCGGATGGATGGTCCGGCAGCGCCGAGTGCTTTGGGATTCATTTCCCATATATTCCGCATAAAGCGGAACGAACTGAAAACAGGGACTTATGTCCCCGAAAATCTAAGTTTAGGAGGAAACATCATGTCACGTATCGGCAGACTTCCGGTTGTGATTCCGGCAGGCGTAACTGCAGAAGTCACAGCGGACAACACAGTGACCGTGAAGGGACCCAAGGGTCAGATCACCAAGACCTTTGCTCCGGAAATCGGTATCGAAGTTAAAGACAACGAGATTCATGTAACCCGTCCGAACGACCAGAAGAAGGAGAAATCCCTCCACGGTCTGACCCGCGCACTTATCCACAACATGGTGGTCGGTGTCACGGAAGGCTTCACCAAGACTCTTGAGATCAACGGTGTCGGCTACAGAGCTCAGAAGCAGGGCAACAAGCTTGTCCTCTCCCTCGGCTACAGCCACCCGGTGGAAATGATCGATCCGGAAGGCATCGAGTCCACCGTCGAGAACAACAAGATCATCATCAAGGGCATCAGCAAGGAAGCCGTTGGACAGTATGCGGCAAACATTCGCGTAAAGAGACCGCCGGAACCGTATAAGGGCAAGGGCATCAAGTACAGCGATGAAGTTATCCGCCGCAAGGTCGGTAAGACCGGTAAGAAATAAAGAAAGGAGAGTGTGAGAGATGATTACAAAGCCATCTAGAGCCGCGATTCGTGAGAAGAAGCACATGAGAATGCGCGGACATATTTCCGGAACGGCTGAGCGTCCGAGACTCGCAGTCTTCCGCAGCAACAAGCATATGTATGCCCAGATCATCGATGATGTTAAGGGTGTGACACTCGTTTCCGCTTCCACACTTCAGGCTGAGGTTAAGGAAGGCCTTGAGTACACGGATACCGTTGAAGCAGCAGCCAAGGTCGGCAAAGTGATCGGCGAGAAGGCTCTGAATGCCGGCATCAAGGAAGTCGTATTTGACCGCGGCGGTTTTGTGTACCACGGAAAGATCAAGGCTCTTGCCGATGCAGCACGTGAAGCAGGGCTTGCATTCTAAGAGGAAGGGGAATTTTCATGAGACAGAACGAAAATAAAAGAATGGATAAAGATGAGAACGGTCTCGAGGACAGAGTCGTTGCCATCAAGCGCGTAACGAAAGTCGTCAAGGGCGGCCGCAATATGCGCTTCTCCGCACTCGTAGTTGTAGGCGACAAGAACGGCCATGTAGGCGCAGGCCTCGGCAAGGCAGCTGAAATTCCGGAAGCGATCCGCAAAGGAAAAGAAGATGCCGAGAAGCATATGATTTCGGTGGCGAGAACAGATTATAACAGCATCACCTTTGATAACCTCGGCAAGTTCGGCGGCGCTCAGGTTCTCCTGAAGAGAGCTCCGGAAGGTACCGGCGTTATCTCCGGCGGCGCTGCCCGTGCTGTTGTCGAGCTTGCCGGAATTCGTAACATCCGTACGAAATCCCTTGGCTCCAACAACAAGCAGAATGTCGTTTTCGCAACTCTTGCAGCCCTGAAGGGTCTTAAGACTCCGGAAGAGGTCGCTCGTCTCCGCGGCAAGTCCGTTGATGAGATCAAAGCGTAAGGGAGGTCAACGAAATGGCAGAAGAAAAGAAACTCAAAATTACACTCGTAAAGTCTACGATCGGAGCTGTTCCGAAGAATAAGAAGGTCATTGAGTCCATGGGCTTCAAGAAGCTGAACTCCAGCGTTATCCTTCCGGACAATGCAGCTACCCGCGGCCAGATCGCCAAGATCGGTTACCTGGTCAAAGTAGAAGAAGTTTGATAGGAGGTGCCAGTAATGGATTTATCGACATTAAAACCGGCTGCCGGTTCCAAGCATAACGATAATTTCCGCAGAGGCCGCGGCGAGAGCTCCGGCAACGGAAAGACGGCAGGCAAGGGACACAAGGGCCAGAAGGCTCGTTCCGGCGCACCGCGTATCGGTTTTGAAGGCGGCCAGATGCCTCTTTTCAGACGTCTTCCGAAGAGAGGATTCAACAACCGCAATTCCAAGGTATATGCATATGTCAACGTCGAAAGACTTGAGCAGTTCGAGGACGGCACGGTCGTAACGGCTGAGCTTCTCCTTGAGAACGGCATTGTGGCCAAGGTTATTGACGGCGTCAAGATTCTCGGCGGCGGTGAACTGACCAAGAAGCTTACCGTAAAGGTTGCTAAGGTCACCGAGAGTGCAAAGGCTAAAATTGAAGCGGCAGGCGGGACAGTCGAGGTGATCTGATGTTTAAAAAGGTAATGGACATATTTAAAGTCAAGGATGTCCGGCACAGAATGCTCTACGTACTTCTGTGCCTGATCATAATCCGACTGGGATCCCAGATTCCGGTGCCGGGTGTGAACAGGAACTATTTCTCGGAGTGGTTCGCGTCCCAGACAGGCGACGCCTTCAACTTCTTTGATGCGTTCACAGGCGGTTCTTTCTCGAGCATGTCGATCCTGGCACTGTCCATCACACCGTACATCACTTCTTCGATTATTGTTCAGCTTTTGACGATTGCAATTCCTGCACTTGAAGAAATGCAGCGTGATGGTGAAGACGGCAGGAAGAAGCTTACAGCGATTACCCGTTACCTGACGGTCGGACTTTCACTGTTCGAATCGATCGCTATGACGGTCGGTTTCGGCAATAACGGTCTTATCCCGAATATGGATTTCGCGAAGGCAGTTGTTGTTATCGCTTCCCTGACAGCAGGTTCTTCATTCCTTATGTGGATCGGCGAGCAGATCATGGAAAAGGGTATCGGAAACGGCATCTCCATGGTGCTTCTCATCAATATCCTCTCCAGAGTGCCGTCTGATCTTGCAAGCCTTTACGAGCAGTTCGTAAAGGGCAAAACGATAGCCAGAGGGGCTCTCGCGGCAATTATCATCATCGCCATCATCCTTGTGATGGTCGTCATGGTCCTTCTTCTGAACGGTGCCATCCGGAGAATTCCGGTTCAGTACTCCAAGAAGACGGTCGGCCGCAGGGTTGTCGGCGGCCAGAGCACGCACATTCCGCTCAAGGTCAACACAGCCGGCGTCATCCCGGTTATCTTCGCTTCGTCGATCATGTCCTTCCCGGGCATCATCGCCACGTTCATCGGCAAGAACAATGCCCAGGGCGTCGGCGGTACGATCCTCGGGATCCTGAGTTCCAACAACTGGTTCCAGTGGGCAAGACCGATCTACAACATCGGACTGATTCTCTATATTGTCCTCGTGATCTTCTTCGCGTACTTCTACACGTCGATCACCTTCAATCCGCTTGAGATTGCCGACAATATGAAGAAGCAGGGCGGATTTATCCCCGGTATTCGTCCGGGCCGTCCGACGTCCGACTACCTTACCAAGCTTCTGAACTATATCATCTTCATCGGCGCGGTAGGGCTTGTGATCATCGCGATCATCCCGTTCTTCTTCAACGGCGTGTTCAGCGCCAGCGTCTCCTTCGGCGGAACGTCGATCATCATTATCGTCGGCGTCATCCTTGAGACGGTCAAGCAGATCGAATCGATGATGGTTGTGAGAAATTACAGGGGATTTTTAAATTCGTAACCTAAAGGGGGACAGCCCGTGCATAATGCGGGGCGTCCCCATAGGTGTTTTAAGAGATTTTGATTGAGAGGAGGGTTAAAATGAAGGTTATCATGTTAGGCGCCCCCGGAGCAGGAAAGGGCACACAGGCCAAGAGACTTGCTGCTGAGTACAATATCCCCCACATCTCGACGGGTGATATCTTCCGCGCAAACATCAAGGGCGGAACGGAGCTCGGCAAGAAGGCAAAGGGTTACATGGATGCAGGACAGCTTGTCCCGGACGAACTCGTCTGCGATCTCGTCGTTGACCGCATCAGCCAGGCTGACGCAAAGAACGGCTATGTCCTGGACGGTTTCCCGCGCACGATCCCGCAGGCCGAGGCTCTCGACGCAGCACTCGCCGCAAAGGGAGAGAACGTTGACTACGCCGTCAACATCGATGTTCCGGATGAGGCAATCATCGACAGAATGTCCGGCCGCCGCGCATGCGTAGGCTGCGGAGCTACCTACCACGTCATCTTCAACGCACCGAAGGTCGCCGATGTCTGCGATGTCTGCGGAGCGAAGCTGATCATCCGTGACGATGACAAGCCGGAGACCGTCAAGAACCGCTTAAGCGTTTATCACGCACAGACCCAGCCTCTCATTGACTACTATGAGGCAAAGGGACTGGTCGTAAACATTGACGGAACCCAGGATATGGATGCAGTCTTTGCAGAGATTCTGGAGAAGATCGGTAAGTAATGCCTGTAAAGGTCAGAACAGAAGAACAAATTGAAAAAATGAGGATCTCGGGGCGGATGCTGGCTCAGGTTCACGAAGCCATGAGGCAGGTGATCCGCCCGGGCATCTCTACAGCGGAGATCAACGCTGTGGGAGAGGAGGAGATCCGAAGGCTCGGAGGAATCCCCAATTTCAAGAATTACCGGGGGTTTCCCGCGGCGGTCTGCATTTCCGTGAACGACGTGGTGGTCCACGGGATCCCTTCAGAGGAGATCATCCTTAAGGAGGGAGACATCGTATCGCTCGATGCCGGACTTATCTACAAGGGCTGGCATTCGGACGCGGCGAGGACCTGGGGCGTCGGAACAATAAGCGCGGAGGCAGAGTCGCTCATAAAAGACACGCGGGAGAGCTTCTTTACGGGGATGCGGCTTGCAAAAGCGGGCAATCACCTCTACGATATCTCGGCGGCGATCGGCTGGTTTGCGGAGAGCCGCGGAAGAGGGATCGTGAGAGAGCTCACCGGACACGGGATCGGGCCTCACCTTCATGAGAATCCGATGATCCCGAACTTTGAACAGAAGGGCAGAGGAATCCTGCTGGTGCCGGGCATGACCTTTGCCATCGAGCCCATGCTGACAGCGGGCGGTGAAGAAATTCGTCTCATGCCGGACGGCTGGACGATCAGAACAGAGGATGGAAGCCTGGCGGCACACTATGAAAACACCATCCTGATTACGAATGGAGAGCCGGAGATACTGACCGGTCAAGAAGGAGGATATCAAACATATGTCTAGAGCTGATTCGATTGAAGTGGAAGGGACGGTTATTGAAAAGCTCCCGAATGCCATGTTCCGTGTGGAACTTTCGAACAAGCATGTAGTCCTGGCACACATCAGCGGAAAGCTTCGCATGAATTTCATTCGAATCCTTCCGGGCGACAAGGTAACGATTGAGCTTTCGCCGTACGATCTTGACAAGGGACGCATCATCTGGCGCGACAAGTAAAGAAAAAAGTTTTTAAAAATAATGCTTGCAAAAAGGCCCGCAGCGTAGTATCATACTATGCGGACTTTTGTGCGCCTTTGGCGCGGATTTTACATTCAAAGCAGAGTGATTTGCGGAAAGGAGGTTTATAATGAAGGTTAGATCTTCCGTAAAACCTATTTGTGAGAAGTGCAAAGTCATCAAAAGAAAGGGTTCCATCAGAATTATCTGCGAGAATCCGAAGCACAAGCAGAAACAGGGCTGATTAAATTAGGTGAAAAAAGCTGTCCGGGGCGCGGCTGCACGGACACGGCTTTAACTATATATCAGCTTACGAGCGGATATTAGTGCTTAATACCGGCGTGCGTTCATCTCGCGCGGCGGAAAGGTCATCCTGATTTTTGCGATGGCTGGGCAGTAGTCCCTGCCCCAGTTGAGAAACTAAGAAACAAAATTGAAACTGAAGTTTGGAGGAAAACAATGGCTCGTATAGCTGGAGTGGATTTACCAAGAGACAAGCGTGTCGAGATCGGTCTGACCTATATCTATGGTATCGGCAGATCTACATCGAACAAGATCCTTGCGGGTGCTAATGTCAACCCGGACACGCGCGTACGTGACCTTACCGACGAGGAAGTCACACGCATCAAGGACGTTATGGAAGCTACATGCCTGGTGGAAGGTGATCTTCGCCGTGAAGTCGCCATGAACATCAAGCGTCTCACTGAGATCGGCTGCTACAGAGGCATCCGTCACAGAAAGGGCCTTCCGGTTCGCGGTCAGAACACCAAGAACAATGCCCGGACCCGCAAGGGACCGAAGCGCACAGTCGCTAACAAGAAGAAATAATTTTCGGTAGTTTAGAAAGGAAAGTAGGTTAGTTTTTATGGCAGGTAAAGCATCAGCTAAAAAGACGGCTTCCTCTAAGAGGAAGGTCAGGAAAAACGTTGAACATGGACAGGCTCACATTCAGTCATCCTTCAATAACACGATCGTTACTCTGACGGATGCGAACGGCAATGCTCTTTCATGGGCTTCCGCCGGCGGCCTGGGATTCCGCGGTTCAAGGAAATCTACACCTTATGCTGCCCAGATGGCAGCAGAGACGGCAACAAAGGCAGCTCTTCCGCACGGTCTCAAGACTGTGGAAGTGTTCGTCAAGGGCCCGGGCTCGGGACGTGAGGCGGCTATCCGCGCACTCTCCGCATCCGGTCTTCAGGTTGTCAGTATCGAGGATGTAACTCCGGTACCGCACAATGGCTGCCGTCCGCCGAAGCGCAGAAGAGTATAATTCCATTTCATTTATCAGCCGCATGGAAATTGCGCATTAATTTCAGATCATTACGGAGGTCCTAAGCAATATGGCAGTAAACAGAGTACCTTATCTTAAGAGATGCAGATCGCTCGGTATGGAGCCGCAGTATCTCGGAATCGATAAGAAGTCTACACGTGAACTCAAGAGAAGCAATCGCAAGATGTCCGAATACGGACTGCAGCTTCGTGAGAAACAGAAAGCAAAATTCATCTATGGCGTCCTTGAGAAGCCGTTCCGCAACTACTATGAGAAAGCGGTCCGCATGAAGGGCATGACCGGTGCAAACCTCATGACCATGCTTGAGCTTCGTCTGGACAACATCCTTTTCCGCGCCGGCTTCGCACGCACTCGCCGCGAGGCTCGTCAGATCGTCGATCACAAGCATGTTCTTGTGAACGGCTCCTGCGTCAACATTCCTTCCTATGAAGTGTCTGTCGGCGACAAGATCGAGATCAAGGAGAAGAAGCAGTCTTCCGCAAGATATAAGGCAGAAAACGGCATCCTTGCTGCTACAGCAGGCCGTGCAGTTCCGGAATGGCTTGATGTCGACGTCGAGCACATGGCCGCTACTGTCAAGGAAGCTCCGACGAGAGAGATGATCGATGTTCCGGTCAATGAGATGCTCATCGTCGAGTTGTATTCCAAGTAATCATTAGACACGCGCCCAAAGGAGGGAAGACTTAGTGTTTGATTTTAACAAACCGAAGATTACAGTTGCAGAAGTTTCGGATGATAAGAAAGTTGGCAGATTTGTAGTCGAACCTCTTGAGAGAGGCTACGGAACGACACTCGGTAATTCTCTTAGAAGAATCATGCTTTCTTCGCTGCCCGGCGCAGCTGTCAGTCAGGTCAAGATCGAAGGTGTGCTCCATGAGTTCAGCCCGATCCCGGGTGTCAAGGAAGACGTTACGGAGATCATCCTTAACTTAAAGAGCCTTGCGATCCGGAACAATTCCGAGTCCGACGAGCCGAAGACCGCCTACATCGAGTATGAAGGCGAGGGCGTCGTCCGCGCATCGGATATCCAGGTTGACTCCGACATCGAGATCATGAACCCGGATCAGATCATCGCGACCATGAACGGCGGACCTGACAGCAAGCTGTATATGGAACTTACCATCACCAAAGGCCGCGGCTACGTGAGCGCTGAGAAGGGCAAGCAGGATGATATGCCGATCGGCGTGATTGCGGTTGACGCAATCTACACCCCGATCGAACGCGTCAATATGACTGTGGAAAACACTCGCGTCGGACAGCAGACTGACTATGACAAGCTGACACTTGACGTCTGGACGAAGGGCACCCTGAATCCGGAAGAGGCAGTCAGCCTTGCAGCAAAGGTGCTCAGCGAGCATCTGAAGCTGTTCGTCGATCTGACAGAGGCAGCCATGACTGCCGAAGTCATGATCGAGAAAGAGGACAACGAGAAGGAAAAGGTTCTCGAGATGAACATCGATGAACTCGAGCTTTCCGTCCGTTCCTACAACTGCCTGAAGAGAGCAGGCATCAACACGGTTGAAGAACTGTGCAACAAGACTTCCGAGGATATGATGAAGGTCAGAAACCTTGGCCGCAAGTCCCTCGAGGAAGTTCTTGCGAAACTCAAAGAGCTCGGACTGCAGCTTCGCCCGAGCGAGGAATGATCCGAACGGGTTTCATTTCCGAAAAATATTAAAACAGCGGATGCCAGCGCCCGGCAGTAAGACCGAAGAGCATGTCGGCAACGTTCCGCGATATGGAGGTAAATATGGCAGGATACAGAAAACTTGGAAAAACCGCTCCGCAGAGAAAGGCACTCCTTAGAAACCAGGTCACCAATCTTCTCTACAACGGCAAGATCGTGACGACTGAGGCTCGTGCAAAGGAAGTCCGCAAGATCGCTGAAGGCTTCATCGCACTTGCAGTCAAGGAGAAGGACAACTTCGAGACCGTTACCGTTACCGTAAAGGTTCCGCGCAAGGATGCCAACGGCAAGCGCGTGAAAGAGGTTGTTGACGGCAAGAAGGTCACCGTATTCGACGAAGTTTCGAAAGAGGTCACGAAGGATGCTCCGTCCAGACTGAACGCAAGAAGAAAGATGCTCAGCTTCTTCTATCCGATCAAGGAGGTCCCGGCTGAAGGCAAGGGCCGCAAGAAGAACACGAAGCAGGTCGATCTTCCGAAGAAGCTCTTCGAAGAGGTCGCTCCGAAGTACGTGAACCGCAACGGCGGTTACACCAGAATCGTCAAGATCGGCCAGAGAAAGGGCGATGCGGCGATGATGGTTCTTCTCGAGCTCGTATAATGTGGTTAAAGATACCCCGTCC